>JBCBZH010000387.1:0-2705 GCA_039815415.1 Bacteroidota bacterium
CCGCACGCTCCGACCCACCCGCTCGAGGGGCGGACCTCCCTCCCCGCCAGCTCGAGGGCCGTCCTCGCGCGGGCGGTCCGGTTTCTTACCGATGCCGTCATGCCTGCGAAGCCTGTCCCTGCAGAGGCAGGGGGCGGGCATCCACGCGCTAGCTCGAGGCCTGTCACTGTGGGCATGAGAGCCCCAGCCCGGAGCAGAGTCGGCTGGGGCACAGGACGATGCCGGGGCGCTAGGCGCCATGCCGGCAGGTTGGTCTTGTATCCCCACGCGCTGGTCCCAACGTTTCGTGTCTCATCCACACGAAGCCTATGCGTGCCCGTTCGCTCCTCCTCGCCGCCCTCGCGCTGGCGGCCGTTTCTGCCTCTGCTCAATCGACTGGAACCCTGGCCGGGCGCGTTCTTGACGGCGCTACCAATGAAGGCCTGCCCGGTGCCAATGTCCTCATCGAAGGCACGACGCTTGGGGCCGCCACCGACATCGACGGCAACTACCGGATCATCGGTGTCCCAGTCGGCTCCTACACGATCACAGCCTCCTATGCAGGCTACCAGTCGCAGAGCTTCGACGACGTCCCGATCCACAGCGGCTATACCCGCCAGCTCGAGTTCTCGCTGGGTTCAGGCGAGTTGGGAGAGATCACCGTTGAGTACGAGCGACCGATCATCCAGAGGGATGCCATCGGTGCCCCTCGCGTTGTCGGCGCTGATGATTATTCGAGCGGCTCCTCTCGGCGGAGTCGGCGCCCGAGCCGTCCGCGCCCGGCTCAGGGGACATCACGCGCCGCTAGCGCTGACGAGCCTTCCCCGGTTCGAGGCGTTGGAGCTGTAACAGCGCTTCAAGGTTCAGTCGTGGAAGGCTCGGGCAACCTGAATGTCCGTGGCGGGCGTTCCGAGGAGATCCAGTACTTCGTGGACGGTGTTCGGGTGCGAGGCCTCGTCGGCGTTCATCAGCAAGCGATCCAGGAGCGCGAGCGGCTCACGGGCTCCATCCCCGCGCGCTATGAGAACGCCGAAGCGTATGCAGAGGCTCGAGCTGGCGCGGTCTCCATCACCCATGAACGCACCCAGGCACGCACACCGAGACCTGTAGACCGAGAAGCGTACGCGCCTCTCCAGGAAATCCCCTTCCGTCGCCCCGGAGACCACCCGCTCTCAACGTTCTCCATCGACGTGGACCGGGCCAGCTATGCCAACGCGCGGCGCTTCCTGATGCGCGAGAACCGCTTGCCCGTCCCGGACGCCGTGCGCGTCGAGGAGTTCGTCAACGCCTTCGACTATGAGTTGGCGGGACCCGCTCGGCGGAGTCCGCATCCGTTTGCCATCCACACCGAAGTCGCCCAGGCCCCATGGGCCGAAGATCACCAGCTCGTCCGCGTGGCCCTTCAGGGGCGCCGCATCGACATGGAGGACTTGCAAGCCGCCAACCTCGTCTTCCTGCTCGATGTCTCGGGCTCCATGAGCTCGGAGGACAAGCTGCCGCTGCTCAAGAAGGCATTCCGCCTGCTCGTGAACGAGCTACGCCCGGAAGACCACGTCTCGATCGTGGTCTACGCTGGGGCTTCTGGCCTCGTGCTCGAGCCCACGCCCGGCGACGAGAAAGCGACCATCCTGGCAGCATTGGACCGGCTGCGAGCTGGCGGATCCACCGCTGGTGCGGCGGGCATCGAGCTGGCATACCAGACCGCGCGGCGTCACTTCGACGAAGCCTCTACCAACCGTGTCATTCTGGCGACCGATGGTGATTTCAACGTCGGCATGTCGTCGGACGCGGAAATGAAGCGGCTGATCGAGCGGGAGCGCGAGAGCGGCGTCTTCCTGAGCGTCCTCGGCTTCGGCACGGGCAACCTGCAAGACTCCAAGATGGAGACGCTGGCGAATGCCGGGAATGGCAACTATTCGTACATCGACAGCCTGCGCGAAGCGGAGCGTGTGTTCGTGCGTGAGTTCGGCGGCACCCTCGTCGCCATCGCGAAGGACGTCAAGATCCAGATCGAGTTCAACCCGGCTGAGGTGGCCGGATATCGGCTGATCGGCTACGAGAACCGCCGCCTGCGCGACGAGGAGTTCAATGACGACACACGCGATGCGGGCGAGTTGGGGGCCGGTCACACCGTCACCGCGCTCTATGAAGTGATTCCCGTTGGCGTGGACATGCCCACGCCCGGCACCGATGCCCTCAAGTACCAGCGCGTAGAGCCGACGCGAGACGCGCACCGTGGCGAGTTGATGACGGTCAAGCTCCGCTACAAGCCCGCCACCGGCCCCGGCACCTTCTCAAACACCAGTGACCTGCTCTCAACCACCGTGCGAAAAAGCGACACGACTATCGAGGAGGTCTCGGATGCGATGCGCTGGGCCACGGCCGTGACGGAAGCCGCCCTTGTTCTCCAGGACACCAAACTGGCGCCGATGGCGAGCCTCGAGCACGCCCTCGATCTGGCGCGCAGCGCGAAAGGCCCGGACGTACACGGCGACCGTGCAGAATTCATCCGCATGATGGAGGTCGCTCGCCAGCTCAAGGCCCTGGAATCGGACCGCGCCGGAAGCTCGCTCTGAGCGACCTCCCTCGAGCTGGCGACCCTACCCCATCGCCAGCTCGAGCGTGAGGACCAGCGACGTGTCGCTCTCAGAGGCTGTTTGGGATCACCGAATGCGGTTGAGCATCAGCCGCGACATCGCCAGCAGAACCATCGCCTCACTCGTCCG
>JBCBZH010000035.1:0-22567 GCA_039815415.1 Bacteroidota bacterium
ATCCTCAGCCGTACGATGGTGGTCAATTCACGGCGGCTGTTGATGCACACCGATATCGGGGATGACGTGCTGCTGAACATCTCGACGCTCAAGGGCATGGGCTTCATGAACTGGAAGCGGGGTGATCCCGCTCTGGTCTCGCCTGCTCGACGGCTGGCGCGTAGTGCGATTCCGGGCGCTGCACAGCTGGGTCTTTGTGGTCGCGATCGGGCTGCTGCTAGGCGGATCACTGACCGGCACGATCGGGCTGCTCTACGCGGCGGCGGCGGTGCAGCGCCCCTTGCTGACTCCGAACGGCACGTTGCCGTTCCACTCCTTCGGTCTTCTCCACATGCCGTCTGTCCTCGCTACCTCGTCTAGCGCCGATGCCCGCCTGCGCTACCGCGTGTTCGCAGCTCTTGTGTTCATCCTCTTTGGCCTGCTCACCGCACGGCTGGCACAGATGCAGCTCATCGACAGCGAGCGGTACATGAGCGAGGCGGCGGGCAATGCCATCGAGACCCAGATCATCCGGCCCGCGCGGGGCTACATCTACGACCGCAACGGCGTCCTGCTCGTTGACAATGAAACCACGCTCAGCGTGACGGTTGCGGCGCGCTACTTCGATGAATCCAAGCTGCCCCTGATTGCCGAGCTGGCGATGATGCCGCTGGAGGAGCTTCAGGAGAAGTGGGCCCAGATCAAGGACCGCTCCTCGTACCAGACGAGCGTGCTGCTCGCCAACGTGCCGTTCTCGACCTTCGCCCGGTTACAGGAGAACGCGTATCGCCTCCAGGGAATCGGGTTTACGGAAGACCAGCAGCGACGCTATGTGAGCAACGTCCGGCTAACCCATGCGCTGGGTTACGTCAACGAGATTGACGGGGAGCGGCTGGATCGGATGCGTGAGCAGGGCTACCGCCTGGGCGATCGGATCGGGCTGACGGGCATTGAATCCGAGTACGAGTCTGTGCTCCGTGGCACGCCGGGCCGGCAGGAGCGACTGGTGAACGTCCACGGCATGGACGTGGAATCCTACCAGGACGGCATTCATGATGTCGCCCCGAAATCCGGCATGGGCCTCACCCTTGCTATCGATGCGCGGGTGCAGGCGTTGGCCGAGAGCCTGTTCGTGAACAAGCGCGGCGGGGCCGTGATGATGGACGTCAACACGGGTGGCATCATCTCGCTGGTGTCGGCGCCAGACTACCCGCTGACGCTGTTCCAGGACGGGCTGACGCAGGCAGAGGTGGACTACGTCTACCGAAACGAAGAGAAGCCGCTCTTCAACCGGGCCACGATGGCGAACCTGCCGCCAGGCTCCACCTGGAAGCCCTTCATGGCCGCGGCGGCCTTGGAAGAGGGCATGATTGATGAAGACACGCAGCTGTTCTGTGGCGGCGGCTATCTCCTCGGGCGCCTCTACCGGTGCCACGGAGGCGCGCACGGGCGCATCTCGGTCAAGCGAGCGATCCAGGTGTCCTGCAACACGTTCTTCTTCCGCCTGATGAATGACACCTTCCAGACGCCGGAGGGAACCAAGCGGATGGACCTGCACCGATACGGATTCTGGACCAGCCGGTTCGGATTCGGCCAGCTCGCTCCCATCGACATCCCGGATCAGCTGCCGGGCTTGATCCCGGACTCATCGTATTACAACCAGCGATGGGGCGTGGGCGGCTGGGGCCCCGGCTTCACGGTCAACCTGGGCATCGGCCAGGGCAACATGGGTGCCAACCCGATGCAGCTCGCACGCATGACGGCAACCATCGCCAACGGTGGAACCCTGGTGACGCCACACCTCGTGATGGCACAAACCGACCCCGAGACAGGCGAGACCCGCGAGACGATGCATCGCCGTGCCCGCAAGGTACCTGTCAGCTCGGAGAACCTCGCCATTGTCCGGGAGGGCATGGAGCTGGTGGTGTCGGCAGGCACCGCGCGGATCGCTCAGATCCGCGAGACGCGAGACTTCCCGGAGATCACGGTGGCGGGCAAGACCGGCACCAGCCAGAACCCTCGCGGCAAGGACCACTCGGTATTCATCGCTTATGCGCCTGTCGATGAGCCCGAGGTAGCGGTCGGCGTCATCGTCGAGAACGGCGGCTACGGGGGCACCATCGCCGCGCCCATCGCCACGCTGATGATTGAGCAGTATCTGCGGGGCGAGATCACGCGCCCCGGCCTCGTCGCCCGTGCCCGATCCATCCGGTCCTCGGGCCGGATCTAGGAATGGAGACAGAGCCCTGGCAACCAACCCCACGCATCGCCAGCTCGAGAGGACATCGCCCAGATCTCCTCGAGCTGACGATAGAAGCCACCAGCTCGTTGGGTGTACTCTCCCTCACTTTGTCATCCTGAACGAACGTGAAGGATCTCAACGCGGGGGTACGTTGCAGAACTCGATGGCGATAAGCTGAACGGTCTAGCTCAAAGCCAGCTTGGCGCCCCCTCACCCTGTCCCTCTCCCTCATGGAGAGGGAACGTCTTAGGAAAGGAGGATGCTGGGCACTCGCCAGCTCGACCGGCTCGTACTGTTTCCCTTTCTGCGCCCACCTGTCTTCGTTCTGTAGATGCGCCCCTGGTACCGAAACCTCGACTGGGTCTCGATCGCCCTCTGGCTGGCGCTCGTGAGCATCGGGCTGGTGGCGATCTACAGCGCCACGCACGGCCCTGCGCGAGAGTTCTTGCTGGACTCGGTGCAGCAGAACTTCAACCGGCAGGCTCAGTGGGTGGGGATCTCGACGTTCGTGCTGGTGGTGACGCTGCTCCTCCCGGCGCAGTTCATCGTGCGGATGTGGCCGCTGGTGTACGGCGTCTGCCTGCTGCTGCTGATGTCGGCGCTGTTGTTCGGGACCGAGATCAACGGCGCCAAGAGCTGGCTTCGAATTGGGCCCGTCGGGTTTCAGGTGGCGGAGATTGCCAAGATTGGTGTCGTGCTGGCGGCGACGGCGTTTCTGGCCCGGAAGGAGTCTCGCGCGGCGCAGTTCGGGTTCAACCCGGCGTTTCTGCGAACCGTGGGCATTCTGGTCGCGCTCATCGCAGTTCCCGCCGTGCTCGTGGTGGCACAGAACGACACCGGCACTGCGCTGGTGTTCTTGTCGCTGATCCCGGTGATGCTCTACTGGAGCGGGCTGGTGCCCATCGCGTGGATGGCCGTGCTGGGCGGCGCGGGCGTGGCAGCCTACCTCTCGATCCTCAACCCGGTCTTCGCTGCAGTGTTCGTCGGGGTGGCGACCCTCGCCATGTTCCTGCTTTCGCGGAGCCGAGGCATGGCGACCATTATGCTGCTCGCGACGGGTGCGATGGCGATTCTCGTCAACGTGGCGCTGTTCAAGGTGCTGGAGCCGCACCAGATCGGCCGCATCGTGGCGTTCAACGACCCAGAGGCCTACCGCTCCACGGTGGGCTTCCACGTCATCCAGTCGAAGGCGGCCATTGGATCTGGCGGCCTGTTCGGGAAGGGCTTTACCGAGGGCACACAGACACAGCTCAACTACATCCCCGAGAACTCGACGGACTTCGTCTACACCATCATCGGAGAGGAGTTCGGGTTCCTCGGGACGACGCTTGTGCTGGTGCTCTTCGGGGCGCTCATCATCCGGCTGGCGGGACTCGGCGTGCAAGCCGGGTTTGCACTGCCACGCCTGTTCGTGGCGGGAGTGACCGGCATCTTCCTCGTCCACATCCTCATCAACGTGGGCATGACCATCGGGCTGATGCCCATCATCGGCATCCCGCTGCCGTTCATTTCGTACGGCGGCTCAGCTATCCTGGCGGACACGACCATGCTCGCCATCGCGCTCAACCTCCACGCCAAGCGCGACGACTTCGCGGTGTATCAGGCAGAGTGAGTTCAGAACTGGGGTTTAGGGATTGAGGGGCTTAGGCTCGTCGCGACTTCGCCAGCTCGTTGCCCATCCGCACGGGCATACCTCGAGATGGCGAGAGAGACCGGAAACGTGCCTTGTTCGCTCCGCTCTCATTGTCATCCTGAGCGAATGCGAAGGATCTAGCCTGGGTCGAGCTGGCGTCCCCACCCAGCGCACAGTCCGATCCGGCAAGATCCTTCCTCGCTCCGCTCCTCAGGATGACAGGAAGGGGAAGTGCACCCAGGCAGCGTCGCGGGTCCACATGCCACGCGCTCGATCTGGCGGAGGCGTACGTCGCCAGCTCGAGGCCCAGCCGCCATCTCAAGGAAACCACTCCCGGGTGAGCGCATGCCAAATCCTCCCTTCGAGGGAGGTGGCCGCGAAGCGGTCGGAGGGTGTTCTCTCAGCTGGCGGGCTGGCGAAGACACCCCCACCCGCTCTGCGGGAGCCCCCTCGCCGCACGCTGGCGCATGCTAGGGGCGGTCAGAGATGCTCCGGCTAGCATGCGCTTGCCTTGGAAGCCACTCCGTCTTGGCAGTCAGTCGAGCCAGATGCGGCGATCTTCCCCATCTGACGACCTCTCACTCTGGACCCTCGAATGGAAGCCACCCTCGCCGACCAGTTCCGCGCCGCGCTGGCGCAGCTCCCCGACCTGCCCGACGGCTTCGCCGTGGCCGAGGTGGAAGTCGAGTTCCAGACGCCCAAGGACCCGACGCATGGCGACCTCGCCACCAACGTCGCCATGCAACTGGCCCGCCCGCTGCGGCGCTCGCCGCGCGCCATCGCCGACGCGCTGGTGGACACTCTCGAGCTAGACCCAGCGCGCGTATCTGGTGTGGAGGTGGCCGGGCCGGGCTTCATCAACATCCGCTTCGCAGGCCAGTACCTCGCCGACGGGCTGGCGGAGATCTTGGCGGCGGGGTCCAGCTATGGACGCACTGAGAGCGGCGCGGGCAAACGGGCCGTCGTCGAGTACGTGTCCGCCAACCCGACCGGCCCGCTGACGGTTGGGCACGGGCGCAATGCGGTCCTGGGCGATACCGTCGCGACGCTGCTCGACTGGACCGGCTGGGAGGTGAAGCGCGAGTACTACTTCAACGACGCCGGACGCCAGATGCGGGTGCTCGGCCAGAGCGTGCAGGCGCGCTACCGTGCCCTCGTGAACCCCTCCACGCCCATACGCCAGCTCGACGACGGCACCGTGGTGCCCGAGGGCTTCCCGGACGACGGCTACCGGGGCGGCTACATCATCGACATCGCGCAGGCGCTGGTGGATGAACACGGCGACGCGCTGATGGACGCCGAGGACGAGACCACTTTTAAGCAGGCCGCACAGGAGGCCATCTTCGAGGACATCACGGCGACGCTGCAGCGGCTCGGCGTGGAGATGGACACCCACTTCAACGAGCACGACCTCTACGAGTCCGACGCCGTGTGGGATGTGGTCCACCAGCTCGACAAGGCCGGGTACGTCTACAAACAAGACGGCGCGACGTGGTTCAAGACCTCCGCACTTGGCAAGGTGGAGACCACGCCCGAGGGCGAGGAGATCGGAAAGGACGTGGTGCTGGTGAAGTCCTCCGGCGAGCCGACCTACCGACTGCCCGACATCGCCTACCACCTCAACAAGCTCGACCGCGGCTTCGACTTGGCCGTGGACATCTTCGGGGCCGACCACATCGCCACCTACCCGGACGTGCTGCGCGGCGTGGAGGCCCTCGGCGGCGACCCCGGCAAGATCGACGTGGTCGTCTACCAGTTCGTGACGCTCGTGCAGGGTGGCGAGCCGGTCAAGATGTCCACGCGCAAGGCCAACTTCGTCACGCTCGACGAGCTGATGGACGAGGTGGGCGCCGACGTGGTGCGCTTCTTCTTCCTGATGCGCGCGCCGGGCACGCACCTGGAGTTCGACCTTGATCTGGCGAAGGAGGCAGGCGAGAAGAACCCGGTGTTCTACCTCCAGTATGCCCACGCGCGGATCGCGTCCATCGAGCGCAAGGCCGAGGAGACAGGCCTCGTTCGCCAGCCCGATGCCGATCTCTCGCTCCTGACGCACGAGACCGAGGAGGCGCTTATCAAGACGCTGCTGCTGTTCCCGGATGAGGTCCGGCAGGCCGCCGACGCCCGCGCGCCGCACCGCATCGCCACGTATCTCCGCGAGGTGGCGACGGCCTTCAACCAGTTCTACCGCGACTGCCGGATCGTGGGCGAGGCCACCGAGCTGGCGGAGGCCCGCCTCGCGCTGGCGCACGCCGCGCGGACGGTGCTCGGCAACGGGCTGGCGGTGCTGGGCATCTCGGCGCCGGAGGTGATGTAGTTACCGGCGAGTCCAGGTCTCCTCTCTGTAGGTACCGAATCCGAAGTAAACGTCGATATCAACGCTCGAAATGCCAACCGTAGGCTGGAGAGTGGTTGACCTCCAACGAGGCCCCTCGAATACCAAATCTCCCCCCCCAAGCGACTGGTAGCGATCAAGTCTCTCCATCGCAAAGGATGGGAACGAGGTTTGTACTTCATTATCGGGAGACTCGACGAACACTATTAGGTTCAGGGAATACTCGACAGGTCCTTCGCGATCTCCACCTCCCCCTTGTTGTAGGTATTTCTCTGTTCCGACTATATGTGGAACAGCCTCAACCGTTCGGATGCCTCTCTCACACGTCGCGTCCCCGAACTTCAAGCTCAGGGTCCCATGAACTGATCTGACCCTGAATCGATCTTCGTCGCGGCGGTAGTAGTCGAATGTCCACACCGCGCGATCCACCAGTGGAAAGTAATCGTCCCTCTCCCAAGACGGAGGACACGGCCCATATGCAACTGCTAGAACCGTGACCGTGGTATCGCGATGCCCTTCTGCCGATCCGGTCACACGTACGACATCAGTCGTCGGGCTGGCGGCGAGCAACCTGCCCGTGTTTGTGTCCCACGTGAGCGAATCGTGATCGACCTCCACCGAGACCGTGACCGGGGCTCCGTTGGCCGACCGGAACCACGCCCTCGAAGCGATGCGAGCGCCATCAGAGAAGTAGAACGCCACCGTGTCGCTCGGCGCGATCACCTCAATCGAACTGAGAGGCGCGACAGGCTCATTCGAGTCACACCCCGCCAGCCCGACAAGGACGGACGCCCAAAGCAGCGAGGCACGGCAGGGGACTGACCACATGGAATCAAGGTAGGGCAAGGCTGAGAGCACCTCCCAACCAAACCGTTATGAACGGGCTGGCGTGCCCTCGCCAGCTCGACGCTAGATTCCAGCGTCTCCCCCCTGACGACTGTGGCTCTCTCCTACACCCTCCGCGAAGGCATCGCCGGATTCAAACGCGCCAAGCTCTCGTCGGCGACCTCCGTGTTCGCCCTCGCGCTCGCGCTCGTGCTCATCGGCATGTTCGTGCTCATCGGCTGGCTGGTGAGCGAAGCCGCCGAGGGCGTCCGCGAGAGCATCTCCGAGGTGGAGGTCTACCTGGAGGCCATCGATACGGCCGCCGCCACGCGCGTGGGCGAACGCCTGGAAACCATCCCCGGCGTGGACTCGCTCCGGTTCGTCAGCCACGAGGAGGCCGCCGAGATCTTCCGCGAGTCCTTCGGCGAAGGCGCCGACCTCTACGACGACGCGCAGTTCCTCCCGGCGAGCTGGCGCGTCCGGCTCGTCGGCGCGTACGCGTCGGCGGACAGCCTCGCCAAGTTTGTCACCACCGTCGAGGCCTGGGGATCCGTAGAAGCGGTGGACTACGAGGAGGAGTTGCTGGTCAAGGTGGAGCGCAATGCGCGCATGCTGTCCGTCGCCGGGCTGGCGATTGTCGCGCTGGTGGTGCTGGCCGCGCTGCTGCTGGTCGGCAACACGGTGCGGCTGTCCATCTACGCGCGGCGCATGCTGATCCGCACCATGAAGCTCGTCGGCGCCACGAACGCGTTTATCCGGCGGCCCTTCCTGGTGGAAGGCGTCGTCCACGGGCTGCTGGCGGGCCTCGGCGCGGGCGTGACGCTGTGGGCGCTCTACGGGCTGCTGCTCCGCCTCCTGGGAAGCTCTGACGTGGCGGTGCCGGGAAGTGGCTGGCCCGGAGGCTCGCCGATGTATGTCCTCGGCGGGCTGGTGCTGGTCGGGCTAGTGCTCGGCTGGATGGCCTCGTGGGTAGCTGTGCGGCGGTTTATCCGCGAGGTGCGGTTGAGCTAAGGGACGCTCCAGAGCCCGACCGCGCCAGCTCGAGACGGGTGCCTCTCGCGCTTATCCCGCGAGCATCCCGGTGATGCCTGCCCGGATCATGGCGACCGCGATGGCGGCCAGGAACAGGCTCGCCACCTTCGCGACGGCCTTCGACGTGCCCGGCCCGAACCACCGCAACAGCGCCGGCCCGAAGGCGAACGTGATGAACACGAGGAGCATGTTGATCGCGATGGAGAGCAGCGTCACAGCCCACCCGAACTGGGCGTCCATGACGAGAATCGTTGTGATGGCGCCAGGCCCAATGATGAGCGGAATGCCGAGCGGCACGACCGGAAGGTCTGCCGGGTCCATCGCCTCCACCTTTTTCCGAGTGGCCTTTCCACCTCCCCGCCGCTTCCCGGTCTCTCCCTGGAACGCGAGATCCGCGACCGCGATCACAAGCAGAATCAGGCCGCCACCCACGCGGAGATCGTTGAGCGTGATGCCGAGCGTGTCGAAGATGATCTGTCCGGCGAACAGCATCAGAACCGCCAGCGCGAGAGCGGCTGCGAGGGCGCGCACGAGAAGCTGGTTCCGGCTCTCACGCGTAAACGTCTCCGTCATCCCGATGTAGATCGGGAGGATGCCAGGGATGTTGAGGGCGACGAACAGCGGCAGGAAGGCCGCCGCGAGAAGGGCGAAGAACTCGGACAACGGGGCAGGAGGATGAAGGCGGCGGAGGATCGGCACAGACCATGCCCGACACGCACCCCGAAGGGGTGTCACAGAGCAAACTCACTGCCCGTTCACCGCGCGTCCTCCGCATCTCCGCAGTCCGCCAGCTCGAGGTCCGGTCTCGAGCTGGCGATTCTAGCTGAAGAAGGCGATCACCACCCCGAGGCCCAGCGTGAACACCCCGCTCACACGGGCGATTCGGATCGACCGACGGGCTCCGAACGCCTGAAGCGTCTCCGGCGTGGCGAGTGGCACCGCTACCATGAGCGCTCCCATCAGGCCCACGCAGGCTCCGATGACGCGGACCGTCGTGATGCCGCTCCATACGTTGGTCACGCCCAGCACGGCGGCGATAAGAGATATACCGGTGAGCCCCAGAATGCCAATCAGCAGAAGCGCCCCGTAGCGCTGCGCTCGGGACGCATACGCCCGAAGCTCGGCCTCGAACTCTGGAAGCACGGTGAGTGTCTCGATGGCGCCCGGTCGCCCAAGCCGGTCGGTGCCCTGCACGTCGATCTCGATGACGCGCGCATCTCGCGTGCCCGTCCAGAGGCACAGGGGCGTCATGAGTCGATGTCGGCTCGTACCTCCAGCTCGGCCTCTGAGGCGCCTTCCAGAACCGGAGAGCCCACACGCACATCGGTCTCCACCGTCCCATCGCGCAGGCGCACCACACGGCGCGCGTGCTCTGAAATGTCGTCCTCGTGGGTCACCACCACGATGGTGTTGCCACGGCGGTACAGCAGCTCGAACAGCCGCATGATCTCATCACTGGTGGCCGAGTCTAGGTTGCCGGTCGGCTCATCGGCGAGCAGGATGGAGGGGCGGTTGACGAGGGCGCGGGCCACGGCCACGCGCTGGCGCTGCCCACCCGAGAGCTCGTTGGGCTTGTGGTCCATTCGGTCGCCGAGGCCCACCTGCGTCAGAGCCTCAGCCGCACGCTCCCGGCGCTCTGCACGACTCACACCCGCGTACACCAGCGGCAGCTCGACGTTCTGCAGGCAGTCCTGCCGCGAAAGCAGGTTGAAGGTCTGAAACACGAACCCGATCTGGCTATTTCGGACTTCTGCCAGTTGGTCATCCGACAGATGGCCCACGTCGCGGCCATCGAGCTTGTAGGTCCCCTTGGTGGGGACGTCCAAGCACCCGATCACGTTCATCAGCGTGCTCTTCCCACTGCCCGACGGCCCCATGATGGCGAGGTACTCGCCCTCGTCCACGGACAGGGAGCACCCTCGGAGCGCATGGACTTCCTGCGTCCCCATCTTGTACGTCTTCCAGACGTCGGTGATCTCGATGACGGGTTGCATAGGGTGATGAAGGGTGAAGAGTGAGGGGCAATGAGTCTGAGGATGGCCTACGGGGAGAACGCTTCGACGCGAGGCGCTCATCACACGTCTCCCATAACTCCTTACTCGTCGTCGCTTTCCTTGATTGAGGCCTCGGGCTTCAGCTCGGACCGGAGCAACTGGAACGGCCCCGTCACCACGGTCTCTCCGCCCGCCAGCCCGGAGCGGATCTCGATGTGCGTCTCATCCGCGATGCCGGTCTCGACCTCCCGAATCTCAGCCTTGCCGTCCACCATCACAAACACGACGCGGCGGAGGTCTTCCTCCTCGGGAATCTCCTCGTCCGAGACCTCTTCGCCCATCGCCTCCTTGCGCTCCCGTTCCTCACGCGCCAGCTCGTTGAAGTCGCGCACGGTGACGGCCTGAATGGGCACCACCACGGCGTTCGGTACCGTCCGCGCGAACACGTCCACAGTCCCGCTCATGCCCGGCCGAAGCTGGGTGCTCTGGCGCGGCGCGACGCCCTCATCGCTCGCGCTGGCGGTCTGGCTTTCCGTGTAGCTGTCTGCATTGATGCGGATCTTGACCGGGAAGTTGGTCACAGCCTGTGCCGTTCCCTGACCGTTGACGCGTGCCGAGTTGGCGATTTCGGTCACCATGCCCGTCAGCGGCTGCTCGGGATAGGCGTCAATCTCGATCTTGACGGAGTCGCCCACGGCGATGCGGACCACGTCGTTCTCGTTCACGTCCACCTCCATCATCATCGCGTCGAGGCGGGCGATGCGCATGACCTCCGTGCCGCTCATCTGGGCCGTGCCCACCACGCGTTCGCCAGGCTCAATCACCAGCCCGATGACGGTACCCGACATTGGCGCGCGAATGGACGTCTGGGCGAGTTGCTCGCCGGCCTGGCGGGCCTGGGACTGCGCGCTTCGGACCTGCACCTGGGCACTCTGAATGCGCCCCTCGATGGTCGAGATGCGGGCGAGCGCTGCCTGCTCCGACGCGCGTGCAACCTGAGCCGCGCCCTTCGCAGCGTCCAGTTCTGCCTCGGAGATCACGCCCCGGTCGAACAGATCTTGCTGGCGTTCGAGTGTGCGCTCCGTCCGTTCCCGGTCTGCGGTAGCCTGCGCGGCATCGGCCTGAGCCTGGATGACATCGCGGCGGGCCTGGTCTACTCCCGCGGAGGCCGAGGCCACCTGGGCCTGGGCCTGCTCTCGCTGGCGCGCATAGAAGTCGGGCCGGACGCGAAGCAGCAGCTGTCCACGCTCCACCACCTGCCCTTCCTCGACGGCCAGTTGGACCACCTCACCGGACACGTCGGAGGAAATGGGAACTTCCACTTCGGCGGCGACGGTGCCTGAGGCCGTGATGCTTTCCGTGATGGCGCGAACCTTCACCTCGGCGGTCTCTACCTCGATGCCTTCCTCGCCTCCGCCCGCCAGCACGGCAACAGGGATCAGAAGCGCGACGAGGACGCCGAGGCCGATCAGGATTTTCTTGGTGGGTGACATGGGGTGCAGTCGTCAGGGTGAGAGCGGTTGACGGGAAAGCCGGGGCCGGGTTGCGCGGCGCTGGCGTTGTCTACGGGCTGGCGAGGATGCTCACTACTCGCCGAGCAGTTCGTTCGCCATGGCGTCCGGGTCGATGCTGCCGGTCGCCAGCCCGACGGCCGCGGCGCGCAGCACGAGCGTGTAAGCGGCCTGGGCACGCGTGGCCTCGGCCTGGGCGAGCCGAGCCTGGACCTGCGCGACATCGTAGAGGGTTCCGGCGCCGAGGGTGTAGCGGTCCTGCTCCACGGCCAGCGCGGCCTCGGCGGCGGTCACTTGCGTTTCGGAGGCTGCCAGGCGAGCCTGGGCGGTCTGCGCTTGCACAAGAGCCTGCTGCACCTCCGCGTCGATCTGGCGAACCAGCGCCTCGCGCTGGATCCGAGCATCGTCGGCCTGGATCTGCGCCTGGGCGACCTGGCGACGCGTGCGGGCAGCGTCATAGATCGGGACAGTGAGCGTGAGACCCAGCGATCCGCCTCTGTTATCCGCAAACTGCGTGTAGATCGGCGTCAGCGTCCGCTCGGAGGGCCCCGGAAAGGTCAGGGGGACGCCCCCCACCAGAACGGGCGTTCCATCTCCGAGGGACACGGGAATGTCTGGCGACTCCTGGGTAACACGCGTCTGGAGGCTGGAGTAGCCCGTCCCGACGTTGGCAGACAAATCGAGGGTAGGCCGGTTGTTGGCTCGGGCAGTTGTGACCGCGGCCTCAAGGGCTTGGATGTCGAGTTCATTGGCGCGAAGGTCGGCGCGACGTTCGCGGGCGGTCGAGAGCAGGTCCGCCAGCGCGAGGTCGGAGACGGCCAGAAGGCCGCGCTGCTCCAGCTCCTCCAGGCTAGGACCCACGAAGGTGTAGTCGCCGAGAGGATCGAGGCCAATGGCCTGGATGAGTGAAACGCGGTCTGCCGCCACAGCCCCCTGGGCCTCCACCACCGCCAGCTCGCGCTCCGCCACAACAGCCTCTTGCGCCACGAGGTCCGCTGCAGGCCGGGCTCCGCCCTCCACCAGTTCGTTGACCTGATCGCGCTGGCTGATGGCGGCCGCGAGCTGGCCTTGCTGGATCTCTACCAGCTCGCGGTCGAGCAAAAGCTGCAGGAAGGTCTGGGCCACATTAAGGGCGACCTGCTGGCGCGTCCGCTCCACACTCGCCAACGATGCCGTGCGCTCCAGCTCTGCCTGGCGAACAGCAGCGCGTGTGCGCCCGCCGTCGTAGAGGCTGATCTGTCCTCCGAGGCCCAGGTTCATCGTCTCGCTCGTCTGCGAGGTGAGCTGGCCCGTCGTCTGGTCGAAGGCGAGACCGTACTGCTGGCGCGGGGTCACCTGAAGGTTGACGGTCGGGAGGCGCCCAGCGCGAGCCCCCTGAACGGCGAGAACGCGGGCACGGTCTCCGGTCTCGGCGCGCTGAAGGTCGGTGCTGCGCTCAAGAGCCGTCTGGACGGCCTCTTCGAGAGAGATGATGTCGCTCTGGGCCTGTGCGGCAGTCGAGCTGGCGAGGACAACGAGGAGCGCGAGGGCGAAACGGCGCATCAGGTCGGGGTGAGGAATGGTCTCTAAACGAGCCTTTGGGCTGAGGGTTACAGCGGGCAGCTTGTCTGACTGACAAGGAGACTCATGCTAGCGTCTTTGCACACATCCCATCGAGTTCATTCGCTTCCAGAACAACAACTCTGTTCTCTGGACGAATCCAGACGGCGACGAAGTCGATTCCTCTCGCATCGAAGCGATGCAGGGTGTGTCCGGTGCCATTGGTCTGCACCCGCTTCAGCTCTACCACGTATTTCCCAGAAGCCGATCTCTGAGACGTCGACTTTACCTCTACTGTTTTCAACTCTTCACCCTCCCGGTGAATGACGAGATCAAACGCTCCATGTCCGCCGAATGAGATATAGCATGAGTGGCCAGCTTGGATGAAATGGGCCAAGACTGCAGCTTCTCCGGCGTCTCCCTGTCGATAGGACTCATCGTGTCAGCGGTGGAGGAGGGAATCGAACCCCCAAGGCCCTATTCAGGCTCGACTGTTTTCAAGACAGCTTCCGTCACCAATCGGATTGCTCCACCAGAATTCTGAAAGCTACCGCCTTCCCGTGTGGGGATCAGACTAATCCCGATCAACGGCGACGGCACCCCGCGGCGTAGGAAAGCAATTCCGAAGGCGTCCGCATCCTGACCCGAAACGAGCGCCGCCAGCTCGAGGCCGAGGATGCCAGCGAAGACGGTTCAGGCCATGGATGCCACCAGATCATCGGGGACCGAACACGTCTGCAACGGTCTGCGAGCGTCCGTCGATCTGAGGCGTGTGCGCAGACTGGTACCGCCGAGACTGGGCCAGAACCACGCGGCGAACGTCGCGCATCAGGTCCGCCAGCTCCAGACCTGGAGCAGCGTCCCAGAGAGCGGTCGTGAGAGCCTTGGTGAACAGGCTCGGCTCGCCCGGCAGACCCGACAGCGCCATCTGGTTGTCGTGTGCCGCCGCGAGCAGCGTATGACGCGGCGAGGCGGGCGGCAGAACGTCCCCTCGAGCGGGCGACTCCAGCCTGGAGACAATGTCCTCGTACCGGACCGCTTTGGGCGCCAGCTCGGAGCCTCCGCGCGACACGGTGCCGGAGTGACAGGCGTCGGCGATGACGAGGACTCGGTCGGTCGCCAGCGCGCTGACCCAGACGCCGATCTCGTCGTCGAGGATGAGGGCGCTGTGCTCACCGTCGTCGGCCCACACGTAGATCGCCTCGTCTCGCCCGTCGGCTTCGACATCGCGGCCGTGATTGGTCTCTGTCTGGACGCCGTGGCCGGAGTAGTAGAACACGGCGGATCCGCTGGCTCCGGCCTGGGCGAGATGCGTCTCGATGGCTCGCTGAATGCCCCCGCGTGTCGCGCGCTGGTCGGTCAACACCAGAATGTTGTCGGACCGATAGCCGAATCGTTCGATCAGCAGGCTCCGCATGGCGTCCACATCATGCTGGCCGCTCGGGAGGTCCTCCTCCTCGCCGGGATAGTCATTGATACCGACCAACACGGCGTAGCGCGAATCGGTAGGCTGAGCTGGCGTCAACGCGACGGTCTCATCCTGCGTGCGAGCCGTCTTGGTCGTCACGGAATCCGGTCCTGCCTGTTCGACGGTCGAGCTGGCGTCTACGAGAAGAGACTCCGTGGGAGCGTCACGGGAGCGCGCAAGGAGGGTATCCACCTGCACGATGGCCGGTTCGGGCTCTACCGGCTCCGGCACGTCCGATGGCGAGCATGCGAACATCACCAGCAGAAAAGCAGAACCCAACGCCCGCATCAGATCAGCGCTGAAGGCTCTCAATTGCATCCTTGGCTTGCCCGGCATAGGCACCATCGGGCGACACCCGGCGCAGCCACTCGACGGCCTCGTCGGGCTGGTCCATCAGCCCGTTCGCCAACCCGGCGAAAAAGGCCGCCGTGTCCTGAGCATCCATCTCGGTTGCCATCGCATAGGCCTCTGTGAAGGCCGCGGACGCCTCGCGCGCCGCCGGTTGATCGGGTGGATCGGCCTGTGCAGCCGTGAGAAGCGCCTGCGCCCCCACGGAGAGCAGGTCCGAGGCCGTGGGGTCGGGCGATTTCGACGGTGGGCGCATGAGTTCCGTCAGCGTCGCCTCGTACGTCAGCACCTCCTCTGCAACCGAGGTGCTTTCCTGCTGAACCCACAACAGGCTCGCCAGCGCGATTACGCCGACGAACGCCAGTGCGGTTGCCATGAACGGGTTGAACCGCGTGCGTCGAGCTGGCGACCGGGCAGGCATCGCCTCCGCCTCTCGGATGCGTCGGCGGACCGCAGCACGGACGCCAGAGGCACGGATGCCCTCTTCCGCCAGCGCGGCGTCCACCTCCTCTTCGGAGAGCGCCGCAAGGAGATCCGGGTCGTCCTCGATCCGCGTCACCATCGCCTCCAGCCAGGCGCGCGCAGCAGCATCTGGGGGCGAGGAATCGGGTGGAAGAGACGACATGGCACCGGGCGGTTCACAAGAGTAGGCTAACCACTCGGCACGGTTTGCCGCACAGCATCGTTTTTCTTCGCGGCGAAAGCTCGCGACTCGTCGGCATCTTCGAGTGACTGCCCCCGTTTGCAATGCACCTGTCTGCCCTTCCCCTCCTTCTCGCCTTCGTGCTGGCGGCGCCAGCATGGGCCCCGAACACGTCAGCCGAGCCTCCGGGCACGCGGCGCGCGCTGCTCGTGGGCATCAACACGTACGAACCAGCGGATGGTTCGCGAAGCCTGAGTTCGCGTACGTGGTTTGACCTCGAGGGCACCATCAATGATGTCTCGCTGATGCAGGAGGTGCTGATCGAGCGCGGCTTCGCGCCCAGGAACGTCCGCACCCTCGCCAACCGCGATGCTACCCGCAAAGGCATCCTCGATGCCATCGAGGCCCTCATCGCACGCGCCGAGCCCGGCGACCATCTGGTGTTCTACTACGCTGGGCACGGCTCCCAGGTCACCAACACCGCCACCGACGAAGCCGATGGCAAGGACGAATCCATCGTTCCGTCCGATGCGGCCCTCGGCGCGCCGGACATCCGAGACAAAGAGCTTCGGCGCCTCTGGAACCGCGCTCTGGATGCCGTAGGCCCGACCGGATCTCTGGCCGTGATTCAGGACAACTGCCACAGCGGGTCGGGCTCACGCGGCCCCGTCCTCGGAGCCGCTCGCAAGCTCGAGGCAGACTCAACACAGACCGTAGACGATGGCGAGGTGCTGGACGACCCGAGCGAGCGCGGTGCGCTGCTGATCTCGGCCGCCCAGGACGACGAGCCAAGCCGCGAGATCATCCAGTACGGCATCACCAATGGCGGATTCACGTGGGCTCTTGCTCAGGCCCTCCGCTCCACCCCGGTCGGCGCCTCAGCCCGGACGGTGTTCGACCGCGCCTCGGCGCTGGTCCAGAGCACCGGTCTGACCCAGGTCCCTGTCCTCGAAGGCCCTGGAGACCAGGCACTCTTCGGTGAAGCACTGTCCGGATTCTCCGCCGAGGGCATCAGCGTGGGCGGCATCGATGGCGACGCCATTACGCTGCGCGGCGGCGTCCTGCAAGGCCTCGGCGTGGGTGCCACCCTCACCCGCTTCCTCACCACCGACGAGACCGGCCAGGCCCGCTCCGACTCGACCGTTCAGCTGACCGTCATCGAAGAGGACGGCGTGGCCCGAAGCATAGCCACCGTTACGCGCGGCGACGCCCTGACGGTTCGAGCAGGCGACCTCTTCCGCATCACCCGGTGGGTCCCCCCGCCTGCACGCCCGCTCCGGGTCTGGCTCCCGGCGCCTGTCGCCGATGTGGCGGAGGTCCTCGCCAACGCCAGCGCGTCGCCGTGTATCCCGGCGTGCGTAACCGACCCGATTCGCACCCACGCGGAAGGGGCACTCTTGCACACCGACACTGGCTGGATGGCCTACGCCGACGGCCAGCCCATCGACGCCGCCCAGGCTCCGAAGGGCGCCCTGTTCCAGTCGCTCCCCGCGCCCCGTGCCTTCCACGACACGCTCACGACGCGCCTCGCCGACCTCGGCGGCGTGGAGGTGGTCACGGATCCCCGCGAGGCCGACTACTGGCTGGCGGGCCAGCTCGTAGACGGCGCTCCACGCTACCGCTGGCTCCTCACCCAGGCCACCGCGGGCGACACCCTCTCGGCGCTGCCGCTGGAAACGTCGAGCGTGGGGAGCGGTCACCGCTCGGCCAACGAGTTGGCGAGCCTGACGCACCGGCTGGCCCGTGTCAACGGCTGGCTGGCGCTCAACGCCCCCCCGGAGGATGCCTTTCCGGTTCGCATCCTCGGCCTTCGCCAGCCCGACGGGTCGCTTCTCGGCCCCGACCGGGTGCTCTCGAACGCCATGCCTCCAACCTCTCTGGATTGTGGACGCCGGTGCCTGCAGGTCACGATTGGCGTGGACCAGACCGAGGCCGACGACTTTGTCGACGCCTACGGCTTCGCGCGACGCCTCGCCTACCTGTTTGTGATCCTCCCAGACGGCAGCTCATCGCTGTTGTGGGGGCGTCGAGGGGTGGAGAACGCCGTCATCCTGCCGGACGACGACGCCCTTCAGCCAGGCACAGGCCCTGAAGGAGAGGCGGCCCTGCTAGCCGAGGTTGGCCCACGATTCGGCATGCGGACGCCACCCTATGGGCGCCACACGTTTGTGCTACTCACCACGGACACGCCCATTCCTCAGGCTGAGTTGGTGTTCAACACCGAGCCGATTCTGGGCGAGCGTCGTGCCGGGGCCAATCCACTCGCAGACCTGCTTGCGACGTCTGGAACCGTTCGCGGCGGATTTGAGGAGGCGCTTCCCGCCTCCTGGTCGATCCACCGCTACACCATCGACATCGTGCCCGAGTGAGGCCTGAGACTCGCCAGCTCGAGCTGGTGGCCTCGAGCTAGCGTTTTTTCCCTCCATGGCAAATCTCGTTGCGTCGCTAGCCTCTCCAGGTGATCTCCTCTCCGACCTGATCTCATGACTTCCCGACTCCTCGGCGTTCTCACCCTCCTCGTTGCGCTGGCGCCGCTCGCGGCCCAGGCTCAGCCTCATCCCTCCAAGAGCGGCAGCTTCCGGTTCTTGAACGCGACGCCCGAAGACCTCGACGGCGTGGAGCCGACGTCCGCCAACCCGTTCACGGCGTTTCTCCCCGCGGGCGCCACGCCGGACTATGCCTACTGGACTGCCCGGATGAGTCTCGATGCCATCACACGAGCGAGCACCCGCGCAACGCGCGGCCTCCGGGCCGCCCCAGATGCCACCTATCGGGAACGGGAGTTTGGACGCCTGATGCCCAACGACGATGTGCCCGAGCGGATCTCGGGCTTCGGGCCTGCGTCGGACAGTCCCGGCGTGGAGGTCACGGGCACGTTCGCGCAGCTCACCCAGCCCGCGCTGACTCGGACGACGGTGCGTGCAGAAGACATGACCACTCAGTTCGTCCCGCACTCGGTCTCGACGTATGCCTTCGCGGGGCAGTACCGAGGCGCTGAGGTCACCGGGGCCCAGATCGGCGACGGCCCCTTTGGCACCAGCACAGGCGATGTGGATGTCTACCTCATCGACGTGACCTCGCCCAACACGTACCTCACCATCTCGGTCCAGACGCCGATTGGGAACCTGGACCCTGTGATGGCGCTGTTCGACATGAACGACCAGTTCATCTTCAAGCACGACGACTCGAAGCTGGCCACCGGACAAACCACCGAAGACCCCATTGGAAGCGTCCTTTTGGAGAATCCGGGGCGCTACGTCCTGTTCGTCTGGGGCTACACGCCCGACGTGCGCGGGCTTCCCCTGACCAACTGGGTGGACCCAGCCTCGGGCGTCGGCATGGGCTCTACGGGTCCCTATCAACTCCAGATTGCGGCATCGCAGCCAGATACCGATTCCTATTCGGTCGATCTCGAGGCCGGAGATGTTCTTGCTGTCGCCAGCCCGAGCGCGTCTCTCTGGGACGTTTCCATCATTGACCCCAACGGCGTGGTTCGGATGGGAAGCCGCCAGGACCTCTCGTCGTACTACGCCGACGAGGGTCCCCTGGCGTCGCCCGCTGAGCTGGGTGACTTTGAGCGGGGCCGCACTGCCGCCATCGTGGCGCCTGTGACGGGCACATACACCATCGCCGCCCGCGGCCAAGGGCCATACCGGATGTACGTGCAAGCTGCGGTGGCCGGCCACGACCGCCCGGGTGCGCCCCAGACGCAGCGCATCTTCGTCGACTTCGACGGCCACACCGTCAACGCGGGCCTCGAGTACGGCCAGGGGCCGGCAGCGGCAACGCTCTCGCCCATGAGCGCCTTCATGGCCCGCTGGGACCTCTCGGCCTCGGACCAGAGTGCGGTCATCGACGGCGTGCTGGCGACGCTCCAGCGCACCCTCCAGGACGAGCTTCGGCACATCCCCGGCATGGGCAGCCTCACCGTCGAGCTGCTGAACAGCCGCGACCACGCGGATCCCGGCGACACCATGAACCGCCTCATCATCGGAGGTACAGTGGAGCAGCTTGGCATCCAGACCATCGGCATCGCCTCCACCGTGGACATCGGCAACTACCGCTCGAACGACGTCGCCGTCATCCTGCTGGATCTGCTCAGCGAGCCGCCTGAAAACCCGAACTCGCTCAACCAGTATGGGCTGGGCGTCAGCATGAGCAAGGCGGATCTCGTGGCGCATGGCGTCGGGATCATTGCATCGCACGAAGCCGCCCACTTTTTCGGGATGCACCACACGGACAACCGAAACGAGGTCAACAACATCATCGACGAAGGCGGGCGGCTCACCAGCTCGCTCGGGATTGGCGTAGACAACGTGTTCGGCTCGCTGGATGACCGCACGGCCCGCTACCGGGACGACCACTTCTCAGCCTATGGCACAATGCATGGAATCCAGGCCACACCGTCTGCCCTCGCTCATTCCCTCCACGACCATGGGATGCATCACACGACTGGCAATGTCCCTGGCAACGCCACGGTCCTCGGCCGCTCACGGGGAGGCACCGACGGCACGGTGAGCATCGGCGCCGTGCGAGGTGGCGCCCCCGCCGCACAGGGCTATACGTACGACTTCGGGAGTATCTCCGTCCGGCTCACCGGGCTGGAAGGCCAGGAATCCCTGTGGATCCTGGAGCCCGGCTCCGAGCTGTGGAGACAGGCCGAGCCCGGAGAGGTGTCTGCCTTGCTTCGCACACTCACCAATCCACGAGCCGTCACTATGGATACCCCGGCTTCTGCCTCTGAGGCCGTCGAAGCCATGAATGCACTCCGGGCCGTCGCCAATCGGGAATAACGAGCTGGCGACCTCAGGGAGCGGTGAAGCCCGCGTCCCGGTGGCTGCCGTCGCAGAAGGGCTTGTTCTTCGAGTGGCCGCAGCGGCACAGTCCCACCTTGGGCTTCACCACCGTCTGCCCGTCCGCCCCGCAAATCTGAACAGGCTCCCCGATGAGAAGCGGTCCATCCGGGCGTGGCGTTACCACCAGCTCGGCGCCCACCGTGCCGTCCTCCAGGACGGTGCCCACTTCGTCGAGAGCGCCGGGGTCTGTGAACTGACCTTCGTGGCTTCCGTCGCAGAGGGGCTTGTTCTTCGAGAGCCCGCACCGGCAGAGTGCAACGCGCGTATCGCGCAGGATCTCTTCGCCATCTGCGTTCTGAATCCGAATGTCACCCTGGAGGAAGAGCGCGCCATCGGGGTCGACCGTAACGCGGGCTTCTGTAGGGATCGGCTCCGGGTTGGTCCCATCGGGCTGGACCATGTGGAGCGCACCCGTGGGGCACTGCCGGACCGTGGCGAGCAGATCCTCGGCAGATGCGTTCTCCGGAGTGATCCACGGGCGACCGTTCTGATCGAACACGTCTGGGAGTCCGTGGACGCACGCGGCGACATGAATGCACCGCTTCTGGTCCCAGGTGACCGTCGCGTTCTCAGACTCGTATGTGCGGATTTTGCTCTCCATGTCGGGCTGGCGTAGGTGGATCTGAGCCGGTTCAGCGTCCCCTGAACCGCTCCGTGTCTTCTCAGGTGAAGGCGCTACATGCTCTCTTCACTCGAGGAGACAGTATAGACGGCGTCACGTTCCCAAACCGGGCTCAGTCCGGGAGGTCGTCTTTGGAGACCGTTGCCATCGGAGTTCTCAGCATTCCAGTGACCGACTGATAGGCGTCATCATCGAACTCGGCCAGCCCCAATTCGACCTCGTGCAAGGCCTCCCGGCAGCGGAAGGACCGAAACAGACGATCCCACACAGAGAGAAAGGCGCTGTAGTTGGAATCCGTCTCCGGCTGCCAGCGGGAGTGGTGCACCTTGTGCATGCCCGGCGTCACAATGACCATGCTGACGGCTCGCTCCACGCGTGGCGGCAGCGCGATGTTCGCATGGTGAAATTGGACGACGGTGAACATCAGTGTCTCATAGAGCACCAACTGCCATGCCGTCACGCCCAGCAGGATGATGAGCGGTATCCGCAGCAATGACGAGAGGATGATCTCGCCGGTGTGAAAGCGGCTTGCCGTCGTCACGTCCATCTGGGCATCCGAGTGATGAACCCGGTGGAAGCGCCAGAGGAATGGGATGCGATGGTTCATCCGGTGCCACGCGTACGTCCAGGCGTCTAGAAGCAGAACCGCCGCCAGCACGTGTACCCAGACGGGAAGGTCGAGCTGGTGAAGGAGTCCGAGGGTACGGGCCTCTGTAAACTCGGCAGCGGCCACCCACAGCCCGGCGAACACGACGGCCACCAGCCCGCTGTTGACCGCGCCCAGCACCAGATTGCGAACGAGATGACGCCCGCGCTCTCGCCGCTCCCGGAACAGCTCGAAGAATGGGTGCGCCCCTTCCAGCAGAAGCAAGATCACCAGCCCGACGAGCGCAGCGCTCACCTGGACGGTCTCCAGAAGGTTGAGGAGGGCGGTCATGGATGCGAGAAGAGGTTGGACCGGAAGGACGTGGACTACCGCAGTCCCTCCCAGCTGTTACCCCGCATCGTTGGCCTTGGCTCCGGCAGCCACCAGCGCGTCGAAGCCACCGATGTTGACGGCGCCGTTGTACCCCTGCCTCTTCAGCAGGCCGGTGGCCGTCTTAGAGCGGTTGCCCGAGCGGCAGTAGAGATACACCGGCCCTTCCGTTGGCAAATCCAAGGCCTCAATGGTCTTCGCGAAGCTCGGTGCCATGACATCGGCGTTGATGGCACCGTCCAGGTGAGCCAGAGCAAACTCCTTGGGCGTCCGCACGTCGATGAGCGGAGCGTCCGGGTCGCGCTGACGGACAAACTCAGCAGGTGAGAGGGAATCAGACGAGGTGCCCATCAGGCGAGAGAGAAACGACATGAGGAAAGAGGAAGACGAATACGGATCAGGCGACGGTCTCAACGGGAAGACCGGTTTCCACAGGGCCGGTCTCGCGATAGCGCGGGAACCGGTCGTTGATGTAGGTCACATCGACGCCCTGCGATGCGAGAAACGCGCTGGCGACAGGGGCGCGCACGCCGCTCTGGCAGTGCACGAGAAGGGGCTGGTCGGGCG
>JBCBZH010000305.1:0-4705 GCA_039815415.1 Bacteroidota bacterium
GGCTGGAGGGGCTGGAGGGGCTGGAGGGGCTGGAGGGGCTGGAGGGGCTGGAGGGGCTGGAGGGGCTGGAGGGGCTGGAGGGGCACGGCGCGGTGTAATTGTTCCGCGTGGTCTTGCATTCTCTGGCACGACCTGGTGAGATGAGCAACGGCGATTCAGATTGCACTCTCCGCACTCTCCGCACTCTCCGCACTCTCCGCACTCTCCGCACTCTCCACACGAGCTGCTACGCCCGGTCGCCGCGCACGACGGTGGCGATGGCCGCCAGCACGATGACCGCGCCCACGAGCGTCAACGCAGACGGCACCTCCTTGAAGAGTACGAGGGCACCGAAGGTGGCAATCACCGGCTCGGCCAGTGACAACAATCCGAGGAACGCCGCCGAGAAGTATGCCAGCGCGAGGTTGAATGACCCGTGCCCCAGAAGCCCCGGCCCGAGTCCCATCAGCAAGAACAGACCGAGCATGGGCAACGGGTGGATCAGCTCGACCCCCAGCGCGAGACATGTCGCCAGCGTGGTGAGAGCCGCGACGGTGCTCAGAAGGGCGAAGTAGGTCACGAACGATGTGCGTTGGCGGACAGATCGCCCGATCAGCAAGTACACAGACACCAGCAGCGCCGCGGTGAGCGCCAGCGCGTTGCCCAGCATCGGGTTGGGGAGTGCCGTCTCCCGCGGGCTCGCTTCGCCAATGCCAATCAGCACTGCCCCGAACACAGCAGCGAGGATGGCAAGCGTGGTGCGGCGGGTCGGGCGCTCTCTCAGAAACAGCGCACCGAGAATGGCGATGAACACCGGAGCCATCGCCACCAACACCGACGCGCTGGCGACGGTGGTGAGCTGAACGGAGCCGATCCACATCATGAAGTGGCCGCTCAGAAAGACGCCTGCGGCCCCGACGAGTCCCCACTCGCGCCGCGTCAACTGCTGGATCTCCTCGCGCTTCGTTGTCCAGGCGATGGGGAGCATGATCACGGCCACGAACATCGTCCGCCAGGCTGCAATCGCCAGCGCCGGGGTGTCGCCTGCGAACCGGATCAGCAAGGGGGAGATGCCGATGACGATCAGCCCGAGCGTCAGCAGGGCGACGACGTGACGCGGAGCGCTCATGAGTGAGGAGTTATGGGTGAGGCGTGATCGGCACGTCTCGGACGAGCAGGACCTCCCGAGAACGAATTCTCTTCACTCATCACTCATATCTCATCACCTCAAGCGGTCCATTGACTTCACCAGCTCGATGTCCTTGGTGATGCGCTGGCGAGCCATCCGCAGGAGCACATACGCCACCACCGGCGCCAGTGCCACGAGGTAGCGCCCGGTGGGTTCGGAAGAGGAGGAGGTGGACCCGAGGTAGAGACCGGCCAAAACCGCCACGACCAGCAAGAGATCGAGCCATTGGGCGGCGAGGACCACCTTGCTTTGCTGGGTCCGGTTCTTGAACAGCGCCAGCCCGACCAGCGCCACTAGCGACGTGAGAATGGCCAGCCCAGTGGTGGTCGGCACCAGCCACGCGGCGGTTTCCGGCACGGCTACGGCCCACGAGCTGGCGAGGGCCACGAACAGGACCAGCAGGGTGGCAGCGGCTGCGAGGTAAAGGGTCTGGAGTCGTTGAATCATGAGGCCGAGAGGGGAGAGGCCAAAGGGGGCTACGCAGCGTGAGCCCGCACGCGGTCTGCGAGGGCGCTGCCCAACTCGGCGGTCGTGCGCGTGCCGCCGAGGTCAGCCGTCAGATTGGAGGCGTCGGAGTAGAGATCGTGGAGGCCCTCGCGGATGGCGTCTGCCGCAGCAGTTTCGCCGAGGTGCCGGAGCATCATCTCCCCGGAGCGGATGATTGCTGTCGGGTTGGCGATGCCCTGGCCTGCAATGTCCGGCGCCGATCCGTGCACGGCTTCGAACACCGCACAGTCATCGCCGATGTTCGCTGAGCCCGTCACGCCGAGACCGCCCACCAGCCCGGCCATCAGGTCCGAGAGGATGTCCCCGAACATGTTCGTCGTCACGATGGCGTCGTAACGATTCGGGTGGATGACAAGCTGCATCGCCATGTTGTCGATGATCCGGTCATCGAACGTGACGCCCGGATAGCGCTCAGCGAACTCCTTGCCGATGCGCAGAAACAGGCCGCCCGTCGCCTTCATGATGTTGGCCTTGTGGATGAGCGTAAGCCGCTCGCGCCCGCGCCGCTGCACATCCTCGAAGGCAAACTTGAGGATGCGCTCTGAGCCCCTCCGCGTGATGCGGTTGATGGAGTCCGCGATCTGGTTCTTCTCGTCGTAGTACTCAATGCCTGCGTAGAGGCCCTCGGTATTCTCTCGGTACAGGATCAGGTCCACGCCGTCGAACGGCCCTCGGGTGTTCGGAAGCGTCTCGCACGGCCGCACGTTGGCGTACAGGTCGAAGTGCTGCCGGATGCGGACGTTGATGCTCCGAAACCCGGTCCCGACCGGTGTGGTCAGCGGCCCCTTGAACGCGAGGCGCGTCCGCGCGATCGAGTCGAGCGTGGCCTGGGGCAGTGGGTCGCCCGTGGCCTCGTAGGCCTCCATTCCGGCGTTCTGCTCATCCCAGGTGAACGCCACGCCGGTGGCCTCCAGAACGTTCACGGCTGCCGCCACCACTTCGGGGCCGATCCCATCACCAGGAATGAGGGTGGCGTCGTACGGTGCAGACTGGGACATGCGTGTGCGGGCGAAGGGAGGGGGACACCAAGCTAGTCGTCAGCTCGAGGGAGGCCCCATGGAGTCCAGTCAAAGACACCGGCTCGGGACTATCGGTGCCAGCCTTGTTGTCAATCGCATCCCATTCTCGCAGAGAAAAGTAGTGTGCGAGGGTATGTCTGAGATTCTCGTGTGTCTTTGTAAGCGGTGGCCGCTCCGATATGCGCCACTCGCTGCCGGCGCGGTCCGGACCCGTGGTGGGGTCGCCGGGCCGCGCCGCTAGTTTTGGGGAGCCATCCACCCCACTGTGCGTCCCCGCGTCTCTGTCATCATCGTCACCTGGAACGGACTCGAGCTGCTGAAGCGGTTTCTCCCGTCCGTGCTGGCAACGGCCTACCCCAACCTAGAAATCGTCATCGCGGACAACGCATCCACCGATGGCACGGCGGAATGGCTAGCCGCGAATCACCCAGGGGTTGTCGTCGCTCGGCATCCCGAGAACTGGCTCTTCGCGCGTGGCAACAACGCGGCGCTGGCGTCGGCGACCGGCGAGCTGTTGTGCTTCCTCAACAACGATGTGGAGGTCCCGCCCGACTGGCTGCATCCGCTGGTTGCGGCGCTGGACGACCCCGGCGTGGTGGCCGTCCAGCCCAAGCTGCGCCAACTCGACGACCGGTCAATGTTCGAGTATGCGGGAGCTTCTGGCGGCTTTCTGGATGCGACGGGAGTCCCGTTCACACGCGGCCGTCTGTTCTTCACGCTCGAGGAGGACCAAGGCCAGTATGACGACGCCCGCGATGTTTTCTGGGCGACCGGCACAGCGTTGCTGATACGTCGCGCGGCCTTCGAGGCTTCTGGAGGCTTCGCCGAGGCGTTCGGAATGCACATGGAAGAGATCGACCTCTGCTGGCGGCTTCAGAGAGCGGGGGGGCGCATCCGCGTCGAGCCCGCCTCGACGGTGTATCACCTCGGAGGTGCGTCGCTGCCGCGCGGGGCGCGCAAGACGTATCTCAACTATCGCAACGGGCTGGCAATGCTGGCCCGGAACCTGCCCGATGGGCCGTTTCAGAGCGCGCTGCGTGCTCGCAAGGCGCTGGATGCCGTCGCCATCGCTCGCGCTCTGGCAACTCGCCAGCTCGATGAGGCCCGCGCCATCCGGTCGGGCTGGCAGGACTTTCGGGCATGGCTGCCCGATCTCGAGCGCCCGGGGCGAGAGGAGCCGCTCGTGCTGCCTCCGTACCGAGGGAGCGTGATCTGGGACTATTTCGCGCGGGGCCGCCGCCATTTCTCAGAGCTGCCGGACGAACGGTTCGCCAGCTGGAAGACATAACGTGACTCGAGCTGGTGAGAATCGCATGTTTGCTTCGTTGCTTTCTCACACCGCGGATCTTGGGGTTTGAGCGGGCTGGCGGTAGGTTGTCGGGCTCCCTGAGTACCACGTAGGCGTGATTGTTGCCATCGACGGCCCGGCTGGGTCCGGAAAAAGCACGACGGCGCGGCATGTAGCTGAACGGCTCGGGTGGCTCTACCTCGACACCGGTGCGATGTACCGCGCGGTCGGCCTCGCCTTTCGCGAAAAGAGCCTTCCCTACACCGACGCTGCCGCTGCGGCTCTTGTCCCGGACCTGACCGTTGACCTGGCGCCCGGTCCGGACGGTGTTCATGTTGCCCTCAACGGGCAGGATGTTACCGACCAGATTCGGACCGCCCAGGCCGCTTCTGATGCCAGTCGCGCGTCGGCCCTTGGGCCTGTTCGTAAGGCGCTCGTTGCTCTGCAACGGCGTGTCGCTGATCGCCAGCCCGATGGCCGCGGCGTGGTAGCCGAAGGGAGAGACATCGGTACGGTGGTTTTCCCCGATGCCGACGTCAAGTTCTTTATGGTCGCTGACCTCGACGCCCGCGCGCGTCGTCGGCACGACGATCTCCTCCGCATCGACTCGAATGCTCCGGCGTTTGAGACTGTCCGTGAGGAGCTCGCTGACCGCGACCGCCGCGATCAGACGCGTGCCATCGCCCCACTCAAACCGGCCCCAGATGCCGTCGTGCTCGACAC
>JBCBZH010000237.1:0-6984 GCA_039815415.1 Bacteroidota bacterium
GTCGTTCGAGCGCCAGCCCGCCTTCGCACCTCGGCCCCGTGTTTCGGCGGAGTCGTATAACCCGCATGGGCTCAAGAAGGCCTCTAACGAGCCTCAGGCGGCCGTATCCCCGTGGATGAAACGCCTCGGGGACCCCAAGCGGGCCCGCGAGGCGTTTGTCCTCCAGACGATTCTGGAACGTCCGCAGGATCGGAAACGCTAGACCTCGTCGTCAGCGGTTCCCTTCTTGAAGACGCTGGCACCGATGGCGCCGACGATGGCCCCCACCACGGCAGCGATCACGAGTCCGACAATGATGCCGACCGGCCCGGTCATCGCGGTCGCAAAGCCCATCGCCTGATCGATCTGCTCAGCGGTCAGTCCCTGGCTGAGCAGATCCTCCCGCTGCGCTGCGATTATCTCTTCCTGGGTCGGCAATACGCCAACTGCCTGTAGCCCAAAGGCGATGATGTAGCCCAGGAGACCCGAGGCGATCGACGCCATGGCGCCCAGCCCGGCCCCGCTCCCCGCATTCAGCGTGAGCCGGTGGGTGTTCGTGTAGTGCCAGACCGCGATCAGCGGAACCGCGATGATGGAGATGCAGCCCAGCGCACTGCCGACGTACTGAACGCCTCCCCCGCTCGATGCGAGAAACTGAGTCAGAACAGACAACACCGCCCCAACGACGGCAGCGACCAGAATGGATTGTGTTTTCGAAGGCATCAGGTTGCGGGTTGAGTGGACGGAGAGGATGTGGAACGGAGCAACAGGCCAGCAAGAAGCCAGCCCGCGCCAAGTCCGAGAAGTGCACCAGTCGTGAGCCGACTCAGAGGGGTGTTGGCCCAGAGACCCGTCGCACCCAGGAGCCAGTCAAGCGTTGTGGGGAGAGCCATCAGCAGGAGCAGTCGCGCAGCCCCCATCGCCTTCACGGCACGGGAGACGCCAGCGCGACACCAGGGTCCGGTCGCCAGCCCGAGGACAATGCCCCCGAGAATGCCCGTCCAGCGGAAACAGAGCGCCCACTGCGCTCCGTGCATATGCGGAGAGCGATCCGGGAGTTGGTGACACACGAGAGCGAACGCCTCGCGAACGACGTATCCAAGCCCTGGGCTAAGCCAACTCGGGGATGCGGCCAGCGCAAACAGCCCGACCGTCGCGCCCAGCGCGAACAGCCACGGCACAGAAACAGACGGGAGGACTCGGTGCATAGCGTCAACCTACGGTGCGCCTTCGAATTGGTGACACCCTACCCCACTTCTCTTCGCGGTTCTCCTCCCAGAGCCCTTGACAGATGCTTCATCATTTCGCGGGATCGAGACGGAGCGAGTGCGGTTGCAGCCTTAGCACTCACGCGGGGAGAGTGCTAAACTCTCTCCGATCTCATCACGAAACCCACACCCCCACATGGCTACTCAGATCCAGCCGCTCGGCGACCGCGTTGTCGTCAAGGCACAGGCCGCAGAGGAGAAGACCGCATCGGGTCTCTTCATCCCAGACAACGCGAAGGAGAAGCCGCAGCGCGGCACCGTCGTCGCGGTCGGCCCTGGGAAGGTCGAGAACGGCACCAAGGTGGACATGACCGTTTCCGAGGGCGACACGGTCCTCTACGGCAAGTACGCCGGCACCGAGATCTCCCTCGGCGACGACGACGTCCTCATCATGCGCGAGTCCGACATCCTCGGCATCGTCAACGGCTAGTTCCCCGGTGCGCATTGCGTGGTGCGTGCCGATCTAACCGACGACCCCGTCCTCTCGAGCTGGCGCCCCGCGACTCAACCGACAGAACCCGACACACACAAACGAATCAGACATCATGGCTAAGCACATCACATTCGACGCCGAGGCGCGAGACCAGCTCAAAGTGGGCGTGGACGCTCTCGCTAACGCCGTCAAGGTGACGCTCGGACCCAAGGGCCGCAACGTCATCATCGAGAAGAAGTTCGGAGCTCCGACCGTCACCAAGGACGGCGTGACCGTCGCCAAGGAGGTCGAGCTGGAGGACAAGATTGCCAACGTTGGCGCGCAGATGGTCAAGGAGGTCGCTTCCAAGACCTCGGACGTGGCCGGGGACGGCACCACGACGGCCACCGTGCTCGCGCAGGCGATCATGCAGGCGGGCCTTCGCAACGTGACCTCGGGTGCGAACCCGATGGATCTCAAGCGTGGCATCGACAAGGCCGTGAAGGTCGTCGTCGAGAACCTCCGCAGCCAGAGCCGCGAGGTTGGCGGCAAGGAGGAGATCGCCCAGGTCGGCTCCATCTCCGCCAACAATGACTTCGAGATCGGCAACCAGATCGCCGACGCGATGGACAAGGTCGGCAAGGACGGAGTGATCACCGTAGAGGAAGCCAAGGGCACCGACAGCACGCTCGAGGTGGTTGAGGGCATGCAGTTCGACCGCGGCTACCTCAGCCCGTACTTCGTGACCGACCCGGACAACATGGAGGTGGTCCTCGAGGACGCCCTCGTGCTGATCCACGACAAGAAGATCTCCGCGATGAAGGACCTTCTTCCGGTCCTCGAGAAGGTCGCCCAGCTCGGCGCCCCCCTCCTGCTCATCGCTGAGGACATTGATGGGGAAGCCCTCGCCACGCTCGTCGTGAACAAGCTTCGTGGCACGCTCCGCGTGGCCGCCGTCAAGGCTCCTGGCTTCGGCGACCGCCGCAAGGCTATGCTCGGCGACATCGCTACGCTGACCGGTGGTACGCTCCTCTCCGAGGAGATGGGCTACAAGCTCGAGAACGCCACCACGGACGCCCTCGGCCGCGCCAAGCGCGTCGTCATCACGAAAGACAACACAACCCTCGTGGACGGTGCTGGTGCCCAGGACCAGATCACAGCCCGGATCAACCAGATCAAGGCTCAGACCGAGACCACGACCTCGGACTACGACCGTGAGAAGCTCCAGGAGCGCCTCGCCAAGTTGTCCGGCGGTGTGGCCGTCCTGAAGATCGGTGCCGCTACGGAGCCCGAGATGAAGGAGAAGAAGGCCCGCGTTGAGGACGCGCTGCACGCCACACGCGCAGCCGTCGAGGAAGGCATTGTCGCCGGTGGTGGCACCGCTCTCGTCCGCGCCCTCGATTCACTCGACGACGTCGACACCGACAACGAGGACCAGGTGATTGGCGTCCGCATCGTGCGTCGCGCGCTGGAGGAGCCCCTCCGCCAGATCGCGAACAACGCCGGCGTCGAAGGCTCCATCGTCGTTCAGAAGGTGAAGGAAGGTGATGCCGCATTCGGCTTCAACGCTCGCACCGAGGAGTACGGCGACCTGATCCAGATGGGCGTCGTGGACCCGACCAAGGTCACACGCACAGCCCTCGAGAACGCCGCGTCGGTCGCCGGCCTGCTGCTCACGACGCAGTCGGTGATCGTCGACAAGCCCGAGCCCGAGGCTGCACCGGCCATGCCGGGCGGCGGTGGCATGGGCGACATGGGCGGCATGGGCTTCTAAGCCCGCCACCTGTGCTCTCGCACTGGGGCGGCTCTCTTCGGAGGGCCGCCCTTTTTCTCTTTCTGGAACCGACTCGATCTGGCGACCTTCCCTAGATCCTCATAGCCTTTACAGTCGTCAGCCCGATGCGTGCCACCCTCCTTTTGCTGATCCTTGCCGGGCTGGCGGCATGCGCGGAGCCAAAGCCCGTCCGGGTCCCCGCCGAGCAGCTTCGCCAGCCCGGCGCCCCGCTCGTCGAGCCCACCGAGCTGGCGAGACGCACCCACGAGCTGGTGAACACAGAGCGAGCCCTCCGTCGGCTACGCCCGCTGCGGTGGTCTCCCTTGCTCTCTCGTGTCGCGGAACAGCACAGTGAGGACATGGCCCAACGAGGTTTCTTCGACCATGTGACGCCCGAAGGCCGTCTTCCGTCGGACCGAGCCGTGCGCGCGAATGCGACCTGTGGCGGCCAGCGCAGCGCCAACGTGCTCGAGAACCTCGCGCAGACCTGGCTGTATAGACGCGAGACGGTCGTCAATGATGGGACTGACCGACGGGTGTTCTACGACTGGCGGACACAGGACGAGATTGCCGAAGAGTCGGTCACCCGCTGGATTCGCAGCGACAGCCATCGGGAGGCGCTGTTGAACCGCCGAGTGCAACAGCAGGGTGTGGGCGTCTCTATTCGAGGCGACGGTCAGGTGCTCATCACCCAGGTGATGTGCTGATGCACTCCTGGCCAGTTCGGGGCCACGTCAGGGCCTGGACGCGGCCAAGGCATTCAGCCTTGCCTCGTAGGCTGCTGCCAACTGGCCTTGCGCAGTAGCCTGGTACAGCTCGATGAGCCGCTCCAGCCCTCGAGCGACGTAGCGCGCGTCCTCCACCTCGTCGATGCTATCGGTGAGCAATTTCTCGGCCTCCGCATAGCGACCGAGCGCCGCGAGTGCCGCTCCCAGCTCGAGGCAGGACCGCTGGTAGCCGAAGCCTGCTTCGCTCCGCGCGGTGTAGTTGCGGACTGCTGTCTCCAGCACCGGCACGGCGTCCTCCGGGCGCCCCAGCGCAAGCAGGTTCCGCCCGTACCAGTAGTGGCTGTGCCCGATAGCATTCGCCTCGGCGGGCAGCAGGCTGCGCGTTTTCTCGGCGACGCTCCGCAAAACGCTATCTGCCTCCACGAGCTGCCCCTGCTCGTGCAACGTGGCGCCATAGTTTGTGCTCATCGTCGTCACCATGCTCATGCCCGGCGGCAGCACCTCGCGAGCAAGCCTGATGGCCTGGCGGAACAGCGGGAACGCCTCGTCGAAGGCCCCCATCTTCTCATACTCCAGACCCAGATTGTACATCGCGCCGATGGTCCGTGGGTCCCGCTCGAGCCCGTTCTCGAGGTAGATGTCCAAGACCTCTGCAAAGGCAGCAGCATACTCCTCCGGGGCCCCCGCAGCGTATCCATGAACGTGATACTCATGGATGGCCTCTGCAATATCGACGCTTCGGGCACCGGTATGGCGCCGAAAAAGTGCCAGGACCTCCTGATACCGATCTCCTTTCTCGGGGTGATCCTTCGGGAGCATCCGGTCCCACTGCAACAGGCTCCAGCCGAGGTTGACCGGGTCTGCCGTGGACAGTCGGCTCCGCATCTCGGCAGAGGCCTGGAAGTAGACCCTCGCGGAATCGGGCTGCGATATGAACCGCTCCCCTAGCGCGTAGAGGCTCGCGGTAATGTCCTCATGAGGCCCCTGGTGGAGATTGCGGCGGATGGCGAGCGAGGCACGGAGGAGTGAGTCCGCCTGCGAGGTGGATCCGATGCGATGGTGGAGTCGGCCAAGTGTAAACAGCACGGCCGCGCGAGTGTCAGGGTCGTCCGCCAGCTCGCTGTCGGCACGGGCAACGGCCGGCTCGAGAATGCGGAGCAGCAAGCTCGCATCGGTCGTTGCGGACTCCGCCTGCGCGAGCACGTCGGTGAGGACCTCAGAGATCTGCTCCGCTCGCGCCGCCGCGGCTTCGGCTCGGTTGCGCTCGGCTGTCACCCGGAGCGTGTAGAGCCCCCCCACTGCCAGCGCGAGCAGGACAGCCACGGTCGTCATTGCCACGCCTCCCGTGTGCCGCTGGACGAAGGAGCGGAGCCTGTAGCCCAGCGTGGCTCGGCGCGCTTCGACCGGCAATCCGGCCCGGTGCCGCTCCACGTCGCGCGCCAGGGCGTCCACCGACCCGTACCGTCGCTCGGGCTCCTTGCGGAGCGCCTTGAGCACGATCCGGTCCAGGTCCCCGCGCAGGCGACGCCGGAGCCCGGGCTCCTCGGCGACGCCGCTGGGCGCCGTGGGCACGCCCTCCAGAATGGCCGCCTCGAGCTGGCGACGGTCGCGCTCTTCCGCGCCGTACGGGCGACGACGGGTCAGCAGCTCGTAGAGCAGAACGCCGAGGGCATAGACATCTGTCGAGGTCGTCACCGGGATGCCGCGGAGTTGCTCCGGCGCCGCGTAGACCGGCGTGTGGAGCCGCTGCCCCGTGCGCGTCAGCTCGAAGCCCTCGGCATCCTCTAGAAGACGCGCGATGCCAAAGTCGAGCAACTTGACTATCGGGCGGCCTGACGAGTCCTCGCGAACGAGGATGTTCGAGGGCTTGAGGTCGCGGTGAACGACGAGTTGGCGGTGCGCGTAGGCCACCACGTCGCAGACCTGAACGAAGAGTTCCAACCGGGCGTCGATCCTGAGCGGCGTAGCGTATTCGGTGATGGACACGCCTTCTACATACTCCATCACGAGGTAGGGGCGGCCGTCCGCCAGCTCGCCGCCGTCGAGAAGCCGCGCCACGTGCGGGTGATCCAGAGAGGCCAGAATGCGCCGCTCGCGGCGGAATCGCCTAACCAGCCCCGGTGCGCCCGTTTCAACAATCTTGATCGCGACGCGCTGCTCGAACGCATCGTCGGTGCGCTCTGCTAGCAGGACCCGGCCCATCCCGCCCTGACCGATCTCGCGGAGGATGCGCCACGGCCCCACCCGCTCGGGGAGCGACGCCTCGGCAGCCTCAGGGCGGAGAATGGCACTTTCCAAGGTCTCGAAGAACCCTTCGGACTCGTTCGCCAGCTCGAGAAGGCGCTCCACTTCGGCTCGAAGGACGGCGTCCCCTGCACAGGCATCGTCAAGAAAAAGAGCCCGTTCCGTTTCCGCGAGGCACTGTGCGGCGTCGAAGATGGGCTTGAGACGAGACCAGTCAGGAGCGGACATGACACACGTTGTCTGCCTTTAGTCACTGGAAACGCCGAACGACTGTGCCATCCTTCATGGGGCGGAGTCCTTTCAGGTAGGCCCTCTAGGTCTCGATGATGCCGAGATCGCTCTTTAACTCTCCGTAGAGCCACGTCCGGGCCGCGGTCCAATCGCGGGCGACGGTCCGCGGGCTGGTGCCGAGAACCTCCGCCGTCTCCTCCATGCTCAGGCCTCCGAAAAAGCGACATTCCACGACCTGAGCCGCTCGCTCATCAAGAGCCTCAAGACGGACGAGCGCCTCCTCAAGAGCCACGAAGGCGTCGGCCCGCTCGTGCGGAATCAGGACGACATCATCCAGCGGAATGTCAC
>JBCBZH010000279.1:0-5515 GCA_039815415.1 Bacteroidota bacterium
AGAGTACGCGCGCACTTGGGTGCACCATCAAAACCGCAGGCCGGTGATTGATACCGCCGCCGCGCTCGCGGATCTCATTGACCATGCTCTGGAGCAGGACGCCGTGGCTTTGGACACGGAGTTCGTGTGGGAGCGGACCTACTATCCGGCGCTTGGGCTCGTCCAGTTGGGGTGGGATGAGGACGAGGTCTATCTGATCGATACACCAGCGATCGAAGACCTCCAAGCGTTGGGGCGGCTCCTCGACGATTCCGGAACGGTCAAGATTCTCCACGACGCCACCCAAGATCTTCAGATCCTGGCCCGGGCCACCAGCTCGATCCCAGCCTGCATTTTCGACACCCAGCGTGCGGCCGGGTTCGTGGGGCAGACCGCATCGGCATCCTTGCAGGACTTGGTGAAGTGGGGTGTGGGCGTCCACCTCGAGAAGGGGGAGACCCGGACCGATTGGCTGAAACGCCCCCTGAGCGACAAGCAGCTCGACTATGCGGAGGATGACGTGCGCTACCTGCCCGCCGTGTATCGGCGGCTGGTGGACGAGGCTCGCCAGCGCGACCGCGCCGCGTGGGTGGCGCGAGAGATGGAGCGCTACGACGATCCCGTTCTCTATGAGGAGTCCGATCCGTCCAATGCCGTAGATCGCGTCAAGGCGCGCGGGATAGGGCGGTTGAATGGGCACCAGCGGTCTGTGCTTCGGGCCGTCTCGGCGTGGCGAGAACGAAAGGCACGGCACCTCAACCGGACGCGCCGGATGGTGCTCCCCGACGACGCGCTGGCGGATGTGGCGCTGCGTCGCCCGAAGTCCGACGCCGACCTGGCAAAGATGAAGTTCACGGATCGCCAGCTTGCCAGCTACGGGGCCGATCTTCTGAATGCGGTGGCTGAGGGCGAGGCCGCTGGGCCAGAGCCGTTCTCGCGGCGAGGGCGACCTACCGTGGATGACGAGCGCCGCGCCGCCCGACTTCTGGTTGCGCAGGCCCTTGTTGCGGGCATCTGCGCCACATCGGACATCGACCCGGCTCTCGTCGCCACCAAGTCGGAGTTGCGCGATTTGGTAGAGGGAAGCCGAGACCTGCCTGTTCTCACGGGCTGGCGACAGGAGTTTATCGGCACGCACCTGCTTCGACTCCTGGACGGGGATCTCACGGTCCGGCTGAACGGAACAGATGGCTGGCCCCAGCCCGCTCCGTGAGACGTCGGAACGGGCCCGTTCTATCCCCTGCGCAGACGCTTACGTTGGAGCGTGTCAAGCGCGAGGTTCCATTTGATGAACGAGCGCTCGCATTCTGCTTTTTCGCGTACGTGCCTCTGCTGGGGCGAGACGTGTGGATGCAGTACGCACCCGATCATGACGAGTCCTGGTCAGCGTACGGCGTCGAGGCGCTGCAGTCAGTCCTGGATCTCCCAATTTCCGAGCGCGCCCGCTTGCAGGAACTGCTCCTGGCCAGCTATCGCTTTCACGCATCCGTAACGGACTATGGCGTCGGTGGGGATCCGCGAGACCCGTTCGGTATCCAGAGTGGTGCCGAGGCTGAGCGGCAAGCGGGGGAACCGTGGGTGACGGTTGTCGATCCTCCAGCACGCCAGGAGGGGGAGGCACCCCGGGTAGCAATGATCGGGTACTACCCGGTGTGGGAAGACGAGCATGGCGTATTCGTCGTTGTCCGAGATCACCGGCTTGTCGGGCTGGCGGGGGATCCTACCGATCCGTCGGTGTTTGACGGGCACCTGGAATAGCCTCTGGAGGGCACGTGATTGCGGGTTAACACCGTTGCACTCCGCGCGAGACGTGCCTACGTTGCCGCGCTGCGTCACGCTGTCCACGAACCTGTCTAACGAAGCCTTATGGTCGACTACATCATCGTCGGTGCCGGTTCTGCCGGATGTGTGCTTGCGAACCGACTGAGTGCGGATCCGGACGTGTCTGTGCTGTTGCTTGAAGCGGGGGGGCAGGACACGCAGGCGCCCATCCACATTCCTGCGGCCTTCTCCAAGCTCTTTCAGACCGAGGCGGACTGGAACTACCGCACGGTGCCTCAGCGTCACGCCGCGGAGCGCGACATGTACTGGCCGCGTGGCAAGGTCCTCGGGGGATCGTCGTCCATCAATGCGATGATCTACATCCGTGGCCACCACGCCGACTACGACGGGTGGGCCGCTGAGGGATGCGACGGATGGAGCTATGCGGATGTGTTGCCCTACTTCAAGCGGAGTGAGGATTACAGTGAGGGCGCCTCGGCCTACCACGGTGTCGGAGGCCCAATGCCAGTGACACCCCCTCGGAGCCCGAGCCCGTTCAGTCTGGCGTTTATCGAGGCCGCAGCACAGGCCGGACATCCTCGCAATGACGACTTCAATGGGGCCGAGCAGGAGGGCGCCGGACTCTATGCACTCAATCAGGCCGGTGGACGTCGGGCATCGACCGCCAGCACGTTTCTGAGGGCAGCGCGCCGGCGCCCGAACCTGACTGTGGAGACGGGGGCGCACGCCACGCGCGTGCTCATTCGAAACGGGCGCGCGACGGGCGTCGAGATCGTTCAGGACGGCGCCGTCCGTGCCATTGATGCGGCCCGGGAAGTTCTCCTCTGTGGCGGGGCCATCAACTCGCCGCAGCTGCTGATGCTCTCGGGCATCGGGCCAGCAGATCACCTCGCCGAACACGGCATCTCCGTGGTTGAAGATCGGGCTGGCGTGGGGCAGAACCTCCACGACCACCCGATCGTGGGCGTTCACTATCACTTCCGTGAGCCGATTTCGCTGCTCGGTGCCGAGGGCCTGAAGAGTGTCGCTCGCTACCTCATTCTTCGGGATGGGATGCTGTCATCCAACGTGGCGGAGGCCGGGTTGTTCGTACGTACACGAGGCGATGAGCGTGTGCCCGATGTTCAGTTCCACGTGGCTCCGACGCTCTTCAAAGATCACGGGTTGGTTCCCGTCACCGATCACGGCTTCTCGTTAGGGCCGACCCTCGTGAGACCCCGCTCGCGCGGTGCGCTCACCCTCGCCAGCTCGGGCCCGTTCGCCCATCCACACATCGATCCGAATTACCTGGCAGACCCAGCGGATGCCGCCGCGCTGGTGGCAGGCATTCGCATTGCTCGGGAGATTGTGCAGCAGCCCGCGCTCGATCCGTTCCGTGGCGAGGAGATTCGCCCGAGCGCCAGCGCGACCTCCGATGCAGACCTCGACGCGTACGTGCGCGAGACCTGCGAGACGCTCTATCACCCGGTAGGGACCTGTCGCATGGGCGCCGATACTGAGTCCGTCGTCGATCTCGACCTGCGGGTCCGAGGCGTCGAAGGCCTGCGCGTGGTCGATGCGTCCATTATGCCAAGCATCCCGAATGGCAACACCAACGCGCCCGTGTTGATGATTGCTGAGAAAGCAGCCGACCTGATTCTCCAGGACGCCAGCTCGACCGCCGGACTATCCGAGGTGATCTAGGAGCGTCCGCTCTACTCCTTCGGAGAGCGGTGTCCAGTCGGCCGCTGGGTGTTTGGTGACCGTCACAAAGTCCGGCACGATCAGCAACGTCTCTACCCCCGGGAGCGAGAAGAGGGCACTCGCCAGCGTGTCTCCTTCAGCCTCCCGCGCGGAGTGGTACGCGAGCAGGCCCGAAGCGATGATGGGAGTGCCCTTGACCTCGAACTTGAGGCTGTTGGGGTTGGGCGTCGGGAAGGAGCGGATGCGCATGGTGGGAGGACGAGCAGGCGTGGAGAAATCCTGAGATCGGCGTCAGGGTTCCGCCGAGAGGCAGGTCGCGGGCAACCCGAGCGCGTGTCATGGGTATCGTGAGAGCTGCGGCGCCTCTGCCGCCTGTCTCGCTCCCGACTCGCGCTTATGGCCGCTTCGCTTCCACCACGTTCTGATTCTGATGCTCCGATGACATCCCCGGGGAGTGACAACACCCCTGCATCTGTCTCAGATTCCAAAGCCGAGCGCATTGGAGACCATCTCGCAGCGCTCTCGCTGGACCTGCGTGAATGGGTTGAACTCCGCATCGAGCTGGCGAAGACCGAGGTTCAGGAGAAGGTGGACGATGTCACAGCCACCGCCAAGCGGAAGGGAGGGACCATCGGGCTGGTGGCAGTGGCAGCGCTGCTGGCTCTCTACATGCTTGGATTCGTGTTCGGTGCCATTTCCGCCGCCTTCGAGCTGTGGCTTGGGCGTGAGGTGTGGGGAGACCTCGCGACGGCGGGGCTAATCCTCGTGATGGTTCTGGTCCTGCTCGGGGTGGCGAAGCGGCGGCAGGATCAGGACGCAGCCATCGAAGCGAACGGTCGTGTGGAGGCCTCCAAGCCTGCCCTTCCACCGGCGCGCCATCCCGAATCGCCGACTTCATAGCGCTGACCCATTCACGAATGTCTGATCGACCGCCCCCTCGATACCCCGTTCAGGTGGAGCGCTCCGTGCCCTCAAAACGAGCCAGCGATACTTCTCCGAAGTCGTCCACGCTGCTGAAGGCGGAGCTAGCCGCGCGCGAACGCAGCGTGGCGACACGGCTCACGGCCCTCAAAGACGAGGTCACGGCCCCATTTGGAGGGCTGGGCGGTGGAGCCCGATCGCTCGCGCCGAAGCCAAAGCCCAGCCCGGAGCGGCTGCTCCTGATCGCAGGAGCGGTTGGAGCCGCCGCCGGAATCCTGCTCGGGCTCCGCGCCCGGCACAAGCGCCGTCCTCAGCCCGACGCTGGAGCGGCATTCGTCCAGGCCCGCCTCTCTACGTTCCTCGATGATGCCGCAGCCAGGGTAGCCCGAGGGCGTGACGCCCAGGACGCGCTGGATGACTTGTTCCGCACCGTCCCGATCGTCTACGCGGATCGCCAGCTCGCGGCCGACATGCCGAAGCCGAGCGCCCTCAAGACCCTGGCGAAGTCAGCCGCAGGGTTTGGGCTCAAGATGGGGGTGGATATGGTGAAGCAGAGCCTTGCTGGGAAGCAAGAGGCGTTACGCGCTCAGACGCAGGGCTAGGTCCATTTCAGCCGGGCGCGGCACAGGCTTCCCCCGGTATCTTCGCGAAGGTCCTGATTTCACTCTCTCTGATGCGTCTCGCACTCTTCGGCCCCCCCGGCGCGGGCAAAGGCACCCAGGCCAAGTTTCTCGCAGAACACCACGGAATCGCCCACCTGTCCACCGGTGACCTGTTCCGCGCCGCGCGAGCTGCGGGAACCCCGATGGGCCAGGAAGCCGACCGCTACCTGCGTGATGGTCGCCTCGTGCCCGATGATGTCACCAATGGGATCGTAGCCGAACGGCTGGACGATCTTGAGTATCAGGGATTTGTTCTGGATGGATTTCCCCGCACCATTCCGCAGGCCAAGTGGTTGCTGGCGCATCTCGCGGAGAATGACGCGCCACTCAGCGCCGTCATCAGCCTTCAGGTGCCGGAGGACAGCATCGTGGAGCGCCTGTCGCGACGCCGGACAGACAGCGAGACGGGAGCCATCTACCACCTGGACTTCAATCCGCCTCCCGATGATGTCCCGGCTGCACGCTTGGTGCACCGCACCGACGATCAG
>JBCBZH010000192.1:0-8585 GCA_039815415.1 Bacteroidota bacterium
ATGAGCGGCTCTGAACACATAATGGGGATTGCTGGTCGGTCCGACAGAATCCCTGAACTCGATCTGGGCTCCCCCATCGTGCCCGACCGCGACGAGGCCCGTGCTTTGTCCGGGCTCGCCACAGAGGGTAAAGTTGGTGGTGAAGCCCCCCTGTGGGAGGTCGTCGTCGTTGGTGTTGCGCCACCAGATCAGGTCGAGGTCGCATGGGGCGTCGCCACTCTCATCGATGTCCAGGCCGATCAGAATGGCATCGTTTCCCGGCATTCGTGTGGTTACGGTGCCACTCGCTCCCGAGAGGCTCAGGGTGTGGGCGGAACCCGTCGAGACAATGACGTCTTGGGTCGGGGCATGACGCCCATCGAGGGTGTCGGAGGCTGGGGAAGACGCTGCCAGAAAGGCTAGAAGGACGGGGATGAGAACAGACATCGCAGTGTTCGGATGGGACCCGGTGAACAGGTCTGGGATGGTCACACAGTGAGGTGTCCCTGGCGAGAGGGACTCAAGTCCCTACGCATCGATCGGCCAGAAGGGATCAGAGAGAGGCCGACCCGTGGAGCTGCACCGCCAGCTCGACCTCGAGCTGGCGACGCGGTCAGCGAGGATTTCTCCGAAGCCCAGGGATCGCTTTCCACGCCACGTTCGTCGGGCCACTATCGGGCTGGCGCTAGATTTCGGTGACACTCATTTGCGACTTCCGCCCATGCCCTCCACCGCCGACTTCCGCAACGGCCTCGTCCTCAACTGGAAGAACGATCTCTGGCAGATCGTCGAGTTCATGCACGTCAAGCCCGGCAAGGGGGGCGCGTTTGTGCGCTCGAAGCTCAAGAACGTCCGCAACGGCAAGATCGTCGACAACACGTTCCGTGCGGGCGAGAAGGTGGAGACCGCGCGTGTGGAGCGCCGCCAGATGCAGTACCTCTACGAGGACGACCTCGGGCTGCATTTCATGAACACGGAGACCTATGAGCAGCGTGCTCTCAGGGCCGATCTCGTGACGGGCAAGGACCTCATCAAGGAAGGGGCCACCATCGACGTGCTGGTGGACGCCGCCACCGACGATCCGCTGACCGTCGAGCTGCCGCGCAACGTGGAACTGGTGGTGACCAAGACCGACCCAGGCCTCAAGGGAGACACTGCGACCGGCGCAACCAAGCCGGCAGACGTGGAGAGCGGCGCGACGGTCATGGTTCCCTTGTTCATCAATGAGGGCGACGTGATCCGTGTCGAGACCGAGGGCGGGACGTACCAAACGCGCGTCTCGGCGGCATAGGCGACATCCGCCAGACGCCGTCTCCCGTACGCCGCGCGTTCCATTCCCGCTAGCTCGAGCCACCACACGCCCGCGTCGAGCTGGCGTGTTCGCGCTGTGCTCCGGGGGAGGGGGGACCTGAACGGACCCGCGCAGACCGAGAGAGACCCAGAACAGGGCAGCCATGTGTGCCCAGGCGAGAGTAGTTTCCGACACGCTACTACGGACCCCATGGATCTCGACAAGATTGAACGTCTCCTCGACCTCGCCTCCAAGAGTGGCATGGCGGAAGTCGTCGTGGAGGACGGTGATTTCAAGCTGACCGTTCGGGCCCAACCGCGCGTGAAGTCTCAGGTGGTGCAGGCTGCACCCATGATGGCTGCGGCTCCGCCGCCGGTCGCGGTTGCACCCCCGCCGGCCGCCAGCGCGCCAGCGCCACCGGCGTCCGCTCCGGCAGAGTCGGCGGAACCGGGCAGTGGAGCTGGAGAGACCCTCGTGCAGGCTCCCATCGTGGGCACGTTCTACGCCGCGCCTTCCCCCGATGCCGATCCGTTCGTCAAGGTGGGCGACCGGGTGGAGGTCGGGCAGACGCTCTGCATCATCGAGGCCATGAAGCTGATGAACGAGATCCAGGCCGAGGCCTCGGGAACCATCAAGCAGATCTTGATCGAGAACGCCCAGCCCGTCGAGTTCGACCAGCCGCTCTTTGTTCTAAGTGATGCGTAATGGGTGATGAGTAATGGGTAGGGGGCGTTGAAGCTGAGGTGGCACCAGCTCGCCCTGATCCCCACAAGACGTTCACTCTTCATTCCTCACGCTTTACCCCTCACTCAGGATGATCAAGAAAGTCCTCATCGCCAACCGCGGCGAGATCGCGCTCCGCGTCATTCGCACCTGCCGCGAGATGGGGATCAAGACGGTGGCCGTCTATTCCACCATCGACGAGGACACGCTGGCGGTTCGCTTTGCTGACGAGGCCGTCTGCATTGGGCCGCCCCCGAGTGCGAAGAGCTACCTGATGATCCCCTCGATCGTCGCGGCTGCAGAAGTCACCGGGGCCGATGCCATCCACCCCGGCTATGGCTTCCTGTCTGAGAATGCCGAGTTCGCACGCATCTGCGACGACCACGGCCTCATTTTCATCGGGCCTCGCGCCGAGACCATCAGCTCGATGGGCGACAAGTCGGTCGCCAAGGAGACCATGCGTGCGGCGGGCGTCCCGGTGGTGCCCGGCTCCGATGGCGCCGTGGACTCCGTCGAGGAGGGGCTCGCTGCGGCGGAGGAAGCAGGCTTCCCGGTCATGATCAAGGCGTCGGCGGGAGGTGGCGGGCGCGGCATGCGCATGGCGACCAACGCGGAGGACTTCAAGAAGCTGATGGTGGCCGCGGCCAATGAGGCCGAGGCGGCGTTTGGGGACGGGCGCGTCTACATCGAGAAGTTTGTCGAGGAGCCGCGCCACATCGAGGTGCAGCTGCTGGGCGATGGGCGGGGCAACGTGATCCACTTTGGAGAGCGCGAGTGCTCCATCCAGCGCCGCCACCAGAAGCTGCTGGAAGAGGCGCCCAGCCCGGTCGTCGATGCGGCGCTGCGTCAGCGCATGGGCGAGGCCGCCATCGCGGGCGCGGAGACCGTGCAGTACCGGGGTGCGGGGACCGTCGAGTTCCTGCTCGACAAGCACGGCGCGGTCTACTTCATGGAAATGAACACGCGCATCCAGGTGGAGCACCCGGTCACCGAGGAAGTCACCAACTCGGACCTGATCGAGTGCCAGCTCCGTGTGGCGGCGGGCGAGGACATCGCCAGCTCGAACCCTGCCATCCACGGCCACTCCATCGAGTGCCGGATCAATGCCGAGAACCCGTTCCGCGGCTTCTCCCCAAGTCCGGGCACCATCACGGCGCTCCACACGCCCAAGGGCCGAGGCGTTCGCTGCGACACCCACGTCTACGCGGGTTACACCGTGCCCCCCACGTACGACTCGATGATCGCCAAGCTGATCGTCCACGAGTCCACGCGCGAGCGGGCGATCACCAAGATGCAGCGGGCCCTCGACGAGTTCATCATCGAAGGCATTCAGACCACGGTCCCGTTCCACCAGCAACTCCTCGCCGACGACCGCTTCCGAGCTGGCGACTTCACCACCAAGTTCCTCGAGAACTTTGAACTGAAAGAACCTGGGGATTAGGGATTAGGGATTGGGGGTGGCCTCCAGTCCCCAAGCCCCATCCCCCAATTCCCAACCCCCTATGACTTTTCCCGACGACCTCCGCTACACCAAAGACCACGAATGGGTTCGCCTAGTCGATGACGGGCTGGCGACCGTGGGCATTACGGACTACGCACAGAGCGAACTGGGCGATATCGTGTTCGTCGAGCTGGAGGAGGGGATGGACGTGGAGGCGGAGGACTCCTTCGGGACGGTGGAGGCCGTGAAGACGGTCAGTGAGCTGTTTGCGCCCCTCGCGGGCACCGTCGAGGCCATCAATGAGGACCTGGATGGGTCACCAGAATCCGTCAACTCCGACCCGTACGGAGACGGCTGGATGGTCAAGATTCGCCCGGCCGATGCGGCCGACATCGATGCGCTGATGAGCGTGGACGAGTACAAGCACATGATTGGGGCCGACTGAGCCTCACCCGCATACCGACACCCGGGAGGGGCGTGGTCCGCTGCGCCCCTTCACTGTTTTCCAGATCTCATGCACCAGCACCAGACGGTCGTCATCCTCGACTTTGGCAGCCAGACCACGCAGCTTATCGCGCGGCGGGTCCGGGAAGCCGGGGTCTATTGCGAGATCCACCCCTGCACGCTCCCGGCCGACGACGTGGCCGCACTGGAACCGAGCGGCCTGATCCTGTCCGGTGGCCCGATGTCGGTGTACGACGAGGGGTCTCCTCAGCTCGACCCGGCGCTACTGGATCTCCGCCAGCCCGGAACGGGGGAGAAGGTGCCAGTCCTCGGGATTTGCTATGGCCTGCAGGCGCTGGCGCGCGCGCTCGGAGGGAGCGTGGAGCCCTCCGAGCGGAGGGAGTTTGGTCGGTCCCCCATCGTGTCGCACGAGGACAATCCGTTGTTCTTCGGTGTGCCCAACCAGTCCACCGTGTGGATGAGCCACGGGGACCACCTGACCCAGCTTCCCGACGGATTCCGCGCCGTAGCCGCGACCGACAACGCGCCCATCGCGGCTGTGGCAGCCGAGGCGGATTCCGGGCACGGGCCGATCTACGGGGTCCAGTTCCACCCGGAGGTGATCCACACGGCTCACGGCGCCCAGATGCTCCGCAACTTTGTCCTGGACGTCTGCGGCCTCCGTGGCGACTGGACCACGGGCTCGTTCATCGACGAGAAGGTGGAGGAGATTCGCCAGCTCGTCGGGGACGACCACGTGGTGCTGGGGCTCTCGGGCGGCGTGGACTCCTCGGTGGCGGCGGCGCTGCTGCACAAGGCCATCGGCGATCAGCTCACGTGCATCTTCGTGGACAACGGCCTGCTTCGGGCTGGCGAGTTCGAGCAGGTGCAGCACACCTTCCGGGACGGCTTCCACATCGACCTCCGCGCTGTGGACGCCTCCGAGCGCTTCCTCTCCGAGCTGGCGGGCGTGGACGACCCTGAGCAGAAGCGCAAGATCATCGGGCGCGTCTTCATCGAGGTATTCACCGACGAGACCCACCAGCTCGAGGAGGAGTTGGGGCACCGTCCGAAGTTCCTCGCGCAGGGCACGCTCTACCCCGACGTGATTGAGAGTGTCTCGTTCAAGGGACCCTCGGCCACCATCAAGAGCCACCACAACGTGGGCGGACTGCCGGAGCAACTTGGCTTCGAGTTGTTGGAGCCGTTCCGGGAGCTGTTCAAGGACGAGGTTCGCGACGTGGGCCGCGCGCTCGGTGTGCCCGATGCCATCATCCGGCGCCACCCCTTCCCCGGCCCCGGGCTGGCCGTCCGCATCCTCGGGCCGATCACGCGAGAAGATGCCGATCTCCTTCGGCAAGCCGATACCATCTGGCTGGACGAGCTGGAGACCTCGGGCACGTACGATGACGTGTGGCAGGCGTTTGCTGTGCTGCTGCCCATCAAGAGCGTCGGCGTGATGGGCGACTTCCGCACGTACGAGCAGGCCGTCGTGCTTCGCGCGGTGACCTCCACAGACGGCATGACCGCCGATTGGGCGCACTTGCCCTACGAGGTGCTGGGCCGCGCCTCGAACCGCATCATCAACGAGGTGCGTGGCATCAACCGCGTGGCCTATGACATCAGCTCGAAGCCGCCAGCGACCATCGAGTGGGAGTAGGAGGCTTGTTCGAGATGTTCATTCCTTAGGAACCTCATCGCTTTATGTAGACAGGCTGTCCCATAAACATGAAGCTGAGATAGTCCAGGTCCTCACATTTCGAGGCGCCATGAGTCTCACGGCAAGATGCCAGTGTCTCCGGGTAGTCGGTAAGCACCTGTATGGCATTTGAACGCCAGGATTGCTCGATGAGGACGAGGCGTCCGTCCACAGAAATGGCATCGTAACGCTCGACCTTGCTGCATTCGAGAGTGTATCGCCATCTCGGCAACAGAAAGACCGCTTGGCCATGCTCTGGATGTAGTGTCCACACGCCTACTCTCCAACGAAGGAAGAAGCCAACCTTCGCTGTGCCGTTAGGAGAGAGCTTGAGCAGGGTGGTGGTGTCGATCCAGCGTTGACCATAGGAGCCATAAAAATCGGTTGCAGCCGCATCTTCGATCACGGAGACACCATCAAGGTCTGCGTAGGCCTTCCGCAATGTGGCAAGCGAAGGGGGAGATGGGCGAGAGCCAGGGCAGGGGTCTAGCCCCTTTAGTCGTTGGTTCAGGGTGCAGCCTGGCAGTAATAGGGCGGCCGCGAGGAAGGACGGCAAGATCCGTGAAGTCAGCATGGTCTATCGCCCTCGTTCTAGCTGAAGATGAGCCTTCCAAGGCTGCGCGATTAGACGATGCAGACTACAGGCAAAGAGTGGCAACGTCAGCCTTGTCGCGGTTCGCGCTTGACTTGTGCAATTGCGGGTTCGGTTGTGAAACAGGTGTGAGCACACTCAAAGCACACCAGCTCGAGCTGGCGAGCGAAAGCGCAGCGCTTCCGGAATGAGAAAGTGTTGGTGGGCTAACGATCGTTCTGCGCGCGCGTGTTCATAAGCGACCAAGCTCCTAGCATTAGCCACATGACTACAGAGATGGTTGCGACCAGGAGCACAAGCTCCAATGGCATTCCTAGCTCTGCAATCCAGTCTGAGACAGCGTTTCGGAACGGGGCTGCGAAAGCGAACAGAAGCAAGGCCACCGCGCCGACAAGCGCATTGGCGATGACGATCAATGCCCTGGGGCGGGACAAGGGCTGGATTGGCATGAACGATGACCACGCAGGGATGCTGGCTCCCATCATACCGAACCATTGTGAGACAGACGCGCGAGCTGGCGAATTCGAACCTGTGGAGGGGACCCCGCCAGCTCGACACCGGCCTGGGGCGTCCCGCCGTAGTTTCCAGGCCCACCCAGCCTTGTTCTCCCTCGTGCGGTTTCTCGTTCTCGCCTTCGTCGTTGTCATCGCCAGCGCGGCGCCGGTCGCGCAACCGGCCAGCGCCGACGCCATCCCAGCTGCCGAAGCGGCCTTCCAGAATGGTCTCGCCAGCTTTCGCTCCGGGGACTTCGAGGAAGCCTACCGGCTGTTCCAGCGCTCCGCGACGGAGTTCGACTATCACGCGCGAAGCACGGCGGCCATTCTGATGTCCGGCCGGGCAGCGTATGCCGCCGGAAACGTGGATGGTGCGCTCGCCGCGGCCAACATCCTGACCGAGGCCTATCCGGGGAGCCGGTACATCCCCGAGGCCGAAGCCCTGCGTGCGACCGCCCAGGCCGGAGGCGGCCTCGAACTGGCGCCGTTCGACCTCGGGGTCGTGATGCCCTCGTCGGGTCCCAACGGGTATCTAGGCCAGGCGCTGTTCAACGGGGTTCGCATCGCAGTGGACGAGCACAACGAGCGCGTCGAAGCTGCCGGTCCGGGCGCCATGCGCCGGCAGGTGCGGATGGTCTTCCGCGACTCGGAGGGCACCCCGCAGGGCGCTGAAGACGCCACCAGCGATCTGATCGCCGAGGGGGCCGATGCGCTCATCGGCCCGCTGTTCAGCCAGGGCGCGCTGACCGCCGCTGCGGTTGCCGAGGAGGCTGCGATTCCGCTGCTCGCGCCACTCGCCAACGCCGAGGAGGTGTCGGCCAACCGGAGCTTTGTGTTCCAGGCCAATCCGACCTTCGCCGAGCGAGGCCGTGCCATGGCTCGCTACGCTGTCAACCGTCTGAGCGTGGATCGTCTCGGAATGGCGTCTGAGGCCGACACGCCGGGCGCCGCCATGGGCGAGGCGTTTGTGGCTGAAGCGCGACGTCTCGGAGCTGCCGTCGGGTTTGCAGCCGAACTAGAGAACGCGGACGACTGGGCGGATCTCGACCGCCGTGTGGGGGCCAGCACGCTGCAGGCCGTTCAGGCCGTGTACCTCCCGGTCACCGGACAGAGCGCCGCCGAGCATGCGGGAGAGGCGCTCCGAGCCCTCGAAACGCTACGCCGTACGCCGCGCCCGCTAGGAAACACCGAGTGGGAAGCCCTCAGCTCGAGCCAGCGGACGCGCGCCAGCCGCCTCGGCTCCATGTTCACGCGCGACTTCTTCGTGGCTCCGGGCACCGCCGACGAATTCGGTCGCCGCTACCGGGAGTTGAGCCGCCTCGACCAGCCCGACCGCATCGCGCTGATCGGCTACGACGTGGCGCGGTTCATCATCCAACAGATGGAGGCCAGCGACGAAGGCATGGCGCAGCCTGCATCGAGCGGTGCGCTGGCAGACCAGATCCGTCGCGCTGGCGAATTCCAGGGCACGGCCCATCGGTTCAACTTCGACGGTGGCCAGATCAATACGGCGCTGTTCATCCTCGCCTATCGGGATGGCCGGGCGGTGTTGGTGGAGTAAGGCCGGAGGCATATAGCGTAGCTCAGTCGGGTAGACCGCGCGTTCGTAGGCTCCCCTCGAGCCGGGCGACCGCATGCTAATCCTCCCTGTGAGGGAGGTGGCCGCCCCCGCCTTCGCGAGGACAGGCTTCGCGGTCGGAGGGTGTTCTCAGCCTGACGAGTTGGCGAAGACACCCCCACCCGCTCCGCGGGAGCCCCTCATCGCGCGCTTTCGCGTGCTAGGGGGCGGTTAGAGATGCTCCGGCTAGCATGCGCTCACCCTGTCCCCTCGAGCTGGCGAGTGGGGCTGTTGACCGGCGTCGATGGGGTATTCGTTCTCATCGGGGGAATCCGAGAAATGGAAAAAGAACAAACGAAAGGGG
>JBCBZH010000393.1:0-2556 GCA_039815415.1 Bacteroidota bacterium
CGCGGTCGGCATCCGGGATTTGCAGGCTCGTCACTGTATCGGACCAGGCGAGGATGCTTGACCGCGCGGGCGCTTCGGGTGGGGTCCGCGGCCGGACGCTCTTCCGGCGTCGACACGGGACGTGGCGGCACAGGTTGAAGGGCGGTCGGGGGAGTTACCGACGTCTGGAATTCGGCCTCAGCGTGTGAGCAGCTCGCTGTCGGTCGCGGGAAGATCACGTCGACGAGTGGCGCAGCGCAGCACCCGTCCCTCCACATCGGGTGAGAGATTCGTGTCGCCGAGCACACTGGTGAACGTACACCTCGCAGACACGGTAACCACCGGGGCAGGCAGGCAGCAGATGCCGGGAGTTCGCCGGCAACCTTCAACGAGCGACACAACCAACAGGAGCGCACATGGCCAGCAAGCACGCACTTTGCATTGGCATCAACGACACCCTGGCACGGAGAGTGACCTGGCCGGCTGCGTCAATGACGCGCTCGACTGGTCACAGGAGCTGGGCGCACGTGGTTTTTCCATCGACCTCCTCCTGGACGAACAAGCGACCGGCGACGCCATCCGCGAGGGGCTGAGACAGCTCGCTGGGCGTGCTCGCCGCGGCGACCTCGTGGTCATCACCTTCTCCGGCCACGGCTCCTTCGTCCGCGACCTGGACGGAGACGAAGATGACGGCACGGACGAGTGTTGGTGCCCTCACGACATCGTTGAGCGCGGCCCCATCACCGACGACGAACTGAACGAGATCTTCACCAGTCGCAAGCGGGGCGTGCGCTGGGTGGTCCTGTCAGATTCATGCCACTCGGGCACCGTGAGCCGTTTCGCAGGGCGGCGAGATGGTCTTGACGATATCGACAGCACCGGGCCGAGCGTGCGCTTTCTTGCGCCTGCGGTTTTCATGCGACGCGTGCGGGGCGTTTCTGACGTGTCTCTCAGCAGCACGCACTACCAGGCGAGCCCACCGGGCCGCAATTCAGCCCTATTGATGTCCGGCTGCCAGGATTGGGAGTATTCCTACGACGCATACTTCCGTGGCCGTCCCAACGGCGCCTTTACCCACGCAGCTCTGGCTGCCCTACGTTCGCTCGGCGCCAATGCGACGTATGAGGACTGGCATCGCCTGGTTCGTGAGCAGCTGCCCACGGGCCAGTTCCCGCAAACACCAAACCTCTATGGCGACAACACATCGAAGGCCTGGCCAGTGTTGCGCCTCACCTCTGAACCGACGCCAGAGGAGCCTTCGGAGAGCGAATCCGGCCAGGTCACCTCTGCGGGAGACTACGGCCGCCGCCAGGCACGACGCGTGCTGCAAGCCCGGCGGGTTCTGGCGCGCACAGCAGGCGCCGCCCGCGGTCCGGATCGCGGCCGCGGCCCGGTCCTGATCGCCGAGGGTGATTCTTGGTTCGACTTTCCTGGTCCCGACATCCTCGACTGTCTGGAAGACGAGCACGGCTACGACGTGTTCTCCGTTGCACACAAGGGCGACACGCTGGAGGAGATGGCTTACTCGGACAAACAACTCGATAAGCTGCTCCGGCTGATCGAGAAGACCGGACCGCAGGCGGGGCGCGATCTGCGCGCGATCCTGCTGTCCGCCGGCGGTAACGACGTGGCGGGGGAAGAACTGGCGCAGCTGATCAATCACCGTGACTCACCGAGCCCGGGCCTCAACGACTCGGTCGTGCGCGGAGTGATTGACGAGCGATTGCGTGAGGGTTTGGAACGCATGGTGGAGGCCATCACTCAGGTGGCCGAGGCGAGCGCTGGGCGGCGCATCCCGATTTTGATCCACGGCTACGACTACGCCGTACCGGACGGTCGCGGTTTCTGGGGTGGCTTCTGGTTCTTACCTGGGCCTTGGCTTAAGCCCGCGTTGGCGCGGAAGGGCTTCTCTGATCTAGAGGAAGGCAAGCAGATCATCGAACAGCTCATCAACCGATTCAATACGATGGTTGAGCATGTGGTGAGTGCCCACGATCATGTGCGCTACGTCGATCTGCGGGGACGACTACCGAACGGGGACAACTACCGGGATCACTGGGCCGACGAGCTGCATCCGTCCCGGTCAGGATTTCGTGCGGTGGCGAACGAGTTCCATCTCGCCGCAGAGCGCGCCAACGGCTAGTGGGGGAGCGAGTCAGCGCCGGGAGTGTGGCGGTGCTGACTCGCACACCGTAGGCGGACGGAAGTCGCCGTAACCTGCCTCTCTTTTGCCGCTGCACCACGACAAGAGAGCCGTGCAGGCGCTTGGGTGGAAGCCCCGGCCTGACGGTCTTCCGGTGTCGGTACGGGGCGTGACGCGAAGATCTGAAGAGCTCCCCAGGGCGTTAGCGAGCCTGGGCGGCCCGATGGTGCTAGGCTAATTGACTGGTTGCCGCTGCACGGACGGAGCGCCCTCATGCACATCGATCTTCTGACGATCCGCTCTCTCGAGCATCTGAAGTCGCACGGGAAGTACCTTGATGTGCGTCGCGCCATCAAAAAGCAAGCGGAATCCCTGAATGTAGGCCGGCACTTTCGCATTCACTTTGTGGCCCAAGGGTGGGCGAAGGTGTTCGA
>JBCBZH010000353.1:0-3524 GCA_039815415.1 Bacteroidota bacterium
GGGCCATGCGGCGCTCGCTCAGCGAGTAATCGCCAGCTCTAGGTAAGAGAGGCTGCAAAGGGCGGAGGGGATGGAAAGAAAAGAAAGGGTGACGCCCTCTCTCCATCCCTTCCACACCCTTCATCCCCTCCGCCCTGGAAGCACACACCCCTCGAGCTGGCGAGGGCCTCTACTCGCTCGGCAGCGGGCGCTGGTGGATCAGGTTCTCCGCCACGACGCGCCCACCGATCAGGTGCTCCTGGATGATCCGCTCCAGCACCTCGGGCGTGCAGGAGTGGTACCACGCGCCCTCCGGGTAGACCACCGCAATCGGCCCGCGTAGGCACACCTGCAGACAGTTGGCTTTCGTCCGGTAGATGCCGCCCGCACCCGTCAGGTTCAACTCCTTGAGCCGTGCCTTCAGGAAATCCCACGACGCTAGGCTCTCCTCAGTGGGCGCGCACTTCGGTTTGGTTGGCCCTGCGCACAGCAGGATGTGACGCCGGATAACCGGGATGCCAAGCTTGTCGACCTGCAGGTTCAGCGCCCGGTCGAGTTTCGCGGAATCGGTTCGGACAGAGCGTTCAGGCACGCCATACCATGGTTAGTGAATCATCCGCCAGTTCGCCGACGGTCACGAAGCCCTCGCGCTCGTACAGGCGCCGCGCCGGATTGGTGCACGAGACGCTGAGGCTCACCGCCGCAGCGCCGGACTCGCGAAGCACCTGGCGCAGCAACCGGGTCCCGATGCCCTGCCCCCGAACCCCAGGTTGCACGGCCATCGACAGCTCGGGCGTCTGGGCGTCCACGAACCCATACCCTCTCTCGGCATCAGGCCAGAGCCGTAGCCAGGCGGCTCCTACTGGCTCGCCATTGGCTTCCGCTAGGCACCCGACATCGCCAGCTCGTTGCATCCAGCCAGCCACGTAGCGAGCCAGCGAGGGCTGGTCCACCACATCCGGCGGAGGCGGCGTATCGCCGGGTGGAACGTGGATTGCGTGGTAGAGCATCTCGCTCAAGATCGGCGCATCGGCACCCGTGAGCGGCCGAATCTGCACCTCGCCAGCCCGGCGTAGCACCGCCCGAAGGGTGCGGGCTTCTGTGGGATCCACGCGCCCATCGCTGCTCGAGCTGGCGGCGCTGTGGACCTCACAGGCACCGGTTCGCTGGATGATCTCCGCCACGTTGGACGCTCGCACGCCACCTCCGGGCATGACGGTGATTCGGTCGCCAGCTCGTTGAACGAGATCGGCGAGGCGATCCACGTTGTCGAGCGCGCGTCCGGGGCCACCGCCCGTCAGCACGCGCGTCACGCCACAGTCGATCAGTGTCTCCAGCGCTGCGTCCAGATCCCGCGCGGCGTCGAACGCCCGGTGGAACACAACCGGATGCGGCGCGACGGTCTCCACGAGTTGGCGAAGCGCCGGTTCATCGACGGTGCCATCTGCACGGAGCGTGCCCCAGACGATTCCAGAGGCGCCTACTCTGATAGCTGCCAGCGCGTCGTCTCGCATGGCGGCGTACTCGGCGTCAGTGAACGTCCAGCCGTCCGCATGCGACCGGATCATGGCGACGACCGGCACGTCGGTCTGCGCCGTCAGCGTCCTGATCCAGTCCAGCGGCGGCGTCAGGCCGCCCGCCGAGGCGTCGCGGCACAGCTCGATGCGGTCGGCACCCGCCTCCGCGGCGGCGAAGGCCGACGCCAGCTCGAAGGCGGCGATCTCCAGAACAGGCCTCGAGCTGGCGGTCATCCCATCAGAGATGGCGCTTCCACCACGAACGTCGTCCCGCCGGGCACGGGCACGCGCTCGGTGATCTCGCCGTCCGGCTCCGGGGCGCCCTCGGGCAGCGTGACCACGTAGTTGAAGCCCGGCTGGAGGGCGAAGCCGCCGACCGTTCCATCGCGGCGGAGCGCCAGCAGCCCGGCTTGAATCTCGTCGGGGTTGGAGGGCGTGACGCGGCGCAGGCGCTCGACGGCCTCGCGGCAGGCGTCCTGCGGGTCCCTGCCGTGGCGCATCGCCTCAATGATGGCGTGCGCCGCCGCCATGCGGATCATCTCCTCGCCATGCCCCGTGGCCGTGGCTGCCCCGATCTCGCCATCCACAAACAGCCCGGCACCGATGATGGGCGAGTCGCCCACGCGGCCACGCAGCTTGTAGGCCCACCCGCTGGTGGTGCAGGCGCCCGAGAGGCGTCCATCGGCATCGAGGGCCACAAGCCCGATGGTGTCGTGGTCCTGCTCCACGGGCAGATCCCGCCGCTCGCTGTTGATGGCGGGGCGATAGTCATTGGTCGCCGTCCACTCACGCCACGCGCGCTCCGACGCCTCCGTGAGCAGGTTCGTCAGCTCGAAACCCTGGTCGATGGCGAACTGCCGCGCGCCCTCACCCACGAGCATCACGTGGGGCGTCTCCTCCATCACCTTTCGTGCCACCGATACCGGGTGGAGAATGTCCTCCAGCGCCGCGACGGACCCGCAGCGGTGGCGCTCGTCCATGATGCACGAATCGAGCGTCACGCGCCCGTCGCGGTCGGGAGCACCGCCTAGGCCAACACTGGTGTCCTCGGGATCGGCCTCGGGAATCCACACGCCCTGCTCGACGGCATCGAGGGCGTGTCCGCCAGCTCGAAGAATGTCCCACGCAGCGGCAATGGCTTTCTGGTTGTTCCACGTCGCCAGCGCGACGGGCGCCGTTTGCATCCTCGAGCTGGCGAGGGCGGCAGGCGCACAGGCGGGGAGCGTAGCGAGGGCGCCGAGAGCCGCGCTCTGGCGGAGGAAGTCGCGTCGGGAAGCAGACATGGATCGAGCTGGCGAGACGGCCTGAGGATAGCGCCCGCGGGCGGCACGCGGGGATCGGGGGTCGGCGGCAGCCAGCTTGCGAAAACGACGCGTTCGCGTCATGCGCGGGCCTCAGCTAGAACCCTACATGGAGGTATCCCACGCTCTGCGACTTCTCATGAGAATCGACCAACTCTGTCTTTATCGAATCGGACTCCTGGCACTTCTCATCATCATGTCCGATCCAGCTTTAGGCCAGCCGGAGATCCATGCGAACTGGAGTGCCAGCATCGGCTTGGACGGTATGAGAGCGACGGCGTCCTCGGCGGATCCATCTGGGCTGCCACTTGTTCTCGAATATGACCGTTCAGGAAACGGAAGAATCAGACGGTTCAAGGTGACCGTCGAGGGCGGTGGGAGCCCATCTGGGAACGGCTCCAGTATCACGTTGACTGCGAGGATCGAGGGGGAGGTTTTTGACACGAATGCACGTCCTAAGATCGATATCACCCTTAAGGGGGAGTCTGCGTCTAGCAGTTCGGACTACCGGGGAAGCGTTGCCGGATCCGTAAGCGTATCGGGATTCGTTCCCGCGGACGACGACGCAAACCATCCAGATGGAGACTACTTTGATATCGGAACCCTTGCAGAACTTGGAAACGGCGATGACCTGTATCAATATTCTGAGTGCCCCCAAATCGGCGATATCCCATGTATAGGTCCATCGACCGGAGTCGCTGCCTCCGATGCCCGTGCGGTTGACTCA
>JBCBZH010000290.1:0-5366 GCA_039815415.1 Bacteroidota bacterium
CAGTCCTTCTGGACGGAAAAACCGATCCGGTTATGCTTGAGTTCATCAACCCAACCATGATAGCCGACATGTACGCCGACCAAAACGGAACGTGCGCATACTGTTCCAGCGCTCTTCCCGACCCCCAACTGGGATTGTTCGACGCCTGAGGGGACCTGCCGCCAAGGGCCACACCAGACACCAACCACGCACGCGCGCCATGCCGTCTCTCTCGGACGCCCTCTTTGACATCGGCCCAGAAGTCCGATACGTCGCCACCTACCGAGCTGGCGACCTAGACCTCCGGGAACGCCCGGGCCTCAAGGGGTCCAGCGAATCCGAATCGGACCGGTACGAGGAACTGCTGGTCAATCCCACCTTGCTCCGCCTCGCCTCGCAGCGCGGCAACATCGACTGCGGTGGGCTCGACTACCTCTTGATCCGGTACGGCAACTTCTTCCAGTTCGTGATGGCACTCCCGGATGGGCACGTGTCGGTCGCCCTCGAAACGACGGTAGACATGAGCAGCGTCCGCCAGGTGCAGGCCGTCATCCAGGACGCCATCCGTACCTAGCCCAGCGACCTCCTCTGACCACTCCCGAGGAAGGGTCACGCCGAGCTGGCGGCGCCTCCCAACAGAGCGGCACACGCCAGCTCGGTGGCCTCGTCAGCAGGCAGATAGCTCTCGATCTGGATTTCGTCGAGTGTCACGTTCTGGGGCGCGTGGAACGACATCATGGAGGTGATGAACGACAACACCTGACCACCCACATGAAGACGAAGCGTGAGTGCACCCTCTGCCCCTCGGGCTGGGTCGAGCTGGCGCCAAGCGGCGGAGACACCGGGTACGGCGAGCACCTCCTCGAGCAGAGCCGCTAGCCGCTCGTCATGAGGCGACCGCAAGACCTCGCGGTGTAGACGCGCGACGGCACTCTGGGCGGTGCTCTCCCAGTCCAGCACATAGGGCCGAAAGCCGTTGGGGTCGAACAGAGCGCGCATGGCGTTCCAGGTTTCCGGCAGGCTCCCCAGCCCGACTGTGGCCATCCGACGCGCAGCCTCGTTGAGCCGGAGCACGGTATAGGCCCGGTCCAGCACCATCATGGGAAACGGATTCATGCGCTGAAGCATCATCGCCAGCGCGTGCTCGATGCCCGGGGCGTTCAACGCCTCCAGGCTCGGCTCGTCGAAGGCCGCTGCGAACCCAGCCTCTCGAAGCATCACGTTTCGTTCCCGCAGCGGCACGTCGAGCGTGGACGCCAGGAGGAGCACCATGTCCTCACTCGGGCGCGACCGGCCGGTCTCGAGAAAGCTGATGTGACGCGACGACACATCGGCCGCCAGTGCGAGGTCGAGCTGGCTCAGTCCGCGGTGCGTACGCCAGTATTTGAGGAGGGCGGAAAAGACGCGACTCTCGGTACTCATGTATTCGGTTGGAAGCCGAGAGCAGCGTACAGCAGCAGCGGCCCGTTCGTCCATGACCTGGGGAGGTAATTGAGATCGCTTCAGCCACATCCTAAGCTGGGGCCGCACTCCACTCGACGCCCCATGTCGCACGCTTCCCACCGCTTCTGGCTCAAGATCACAGCCATCGTCGTAGGCTCTTTCGGCCCTGTGTTCTTTCTCGGAACGATGGAGCTCACCACAGAGCCCGCTCGCTTCACCCTAGACCTTCTGAGCTGGCCGCTCGACGGCTCCGCCACCTACACCTCACCCGATACACGATTCCTCTCAGCCCTTACCGGCGGCTTCCTGGTGGGCTGGGGTGTGATGATCTGGTGCTTGTCGCTCTGGGTTTATGACCATGCACCGGAGGCTGTGCGCAAAACTGTTCTTATCGGCCTTCTCTCCTGGTTTGTCCTTGACAGTGCTGGGTCCATCACCTCCGGAAACGCCTCGAATGTGGGCTTCAACGTACTGGTGTTGCTTCTGGCTGTCGGTCCACTGTGGCGCCCCGCCCGAGACACGCCAGCCACCTCGCCGGCACACACCTGAGCTCCCTACTTCGGGCTGGCGCCTCCGAGAGACCTGTGACACGTCCTTGTCAGAAACCGAGGCGATGTTCGACGCCTCACTCACCCACTCGACGCCATGACCCTCGGAGCCTTCTCCATCAGCCTCGCTGTTAACGATCTAAACGCCTCCCGCGCCTTCTACGAGCAGTTCGGCTTTACGTCGCTCGGCGGCGACCCCTCGCAAAACTGGCTCATCCTCAAGAACGGCGACCACGTGATCGGCCTGTTCCAGGGCATGTTTGAGACGAACATCTTGACGTTCAATCCGGGTTGGGACCAGAACGCCAGCCCGTTGGAGTCCTTCACGGACATACGAGAGCTGCAGCGCCAGCTCAAGGCCAACGGCGTGACGCTCCTGACCGAAGCCGACGAGACCACCACCGGCCCTGCCAGCTTCACCGCCCTCGATCCCGACGGCAACCCAATTCTAGTGGATCAGCACGTGTAGGCCGAGTACCCGTTTCGCCGTTCGTGAACCGACTCTCCATGGGCTCGAGGTCTTCCATACCCACGGCTACGTTCTTTGCCACGTCTGCGGACTTCCGCGCCTGGCTACAACAGAACCATGCCCGAGAGTCCGCACTGTGGGTTGGCTACTACAAGAAGGCGACAGGCAAATCGTCTGTCACATGGGAAGAGACCGTAGACGAGGCGCTTTGCTATGGTTGGATCGACGGCATCCGGCGCTCCCTGGACAACGAATCCTACACGATCCGGTTTACGCCTCGTCGGCCGAAGAGCGTTTGGAGCCGTCGAAATATTGAGCGCGTGGAAGCTCTCAACGCAGGGGGCCGCATGAAGAAAGCTGGACTCGACGCCTACGCCCACAAGAACGCTCACTCCGACAGCGGCTACGCTGTCAGCGACCAGTCGGAGACGCTTCCAGACACGATGGCTGCCGAGTTCAAGAAGCATCCGAAGGCGTGGACGTTCTATGCATCACAGCCACCCAGCTACCGCAAGCAAGTCGTGGCCTGGGTCACAAGCGCCAAGCGCGAAGAAACCCGGCTACGCAGGCTCTCCATACTCATCGACGACTCGCGGAACGAGCTGCGCATCAAGCCGTTGCGGCGCGCATAGCGCCGTGCACGTATAGCTACCGTGCACGTATAGCTAGGGAGTGTCACGACGGCAGCAAACATGACAGGGCCCACTGCGCTTGGCTGCGCACCTGGTCGGGTGGCTCCCCAACGGCCATCTGGATCTGCACCGTCATCAGTTGGGTGTCGATGAGAATCCCGGCGAGCTCTGGGGAGATCGCTGCGTTGACCTCGTTTCGAGCCAGGCCGCGCTCAAACCACGCCTGGTAGGCCCTGCGCATCTCTTCACGGAGCACAGCCACACGTGCCGCCGTCTCTGAGCCGAGTCGATCCGGCGCCGCACGCATCTTGGAGAACAGACACCCAGCTGGTGTCTCACGGTCCTGGGTGAGCCAATCAAGCACGGTGCCCAGCACCTCGGAGAATGGACGGTCCGCCGCGAGAGGCTGCAAACTCGGACGGACGACCCTCTCCCAATAGTGATTGAGGACGGCCACCATCAAGCCGTCCTCTCCCCCGAACTCACGGTAGAAACCCGGCTTCGAGATGCCTGCGCGGCGACAGATCTCGTTCACGCCCAGCGCTCCCGGCTGCTCCTGCCAGTAGCTCAGCATCGCCACGTCCAGGGTGTGGGCAGAGTCGAGTGTCTTGGGCCGTCCACGGCGCGAGGCAGGAGTCTCTGTTGACATTTTAGTACCGATCAGTATTTTAATCTACACATTCAGAGGAATCCTCGCCGAACGCTGCGTGCCGGAAGGTACTCCGGCGGGTCAGAGCCCGAGCAAATCGCACACCTGACGAGGCCTCCCCTACATCTCAACCCACCCGAAGAATCCATGGCTGTCTCAGTGCTCCCCATCGACGTTGACCGGAACGAGTCCTGGTCGGATGTGGAAGCGGCGAACGTGAAGAGGATCGTCGACTTCGTGTACAACCTGATGAACGCCCACGAGTTCAGCTATGTGCTGCAGACGTACGGAGACCATCCGTATGTGCAGCACAACCGCAACATCCCGGATGGCATCGATGCCCTCGTGGACTACGTGAACCGCTTCGCCAAGCGCTTCCCCGACTACACGTACGACGTCAAGCGCGTACACGCCGATGGGGACTATGTGACATTCCACTCCCACGCCACGGTGCGCCAGGCTCATCGCAGCGATGACACAAAAGGGCTGAACATCATCGACACGTGGAGGGTTGTGGACGACCAAGTCGTCGAACACTGGGATGCGATCCAGCCTCTCGATGGCTTCATGCGGTTCTACGCCTGGATGGCCGGCGGCGCAATTCGGAACCGGAACGGCGTGTTCTAGAGCAACCGGGTGGGATTCGGCTCACACACGAAAGGCCTCTCCCTTCGGCTACGAGCGTCAAAGGCAATCCCCAGGCGTGTTCGTCAGCTCGATGCCCCGCTAGGCCGATGCGGCGCTCTGTGACCGGATCGACACACAAGTGCCTGCGATCGGCAGTAACTCAAGGCGGCCCTGAACCGTCGTCCGTCGTTGCTCACCGATTGACTCCGCCATGCTTCGGTCCCTCCTGCTCGTTAGCCTTCTCGCCAGCTCGGCAGCGGCCCAGTCGCCGCCCGACTTCTCGGCTGTCGATGACCTGATCGCCGACTCCCTGAACCAGATCGGGGGTGGCGCGACGGTGTTCGTCATGCAAGACGGCGAGGTGCTCCACCGGAGAGGCTACGGCACGTACACAACCACAACGGTCGCGGCGACCGCCTCGGGCGCGAAGTGGCTCTCTGCTGGGGTTATCGCATCGCTCGTGTCCGACGGCACACTCACGCTGGACGACTCGCTGGCGATGTTCTTCCCCACGCTCGAGGGCGAGAAACGTGCGATCACCGTCGGGCAGATGTTCTCGCACACCTCCGGCATGCACGGGAACGTGACCGGGGGCCGCGCCCCGTGCGTCCTGAACCGTCTGGTGAGCCTCGGAGCCTGTGCCGAGGCCATCCTCGACCGTCCCCTCACTCACAAGCCGGGAGCGGCGTTCGACTACGGCTCCAACTCGATGCACGTCGCCGCACGGGTGGCGGAACTCGCGACGGGCGAGCGCTGGGTGGACCTCTTCGACCAGCGCATCGCCCAGCCGCTCGGCATGACCGACACCGGCTACCCGAGCGCCTTCAACCCGTGGATCGCCGGGGGCATGCGCACCACCGTGGACGACTACGGCGCCTTCCTCCAGATGCTCCTCGACGACGGCGTGGCTTCAGAGCGATAGCCATGGGGGAGGTGCCTCTCCAGAGTTATCAACAGCGCCGCCGATTATCCACATTCAAACTCGACAACTAGACAACGGTTGGGTGACGATTTCTATC
>JBCBZH010000148.1:0-10468 GCA_039815415.1 Bacteroidota bacterium
GTGCGTGCCGTAGAGCACCGGGCGATCCAGCCCTAACGCGTCCGCTCCGCGCGCGATCATGTCGGCAAAATCGCCCATATTTCTGAAGCGGGTGGCGGGGTCGCTCACGAACGCACGCCGCCAACCCACAAAGTCTTGTCCGAGTTCATGATATACCTCGTCTTGCGTTCCTCGGTCTACTAGCACTGACCGGACACTCGCAGATCATCCATGATCTCTTACTAAAACACCGCAAACGCCGTCCGGGAAACGGTCGCTTCCTTCGCGCCAGCTACTGCCGACATGTGAAACATTGCAATGAACGATGCGCGACGACATGCAGTAGTATCCTCACAAGGCCGAGGGATGATTCCACCTTCGAGAACACCTATACCCTGCGAATCTAGACGAACAAGCCCAGAAACATTTAAAGTTTGGATGACGGTAAACGCAGTACGTTTTACAAGTGAACCTAAGCCGGCAACACATCGCATTGAACCGCAGATTGCGCTTGCGTGCGAACCTATTTGGCAAGACAAAGCATGAGAGCGGATCCACAAAAAACGAAGGGACAAAAAGCTAAGAAAACATCTCGATTTCCCGCACGAACACGAGACAGGCCCTATGAACAGCCATACGAGCGTATCAGAAAACCCAAAGACGGCCGAAGACGGTCGCCAGGTTGGGCGGCAAGCTTCGCCTGTCCGTCACGAATGGGCTCTGCCAAAGTCAAGGAATCGTCGTCGCCGCACCGCCGGTGCACGCGAACAGAACCCCTTGACCTCCGGCAAACCAAGCAGCAGTTATGCCCACCAGGTATGTGCTCAATCTTGCAGGGCAACATATCATTCCTGCTTTCCAAGGCTTCCGTTATGACTTGGTTGTAGGCGCCACGAAGGCTTCGCGGATAGAAATTTGGTCACGGTGCAACGATCTTCGAGAGTTGAAGCCTCCCCCGACGTCAGATAATCTCCGCTGCGAAACTTACTCACACGTGAAACCTTTCCTATGTACGGTCGGAAACGCAACAACTCTGAACCCTTGGAACTATCGTCCATGAATGCCCAACTGTTTGTCCGACATGTTTGCAAATCTACTCTAATCCCGAGGATGATGAAAACGCGCCTCTCGCAGGGGAACCGAAATCTGATGCGTGAATCCGTGCCGCTGCAGGGTCGCGGCATCCAGAGCCCCCCCCCCCACGCGAATGAGCGGAGTGCGCGAATACCCAGGAATGCGACGGATCCGCCGCGTCCGTTTGCGTTCCGTCCGCGCATCAGACGCCCCAACGAACACGGCATCGTAGGCGCTCTGCTGCAACTCCTCTACCCCGGCGGGAAGCGTGTCGGCAGCGAACACCTCCCCCGTTGCCCCGACGTGCCCGAGCAGAACCCGGACCTCGTCCAACGGCAGTTCGAGTGTGAACACCTTGCCGCCAGCGAGGGCTGGCGAGGGCGGCGCATGGATTGGAGCCCCTCCTGACACGGGCAGCGACGCCCAACGCGGAAACTCCACACGAATGCGCGTTCCCACGCCGACCCGACTTTCTACGTGGATCTCACCTCCCATCAGGTCCACGAGCTGGCGAACGATAGCGAGGCCTAGCCCTGTGCCCTCGTGAGTCCGTTCGGACCCCATGGAGGCCTGGGTGAATGGCAGAAACAGGCTCGGAACGTCCTCTGCGGCAATTCCGATTCCGGAGTCGGTCACGGCTACGGTGACAATCTCTGGCGTGGCATCCACGGTCACAGCGACACCACCCTCCGTCGTGAATTTGAGCGCGTTGGCGACCAGATTGGTCACAATGCGCTCGAGAGCGTCGCGATCGAGATGTGCGGGCAGCGCCAGATCAGCAGGGTGCACGCGGAGATCGAGCCCGCGCTCTTCGGCGAGGGGTCGAAGCATGCCGACGATGGAGCGAACCTGCGAGGCAACATCGATGTGCTCAGGCACCAGCTCGAGGGTGCCGGACTGGAGCTTGAACATGTCCAGCAGCCCGTTGACGGTGTTGCGGAGGCGCTGCCCCCCGCGCTGAATCCGCATCGCCAGCGCTCGGGCCTCTGAATCGGGCACGTCCAGGAGCATTTCCGAGAACCCTAGGATGGCCGTGAGCGGCGTCCGCAACTCGTGGCTGGTGGTCGCGAGCAGATCGTCTTTGATCTTGTCGCTCTCTCGGAGGCTCTCGTTGGTCAGCCGGAGGCGGTCGTTCAGGCGCCGAAGGCGTTCAGAACGGGCGTTCTCGACCGCTCGGCGTTTTCCGTCCGAGTGTTGGCGCCAGGCCGTGGTGACCCACAACCCGGCCACCAGAATGAGCCCCATCGCAATCGCCAGCTGGCCCTGCAGGTCCAAACCCACTGCCGGGCGCCCCTCCGCTCTCGCGATGGCAACCTGTGCGACCATCTCGCCTGCCAGCACGAGGCCGAGAAGACAGAGCACCGCCAGGACAAGGGAGACAAACGCGCGCACAGGAGAAGAAGTCGCTGTCCCTCCGGTATCGGGACCATGCCTTCCCCCTTAACCCTCAACGTGGGCAGCGCACCTGACTCGCGAGCTGGCGACCCGAAGCGACAGAGACCCCTATTTGACGCCCGTGCTCATCTCGAGCATTCGGTCAATGGGCTGGCGCGCACGCAGCCGGAGGCTCTCCTCCATCTCGAGGGCGGGCGCCCCGTGCTTCAGACAGAGATAGAGCTTCTCGATGGTGTTGAGCTTCATGTGCGGGCAATCGTTGCACGCGCAGCCGTTGTCTGGTGGGGCCGGGATGAACGTCTTGTTCGGGTTGTCCTTCTGCATCTGGTGCAGGATGCCTGCCTCCGTTGCCACGATGAACTCGGTCGCCTCGGACTCTGCAGCGAACTGCCGGATCGACGACGTGCTTCCGATGTGATCGGCATGGCGAAGAACAGCCTCCTCGCACTCCGGGTGTGCCAGCGTCAGCGCATCCGGGTGCCGGGCCTGCAGCCGGACGAGCTTCTGCTCCGAAAAGATCTCATGGACGATGCATGCCCCTTCCCAGAGCACCATATCACGCCCGGTCACCTTGCTCAGGTAGCGGCCTAGGTTCCGATCCGGCGCGAAGATGATCGGTTGATCCTCTGGGATCTGTCGGACAATGTGTTCCGCGTTGGAGGATGTGACGATGACGTCCGTTTGCGCCTTGATCGCCGCCGAGCAGTTGATGTAGCTGATGACGACGTGATCTGGATGCTTCGCCCGAAATGCCGCGAACTCGTCCGGCGGGCAGCTATCCGCGAGTGAGCACCCCGCATTCAGATCCGGCAGCAAGACGGTCTTCTCGGGATTGAGGATCTTTGCCGTCTCCGCCATGAAGTGGACGCCGGCGAATACGATCACGTCAGCATCGGTCGCAGCGGCCTCTCTCGCCAGCCCGAGGGAGTCTCCGATGAAGTCGGCGATGTCCTGGATGTCTGGCTCCTGGTAGTAGTGCGCCAACAGGACGGCGTTCTTCTCCCGCTTGAGGCGGTCGATCTCATCGAACAGATCGAGGCTCGGATCGATGGGCTCTTGGACGAACCCCACGCGTTCGAGAACAGCAGGGTCCACGACCGAGAGATCGAGGGTTTCAGGCATGGCTACCGGGTGGGTGGGCGCCCTCAGTACGCGCAACGCTGCGTTCGGATGCATGAGGAAATGACTGGAACCCGGGAGGCGGAGTCGTCAGCTCGAGCTGGCGTTCACTCGTTCCCGGTCTACCGACAGGGCGGTCGGCCGTGTCCGTGACAGACGGACTCACCGATCCTCGACCAGTCGCCCCGCTTCGAGGCGTAGCACGCGGTCGGCGAGGGCCGCGAGGGTCGGGTTGTGGGTCACCACCACAAACGCCTGGCCTTCAGCGCGGCTGAGGTGAAGCAGCTCGTCGTGAAGCGCCGCGGCCGTGGTGGTGTCCAGGTTGCCCGTTGGCTCGTCCATCAGCACGAGGCCTGGGCGGTTCATCAGCGCACGTGCCACGGCCACCCGCTGTTGCTCCCCGCCGGAGAGCTGGCTCGGCCGGTGATCCAGCCGCTCTCCAAGGCCGAGTGATCGCAGCAGCGCCTCAGCTCGTGGGCGCGCCTCGTCCATGTCGTGCCCTGCGATCAGCGCGGGCATCTCCACGTTCTCGGTGGCGTCGAACTCAGGAAGCAAGTGGTGAAACTGGAAGACGAACCCAATGGAGCGGTTGCGGAAGGCCGCCAGCGCCTCATCGTCTTTGTCGAACACGTTCTCGCCCTGGAACAGCACCGTCCCTTCGGTCGGGCGGTCGAGGGCGCCGAGAAGATGGAGAAGCGTGCTCTTTCCCGTTCCGCTCTCCCCGACCACAGCCACCATCTCGCCAGCTCGGATCTTCACATCAAGTCCGCTCAAGACTTCCAGTTCGCCTGTGGCCGTCGGATATCGCTTCACCAAGCCGCGCCCATCGAGGACGATGGGAGACGAGGCTGAAGCGGTAGAGGTGGAGGCCGTAACGAGATCCGACGATCGAGCTGGCGAACCTGCGTCTGCAGGTGCCCGCGCCAATTCCTCGCCTCCACTGCCCACGGCCTCCTCGCTCATTCTGGCCTCGCGATCTCATACTTCTCCAGCTTGTTGTAGAGATGCGAGCGCTGAATGCCGATGGTTTCGGCGGTCTTAGAGACGTTCCAGTCTTGCTCCTCGAGCTTGCGTTCGATGAACAGCTTCTCAGCCATGTCGCGGAAGTCGGAGAACGAGTCGAAGCGGTCGATCAAGCCTGCAACTGGATCGGCGCCGCCCCCAGGGTTCACGAACCGATCCACATCGGGTCCGTCGATGGCTTCGCCGTCCGAGAGAATCAGCAGGCGTTCCACCACGTTGCGAAGCTCGCGGACGTTGCCGCGCCAGTCGAGATGGCGAAGGCGGTCGAGCGCATCGTCGCTGAAAGCCTTGTCGGACATGCCGTTGCGACGCGTCACTTGATCCAAGATGAACCGGGCAATGTCCGGGATATCTGCCCGGCGCTCTCGCAGCGGCGGAACGTGAATCAGGATCACGGAGAGTCGGTGGTAGAGGTCCTCGCGGAACCGGTTCTCGTCCACCGACGCGAGCAGGTCCCGGTTGGTGGCCGCCACCACACGCACATCGACGGCAATGGAGCGGTCGCCCCCGACACGAGTGATCCGGTTCTCCTGAAGCGCACGCAACACCTTGGCCTGGGCGTCCAGGCTCATGTCTCCGATCTCGTCGAGAAACAGCGTCCCGCCATCGGCTTGCTCGAACTTGCCAATGCGCTGCTTGGTGGCCCCAGTGAACGCGCCTTTCTCGTGCCCGAACAACTCGGACTCGATCAGCTCGGACGGGATGGCTGCGCAGTTGACCTCCACCAATGGACCGTCAGCCCGGTGGCTCTGTGCATGAACCCAGCGGGCGACCAGCTCTTTTCCGGTCCCCGGCTCCCCTGTGATGAGGACGCGCGCTTCCGTCGGTGCCACGCGCTCCACCGTCGCCTTGATGCGCTCGATGGCCGGGCTCTCGCCCACAATGGGGGTCAGCTCCGAGCTGGCGACATCGCGGACCAGTTGTTTGGCCCGCTTGTTCTCCACCACCAGCTGGCCGCGATCCAGCGCGCCGCGCACCGTTACGAGGAGACGGTTGAGGTCGGGTGGCTTCTCCAGGAAGTCGACGGCTCCGAGTTGGGTGGCCTCCACAGCGGTTTCCACGGTGCCGTGGCCCGAGATCATCACGACGGGAACCGTGGACTCTGCCTCATGGAGCGCCTGAAGGACCTGCATGCCGTCGCGCCCCGGCATCTTGATGTCTAGAAGCGCCAGGTCGATGCCGCCTGCGGACGCCTTGGCGAGCGCCTCGTCTCCGTCTACGGCTTCGATGAGGTCGTAGCCCTCGAACTCCAGAATCTCGCGGAGGGTGCGCCGGATGGCCGGCTCGTCATCGGCGATGAGGATCGTAGGCATAGAGAGGTCGATGTGCGTCGTTCGAAGCTACGCACGCAGCCCCATCGTCTCTCGGGCAACGCCAGCTCGAGGCGACGGGCTGGCGAACCCCTTAGCCCGCTGTCCGTGCCTGGAGGCGGCCCATTTCCATCTCGGCCATGATCAGTTCCGGGGCATCGCCGTACTCATCGAGAAGGGTCTGGAGAGCTGTCATGGCAGCCTCTGTGTCGCCAGCCTCGCCATAGGCCCGTGCTGCATCGAGGAGATAGCCGGGCGCGGTGGCGTCCTCTGGATACGCCCCGGCGGCACGCTCGTACAGCGCGGCGGCTTCAGCATGCTCGCCCATGCCCTCCTTGATGGAGGCCTGACCCGCCAGCGCGCTGGCACCGAGAATCCCGCCGCCCTCGTAGGACTCAAACATCTCGAGGGCCTCCTGCGTCTGGCCAAGCTGGAGATACGCGTCCGCTGCGAAGAAGCGCGCCTGGTCACCCGTGGGCGTCGAGCTATAGTCCTCAGCGAGGTCGAGCAGGCCTGGCGCGGCGTCCGTGCCATCGAGGGCCGCTTGGTAGTTGCCGATCTCGTACTCGGTCAGAATGGCGCCGAGGTACTCCTGCCCTTCGGCTGCCTTGGCCTGACGCCAGTTGAAGAACAGCACCGCCGCGATCGCCAGCACGAGGAGCCCAACACCGGCACCAATGACCAGATTGCGGTTGTCCTCAAAGAAATCCGAGGACTGAGCGAAGCCGGACTGGAGAAGGTCGTCGCTCTCCTCCCCACGGCCGTAGGTGATGGCAGGTTTTGGAGCGTTGATCTGAGCCATACGAGGCGAGCCAGCGAGGGCGCGAGTCGAGAGAAATGAAGTCGGAACCGACAAGGTAGGCGGGCGACCTCGCAAGCGGCAATCCAAGAGCTGTCCAAGAGTCTCTAAAGCAACCGCCCTCCCGCCCATTTGAGGGCGTTTTCACCGAACAACGGTGCGCGGTGATCTCGGATCGGCCTACCCTTCTCCCGTTGGCTCTCGCCAACCGTCCGATTCCTCTCCTTCCCCCCTCCCCCCTGCTCATGGCAATCCAGATTGGCATCAACGGCTTTGGCCGGATCGGCCGCCTCGTGTTCCGCTCCATCCTCGAGCGCAAGGCCCACGGCGCCAGCTCGAACTTCGACGTGGTCGCTGTCAACGACCTCACCGACGCAGCGACCCTCGCGCACCTGTTTAAGTACGATTCCATCCACGGCGTCTACCCCGGCGAGGTCCGGGCCGAGGGCGACGAGCTGGTGATCGACGGCGACCGGTTCAAGGTGTTCTCCGAGCGGGATCCGTCCGCGCTTCCGTGGGGCGACCTCGGATGCGAGGTGGTCGTCGAGTCCACAGGCGTGTTCCGCACGCGCGAGAAAGCCGCGCTCCACCTCAAAGGCGGTGCGCAGAAGGTCGTGATCTCCGCCCCAGCGTCTGGCGACGTGGACGCCACCGTGGTCCTCGGTGTCAACGACGACATTCTGACCGGCGATGAGGAGGTGGTCTCGAACGCGAGCTGCACCACCAACTGCCTCGCCCCGATGGCGAAGGTGCTGGACGATGCATTCGGCTTGGAGCAAGGCTTCATGACGACCATCCACGCCTACACGGCTGACCAGAACATCCAGGACGCACCACACAAGGACCTTCGCCGGGCACGCGCAGCCGCCCTCTCCATCATCCCGACCACGACCGGAGCCGCCAAGGCCGTGGGTATTGTGCTCCCCGAGCTGGCGGGCAAGCTCGACGGCTTCGCGCTCCGCGTGCCCGTCCCCGACGGCTCGCTGACGGACTTCACGGCGGTTCTCAAGACGGAAGCCACGGCCGAGGACATCAACGCCGCGTACCTCGCAGCGGCGGAGGGCCCGATGAAGGGCATCCTCCAGTACAGCGAGGCGCCTCTGGTCTCCACCGACATCATCCACAACCCGCACTCCTGCATCCTCGATGCGCCGTCCACGATGGCCGAGGGCAAGCTGGCGAAGGTCGTCGGCTGGTACGACAACGAGTGGGGCTACTCCTGCCGGACTGTGGACCTCGTCGAGCGCCTGATGGCGTAAGTGGGTGTTGGGATTTGGGGATTAGGGATTGGGGTCCTGCTATGAAACCTCATCCCCAATCCCCAACCCCTATCCCCCCAATCCCCACCCTCATGAACACCCTCTCTGACCTCAACGTCTCCGGCCAGCGCGTGCTGGTGCGCGTGGATTTCAACGTGCCGCTCGACGGCGACACGATCACAGACGACACCCGCATTCGAGGCGCACTGCCGACCCTCCAGGCTCTCCTCAATGCGGGCGCACGCCCGATCCTGATGTCTCACCTGGGGCGCCCGAAGGGTGAGGTCAGACCGGAGTTCTCCCTCCGCCCTGTGGCCGGTCGACTCCGCGAGCTGCTGGGCGGGCCAGAGGTGGTGTTCTGCAAGCACACCGTCGGTCCAGACGCCGAAGCGTGCATCGCCAGCGCGCCGAACGGTGCCGTGGTGCTGCTGGAGAACACCCGCTTTCTTCCCGGAGAGACCAAGAACGACGCCGAGCTCGCGGGTCAGCTCGCCGAGCTGGCGGACGTTTTCGTGTCGGACGCCTTCGGGTCGGTCCATCGCGCACACGCCTCGACGGCGGGTGTGGCCGCTCACGTCAGCTCGACGGCCGCAGGCACGCTCCTGGAGCGCGAGCTGACGTTCCTGACGAAGGCGCTGGACGATCCGGCGCGTCCGTTCGTCGCCATCCTCGGCGGCGCAAAGGTGTCGGACAAGATCGGAGTCATCGAGGCGCTGGCGCCAAAGGTGGACCGCCTGCTGATCGGCGGTGCGATGGCCTACACCTTCCTCGCAGCCCAGGGTGAAGGCACCGGCACGTCGCTGATCGAAGAGGATCGGATCGACGATGCTCGTGCACTGCTAACGCGGTTTGCCGACACTCTGATGATCCCAACGGACCACGTTGTCGCCGATGCCTTCGCAGCCGACGCCAGCTCGAAGACCGTGGTGGGAGCCATCCCGGACGGCTGGATGGGCCTCGACATCGGTCGGGAAACGCGCGACGCCTACGTGGCCGAGATTCAGAAGGCCGAGACCGTGATCTGGAACGGCCCGATGGGCGTGTTCGAGATGGAGCCTTTCGCGCAGGGGACGCTGGCGGTCGCCAACGCGCTGGCGGAGACCACCACCAGTGGCGCGCTGACCGTGGTCGGCGGTGGTGACTCTGTGGCCGCTATCCAACAGGCCGGTCTCGCGGATGCGGTCACCCACGTCTCCACGGGTGGCGGCGCCATGCTCGAGTTCATGGAAGGCCAGACTCTCCCCGGCGTCGCAGCGCTGGGGTAGCCCCACCTCATGCTGACCGCTCTCGACTTGCTCGGGACCTTTGTGTTCGCGCTCTCGGGAGCCCTTAAAGCCGTCCGCCATGAGCTGGACTGGCTCGGCGTGGCCGTGCTGGCTGCCCTTACTGGGGTCGGCGGGGGCATCGTACGGGATCTCTTGCTCGGCGACAATCCGCCCGCTGTGTTCCAGGACGAGCGGTTCTTCGTAGTGTGCCTCATCGGCGCCATCGTCGTCATCCGCGCGGCGCCTCATGTGGTGGCCCGCTGGAATCTCGTAATGGTCGCCGACGCCATCGGGCTGGGACTCTTCGCCGCCCTCGGAGCGGCCAAAGGGATCTCGCACGGCCTCGGCCCCATAGGAATCCTGCTCATGGGGACGCTGACGGCGGTCGGCGGGGGTGTCATCCGCGACATCCTCGTTGGTGAGCGACCGGCTGTGCTGTATAAAGACTTCTACGCGACGGCGGCCCTTGCGGGAGCTGGGGTTCTCATCGGGCTGGATGCCATCGGCGTGTCGCTGAGCCTCCAGCTCGTCCTCGCCGCGCTGGCGTGCTCCGCGCTTCGCTTCGTCGCCCTCATCCGCAACCTCCGACTCCCTCGAACCTCACTGCCTCCCCATGCAAGACACTGACTCCTCCGATGTTGCCTTTGGAGACAGCACCAGCAACGCCATTGAGGGCCTGACCTCCGCAGCAGGCGATGCCGCCGATAAGATCCTCGATGGCGCGTTCTGGTTCGGTGTCGGCCAGAACACGGTCGAGGTCGCCCTGATCGTCGGGCTGGCGCTGCTGGCCCTGACACTCATCAAGCGCTTGAAAGCGCGTTGGGTGGCTGAGGTAATGGACCGCCCCACGCTAGACAAGCGTCGCCAGCGCGTCCTCAGCGTCGCCGACCTCCTCGGCTCGTTGGCACGCTACGCCATCTGGACCATTGCTATCGTGATGGTGCTCACTACGGTCGGGCTGGAAGTGGGACCACTTCTCGCGGGCGCAGGCATCGCCGGGCTGGCGATCGGCTTCGGAGCGCAGACGCTCGTCAAAGACGTCATCTCTGGCATCTTCCACCTGTTCGACGACACCCTTGGCGTGGGCGATCTCATCCGTATCGGTGGCGATGTCGGGACCGTCGAGTACGTCGGTTTGCGCATCATCAAAGTCCGCAAGTTCGATGGTGAGCTGATGATGATCCCGTCGGGCGAGCTCCGGACGTTCGGCAACCAGTCGGTCGGCTTTGCGCGCGTCATCACGAA
>JBCBZH010000316.1:0-4351 GCA_039815415.1 Bacteroidota bacterium
ATCAGTTGCTACGGCAGGAACCATTGGTTTTGTTGGTCTTATCGCCCCTCATTTGTCTCCAGCGTGAGCGTGAGGTTGCCCTCCGCGATGGGGTTGCCAGCGCCGACTGGACGGAATTCGAAGGACAGGAAGTCCGTTCCGGTGACATCGGTGTTCCCGGCAGGCCCCGGGATGGTGATCCCAGCGAACGAACCGCCGTTTCCAGGGTTGATTCCGACCGAGAGCGCGGTGTTCTCAGCACCGCCGACTCCGGTCGTGGGACCGACGCCGATCCCAACCCCATCGGCGCCGCCCGCGAACGAGCCGATGTCCGAGAAGTCCGTTCGGTCGAAGAGGTCGAATGCGACTTCGGCAGCGACGTTGCCAAAGTTGAATCGGGAGTCCTGGGTAAAGGCGAGCTCGTCGATGGCGTAGCTGAACTCGGGGCCCTGCATCCCGCCGAACACCGGCACCACTTGGAGGATGGCGTCGGTGTCGAGCACGCCGTTCCCCGCCTCCGGTGCGTTCACCTTACGGAACGACGAGAGCGGGATCTCGACGAATTGGTAGTCTGCGCCCGTCGTCTCGATCCGGTACTCGGCCCGGAACTCGTCGTCGGAGGCGCCTTCGAAGGTCCCGTTGCCGTCGGTGTCCTCCTGGAGGTTGATCTCCAGCGTGAGCGTGAGGTTGCCCTCCGCGATGGGGTTGCCAGCGCCGACTGGGCGAAAGGAGAACGTCAGGAAGTTCGTCCCGGTGATGTCGGTGTTCCCGGCAGGCCCCGGGATGATGATCCCAGCGAACGAACCGCCGGCACCGGGGTTGATCCCGACCGAGAGCGCGGTGTTCTCAGCACCGCCGACTCCGGTCGTGGGACCGACGCCGATCCCGACCCCATCGGCGCCGCCCGCGAACGAGCCGATGTCCGAGAAGTCCGTGCGGTCGAACGAGTCGAAGACGACGTCCTGGGCGGTTGCAGGGGCCGCCGCCCACGCGAGCAGCGCAAGAAGGGCGAGCCCTGAGGAGAGAGAGCGTAGCAGAGAGTTCATGGGCTGGGGAGGGAGATGGTGGGACGGATGGACAGGAAGGTAGCGCTTCCTGAAAAGGTTTTCAAGAACTTCAGATCTCAACGTCGCGAAGCCCTTCCAGGGTTCCCGCCAGTTGGAATTCAGCCCCTTGACGCGGTACGGGCAGCCGTAGATCCCCGGACCACCAGTTCAACCGGCACCGTCTCGTGGTTGGGAGGCTGTTCGTTTTCGTCGCCTCGGACTCGTGCGACGAGCTGGCGAATGGCCCGGTGCCCGATCTCTCGGATCGGCACCTGAACGGTCGTCAACGGAGGCGCCGCGTACTGGGAACTCGTGAGCCCATCGAAGCCACACACCGACATCTCGCGCGGCACTTCAATCCCTGCATCGCGCAGCGCGCTCAGGGCCCCGAAGGCGCAGTAATCGTTGGCCGCAAGAATCGCCGTTGGGCGTGGGGTCGTGCGCAGAATGCTCTCTGCAGCGGTGTAGCCATCGCCTCGAGTAAACCCGCCCTCAAACTCGAGACCGTCTGTGCTGAAGCCGGCATCGCGCATCGCAGATCGGTAGCCCCGCACGCGCTCCTGTGCATCCCATGCCGTCTCGGGTCCCCGGACGACGGCGATTCGCTCGTGGCCGTCCTCCAGAAGATGCCGCGTTAGCGCACGAGCCCCGCCGAAGTTGTCGAAGTTGAACACGTCTGCGCCCACTTCACCGGCGTGGGTATTGATGAACACGACGGGCGTGTCCGGGCTGACGAGGGATGAGGCCTCTTCAACATCCAGGGCGGGCGCCATCACCACCAAGCCGTCCACGCGTTTGTCGAGGGCGAGAACCGCTTTCCGAAACTCTGTGGGTCGGCTGTGCGAGGTCGAGATGATGAGAAACGACTCGAGCGACTGGGCCGTTTCGTCCAGCCCACTCAGCAGCTCCGAGAAGAACTCTCCGGTGACGAACGGCAGGACCACGCCGATGCCCCCCGTCCGCTTGTTGAGCAGACTCAGCGCTGCCGGGTTGGGCACATAGCCCAACATCTCGGCCGCTTCCAGCACGAGCTTTCGCTTCTCTTCCTTGACGGGCGACGTGCCATTGAGGACACGCGACACGGTCGAAATGGACACGCCCGCCTGGCGGGCAACATCGTGGATGGTGGCACTCATGAGGACAGCAGAATCCGCTCCTAACCTACACGCACGTGGCGTCGCACTGGATGCCCTTGCTGCATCCTCGTCCAGCAGAAGGCGCCTATCTGAAATGTATAGAGCCATGTCGGCCCTGCCGTTCCTCGCCAGCCCGACGCGTCGTCCTGCGCGAGCTGGCGTCTACGAGCTGGCGTGGCGCTGCCGGATGGCCTCGAGGCGAGCGTCCAGCTCCGCACGGGGCACCCACCGGCCCCGCACCATCACCCCCGCGATCCGCTGCAGGTTGGCCGAGCTGGCGAGGGGATCCGCATCGAGCAGCATGAGATCCGCGCGGTGGCCCTCGGCAACCTGCCCGAAGGTGTCCTCGTTGGCGAAGTAGTCCCCCACGAGAGACGTTCCAGACTCAAGAATCTCGTAAGGCGACATGCCTCCGGCCTCCATGCGTGGGAACTCGCGATGAAGCGAGAAGCCCGGCACGCTGAAGAGTTGCGGCGCGTCGGTGCCCATCAGGATGCGGACGCCGCCCGCATGGAGAGCCGCCAGGATCTGGTTCCGCGCGTCGATGACCCGCTGCGCTCCGGCCGCATCATAGCCCGGATTGGCAAGCGTCTGCCCGACGCTGTTGGACCAGCTCCGCCGCTGGTTGGGCGACACGTACGCCAGCTCGGGGTAGGCTTGCAGTGTCTCCAGGGGAAGCGTTCCATACAACGTCTCCCAGAGCGCCATGGTGGGGACAATCCAGGCCCCCGCCTCGCGAGACTGGGTGACGAGCCTCGCCAGCTCGTCGGGGTCCAACGGGCTGGCGGGAATGTTGAGCGCCGCCGTGTAGCCATCGACATGATCGAAGGTCTCCTGGCCCATCTCGAGGGCGTGCTCCAGGCCGACGGCCGCCGGAACGTGGCCGCCGAACCGGATCCCCAACTCGTTGGCCGTCTCCGCCATGGCGTCGTACTCGGCTCGGGTCATCCCCGGATGCACCTTGAGCAGGTCCCACTCTTCATCGACCTGAGCGCGCACCATCGACTCGGCTTGTTCCGGCGAGGACACGCTATTGCCGTTGAAGCTCGGCCCAGCGAGGTAGAGCGTCGGAGAGAGAAGCTCGCCTGAGTTGGCGCGGGCTTTCAGGTCGAGCTGGCCGGGCGCCCCGAGCATGCCACGAACCGTGGTGATGCCCTGCGAGAGGTAGAGGAACAGGGTCTCTTCCGTAAGCTCGACGGGCGCGCTCGGTGGTGGCACGTGCCCATGCATCTCTGCTAGCCCAGGCACGAGGAACTTGCCCTTCCCATCTACGACCGTGGCGTTGTCTCGGACCTCAACCTCTCCTGTCGGCCCCACCTCTACGATCCGGTCGCCACGCACCACGACCGTCTGGCTCTCGAGCTGACGCTCCCGGTCCATCGGGACGACGGTGACGTTCTCGAAGACAAGGTCCGGCGTGGACGCCTCGGGATCGGCCTGCGAAATGTCTGAGGAGGCGCAGGAAGTCGCGGCAAGGGCGGCCAGAAGGGTGAGCAGGGGTTTCATCGGGGTGAAGGATGAGAGACAGGCCATTGACTGCCCTGAACAATCAGGTCTCAATCGAGAATCTGGATGTGCGCCACCTTCGGGTCGATGGCCGGCACGTTGCCGTAAGCGATCCAGGCCGACCCATCGGCGTCTAGTTCCATGTGGCGGACAAGAGCGCCGCGCGTGGGCAGGGGGTGAACATGCCAGTCCATTGAGCGTGGATCGAACCGGAGCACGGCATCGGCGGCGCCAGTCGCGACCCAGACCATGCCGTCCTCGGCCACACGGACGATGTAGGGCAGCGCATCCGGCACAGGCAGCGCGTGTTCTGTAAACGCTTCGGTCTCCGGGTCGAACACGGCCACCTTACCCGCAGCGAATTGAGGAATCCAGATGCGTCCGTCGGGGGCCACGTCCGGGCGGCGCGGGCCACTGTGGCTCGTCGGCAGCTCGAAGAGGCCGACCTGATCCGTAGCCGGGTCGTAGCGGATCAGCCGGTTGCCGAGAAGCTGGGTGCCCCACACCACGCCGTCGGCGTCGATGCGGAGGCCGTAGGGAATGGTGCTCCCACCATCGGGCTGGCGAGGCGTTGGCACCTCGATGACGGTGACCTCTCCGGTTGACGGATCGAGCACCCCGATCGTCTCTGGGTCCTTCGAGAAGTGCGCATTGAACCACACCTGTGGGCTTCCGTTGGGTCCG
>JBCBZH010000117.1:0-12028 GCA_039815415.1 Bacteroidota bacterium
AGCTCGCAGCGAGTTTTTAACCCTGAAGATGGCCAGTCTGAAACGATTGATGTCACTATCAGTCTAACGGCCTCGGGGTCATACTCTCTCGTCGTCGACCCCCCTGTTGGCAGCGTGGCGGTGCGCGATGTCAACCGCTTCGGACTAGCCACGGGCCCCCTCTCCGGCACTGCGGTCCGCCTGATGTCCGGCTCCAGCATTCTCGCTTCGGCCACCACCGATGCCTCCGGGATTGCGGATTTCTCCGATGCGAACGTAGACCTGAGCCAGCCTTACGACATCCGCCTCGAGCGCGGCGACATGGCCCGCACCTATCGCCAGCTCGTCCCCGATCAACTCGCCAACGCCCCGCTCGTGCTGCCTGCCACACTCGTTGGCGCGTTGGAGGACGAGCTGGCGGGGCTCGACACCACGCACACGCTGGTGCTCGGCTACGACACCGAGCCTGCCCGCCAACTCATCGGCGACTGGACGAGCCGGCTCACGCCCGACGGCACCAACGCGCTGGCGCCCGAGGACGCCTCCGTTCTCCGCGACCGCGACCGCGCGCTGGCGCGGCTGCTCATCGCCAGCGAGGGTCTCGAGGATCTCTACCTAGCCGTCGAGCCCCTGGCCGATGAGACCGCCAAAACCACGGTCGATGCCTTTATGGCGTTGGTGGCCCTCCGCAAGTTGGTCCTCGATGCCGAGGCCAGCGCGCAGCAGACCATCGACGCCAGCGGTGAGCCCCCCACGGTATCAGACATCGCGCTCAAGCTCGCGCTCCAAGCCACCAAAGGCTCGCTCACCGTCTTTAAGTCCTTGATGGTGGATGCCGCCTCATCGGTGCTGCCCAGCCAGGCCGCGCAATGGCTCGTGAAAGCGGATCAGGTCGCCATATCGACCGGAAGCGCCGCGTTCAGCACCGGAGCCTGGAATGGCGCCGCCGCCCGTCGGTCGATCATCGAACAAGCCTTCACAACCGCCTCGAAGGAAGTTGGAAGCGTCGTGTTGGCCTCCGGCCATGTTCTCGCAGCGGAAGGCGATCTGGAGGTTGCAGCCATCCGCACTCGCCAGATCGACGGCGACGGAACGACCATCGAATCGTTCCAAGCCACGCAGACCTACCTCAATGGTCGGACAGCTCTCATCGACGACACGATCAATAGCTCAGCGACCTTCACCAACATCTTCAATGGCTGGAACAAGGCAGCAGATCTAGCGGTCGTCGCGGGCACCGTGCCATCGATGCAGTGGCTCGCGCTCGTCGGTGCAGCCCTGAGGCTAATTGACACAGGCGGGCTAGTGACCTTCGTCGTGGCCGACCTGAGGCTTCTCTACGACGCCACCTTCGACTACGCGCCTACTACGACCGCTCTGGCCTTCGATCCCAGTGCGACCGCGAGCGTAGTGTTCGTGGACCCCGAACCCGCACGTCGGCAGGCTGCCTCCACCCGGCAGGCGGCCACAGAGGCCTATCTCGACCGCCTCGACGCGGTGATGGCAGCCATCGAGGCCGAGGACTACGACACGGCGGTCGCGGAAGCCGAAGCCCTTCTGGCCGACGACGACGCGCTGGAGGAAGCGTTCGAGGTAGAGCGCCTGCGCCTGATCGCGCTAGCGGAGAAGGCCCTCGCCCGCGACGACGAGGGCGGAAACACCCGATCTGCAAGGCCGCAGGGCTCTTTTGCCGACGCCTACGCCAGCTCGACGGCCGCAGCGACCGGATTGATCGGCGAACAGATGAGCTTCTATTCTGCTCTGGCGGCCACCTTCGTGCCCGAGTTAGCGCTGTCGCCCGAGGGCTCCTCGGAGCCGCCTTTCGCTGCCCGCGACAGCCTCCTTGCCATCGCGCCGCGCCTGAGCGCGGCCGTCACCACCGCCAGCTCGGCCATGGACACCGCCCTCGGCCTCACCGACGGGCTGGTGGCCGAGGCGCTCGTGATGTTTCCCGAGCACGGACTGCCCGACCCCGCAGGGCGCTCCGGCTGGACGGCGCCTGACCAGCAGATCCCCTTCCAGGCGCGCGTCGTCAACGCAGGCGACGAAGCAGCCACGGGCGTCGAGGTGCGCCTCGTCATCGACGGCGACACGACGGGTGGAGACCCCGTGCTGCGCGTCATCAGCGACCGCGTGCAGTCCGTTGCCGAGCTGGCTCCGGGCGTGGAAGAGACGCTCACGTGGTGGGTCGCCACGCGCGACACGTCGAGCACCGGGAGCGGCTCCGCGGCGGTCTACGAGCTGGTGACGAGCGCCACGTCGGGCCGCGTGCGCGGCGCCACGGGCGGCGTGGAGGTGACGAGCGCAGCACCGGTATCCGAGGAGGCGCCTGCCGAGCAGGTGACGGAGGTGAGCCTGAGGGTGTACCCCAACCCGACGCGGGGCGCCAGCTCGATGCAGATCGATCTCCCTTCGCCAGCTCGAGTCCATCTCGCCATCTACGATGCCCTCGGCCGGGAGGTGGCCGTGGGGCTGGACGACGACCGATCTGCAGGGCGCCACGTCATCGAGCTGGCGACCCAAGGGCTGGCGCCGGGCGTGTACATCGTGCGACTCACCGCAGGCGATGCGCTGGCGACGCAGCAGCTCACCGTCGTGCGCTAGCCAACGCTTGGCCGACCGTAGGTTCACCGCATGGTGATCTACGAAGTCAACCTCACCGTCGATGCCGACATCGCGGACGCCTACGCGGCGTGGCTGGAGCCCCACATTGAGGAGGTGCTGGCCGTCGACGGCTTCACCTCTGCAGACTGGTGGATCGTCGAGCCCGATGGCGAGGATGGCACCCGCGTGAGCTGGTGCGTGCAGTACTACCTCGAGAGCCGCGACGCACTGGCGGCCTATTTCCGAGACCACGCCGAGCGTCTGCGCGGCGACGGGCTGGCGCGCTTCGGAGGACGGTTCGAGGCGTCGCGGCGGGTGCTCCTGCCGCGCGCGAGCTGACGCCTACACGCCCGGCACACCTGTCTCTACGTACACGTCGTCCATCGAGACGGTCGCGCCGACCGACGCCAGCTCGAGGGCACCGTCTGCAGGCACTTCCTCAATGGACCAGCGGCCCGCACCCTCGCGGCGGTAGACCTCCGCCGCCCGGCGATCCTGATGAATGAGAACGATTTCCTGGATCGAGAATAGCTCACGGTAGGATGCCAGCTTCTCGCTCCGGTCGTAAGCCTTTGTGGACTCAGAAAGCACCTCAACCACGAGCGTCGGATTCGTCAGTGTCTGCCTCTTTGTATCGAGGTATTTCTCCTCGCCGCATACGACGGTCACGTCCGGATAGGTATAGCGTCCTCCAGCCTCCACTTGGACCCGGAGCCCCTCTGTAAACCCCCTGCACTCGGTCTTCGCCAGCGCGATACGGAGGAAAAAGTGGAGGTTATCGGCGATGACCTTGTGTGTGCGGCTGGCTCCAGATATTGGAAAAATCTCTCCATTGATGTATTCGTGTCGCTCCACCTGGGTCTCCTCCCAGGCGAAGTATTCCTCGGGCGTGAGCCGGAGTGACACGGGCGTCAGCGTAGCAGGCATGGCATCGGAGGCGAGCGGGCAGAAGGTTAACGCGGCAACGAGCTGGCGGATGCATCCGAGGCGGTCCGCTATCTTTATGCGTCCCCTTTTCTGCGCTCTCCTGTGGACCGACAGGCCCTTCAAGAACGATTCGGCATTCTCGGCACCAGCCCGGCGCTGCGGCGCGTGCTGGACCGCATCCGGCAAGTCGGGCCGGCGGACATCGCGGTGCTGATTGAGGGCGAGAGTGGTGTGGGGAAGGAGTTGATCGCCACAGCGCTCCATGGCCTTTCGAAGCGACGCCAGAAGCGGCTCGTGGTGGTCAACTGCGGCGCGATCCCGGAAGGACTGATCGAAAGCGAGCTGTTCGGTGCCGAGAAGGGCGCCTACACCGGCTCCGTAGAGCGCAGGACGGGCTACTTCGAAGAGGCCAACGGAGGAACCATCTTCCTCGATGAGATTGGTGAGATGCCACTGCAGGCCCAGGTCCGGCTCCTCCGCGTGCTGGAGAGTGGCCAGTACAGCCGGGTCGGGTCCAGCCGCCTCCAGTCCTCCGACGCCCGCGTGATCGCGGCGACCAACAAGGACCTCGCGGCTGAGGTTCGAGCCGGACGCTTCCGCGAGGACCTCTACTACCGCCTCAGCACCATCGTGCTTCGGATTCCTCCGCTCCGGGAGCGCCCCGAAGACATTGTGCCGCTGTTCGAAACGTTCCTCGAACGCTTCGCCCGCCAGTACGACGCCTCGTTCCTCCGCCTCGCCCCCGACGCCCGCGCGCTGCTTCAGAAATACCCCTGGCCCGGAAACGTGCGCGAACTCCGCAACGTGGCTGAGCAAACCGTGGTGTTGATTCGCCAGAGCCCCGTCACGGCCGAGGCACTCCGCTCGTTCCTGCGCGGCGTCTCCGCGTCACGCGGGCTGGCGGTGGCCCGGGCGACGCCCTTCGGCGGCGACGAGGTCCGCGAACGCGAACTGCTCTACCGGGCCCTTCTCGAGCTGCGGACGGAGGTCCAGGAAATCCGGGCCCTGCTGACCCGTAGCGATCGACCCGGCGACTCGTTGTTCGACGCGGGCGTCCCTCCACTCCCTGCCAGCGCGTTGCCCGAACCCATCCACGAGGTGGCCTACGAGCCGCCGGTGCCTCAGGAGGACTACGACGCCGCTGACACACCGTTCGAGATCGAGGATGCCCATGAAATCGAGCCCTCGACGCTGGATGAGGTGCTGGCCGCTGGCCTCCCGCTCCCGACGATGGAGAACGCAGAGATCGCGCTGATCCGGGAAGCCCTCCGACGCTTCGACGGAAACCGCCGCCAGACCGCCGATGCCCTCGGCATCTCCGAGCGAACACTCTACCGCAAGATCAAAGACATCGAGGACGCGGAATGAGGCGGAGGCTCAGGTGCAGCAGAGTCGTGCCCAAGCATGAGGCGGGCCCGTTGACCTGTACGAGGCTGAGAAAGGAGGGGGCGGAAGGGATGGAGAGGACGGAGGAAGGATCCTACCCTTCATTCCTTCCGCTCCTTCCATCCTCTTGCCCTTCGCCAGCTCGAGGGAGGCGTCACCTCTACGCTCGAGCTGGTGTGATGCAGACCATCACGCTGCTCCTCGCGCTGGCGGGGTGCGGCGTCTACAGCTTCTCTGGCGCCTCCATTCCCGACCACCTCCAGACCGTCGCCGTCCCGTTTGTCGAAGACCGGGCCACGGGCAGCCCCGCAGGCCTGGACCAGCAGCTCACCGACGCGCTGGTGGAGCGCTTCTCGGACCGCTCCTCGCTCTCGCTCTCGGAGAACGAGGAGGACGCCGATGCCGTGGTGCGCGCCACCATCGAGCGCTACGCCATCGCCCCGGTCTCCGTCGCTATCGGCGAGCAAAGCGGCCAAAGCGAGGCTGCCCTCAACCGCGTCCAGCTAGCGGTCCGGGTGGTGATTGAGGACCGCGTCCGAGGCGAAGACTTGCTGGATCGATCCTTCACCGCCACCGACGACTTCGATCCCCGTGCCGGGCTGGAGGGCGAGGCCGACGCCGTGGCTGTGGCTGTGGAACAGATCACGCGGGATGCGTTTACCGCCGCCACATCGGACTTCTAGCCGCCGCCAGCCCGACCCCTCGCAATCCGTTTCTGCCGGGCCTCGTCTCACCACGGCATCCCGCCTCCGTTCCTGTGATCGTTGTTGCCAGCCTGTACGCTCTCGCCACCCTCGTCCTCGTGGCGTTTGGGATCAGCCTCGGCGTGCTGGCGACCCTCCGTGTGCGTCGGCACCGACCTGTATTGCGCGTAGAGCCCCAAGCGGACGAAGCCTGGCCGGATGTCCTCGTGCAAGTGCCGGTCTACAACGAGCCACCCACGGTGGTAGCCCGCGCGCTGGCGGCCCTCGCCGCGCAGGAATACCCCGGAGACCTTTCCATCCAGCTCCTCGACGATTCCACCGACGGCAGCATCTCGCTCAACCGAGCGAGTTGTGACGCGCTGGCCGACCGAGGCATTGCCATCGAGCACCGCACCCGGGCCACCCGAGACGGCTACAAGGCTGGCGCTCTCGCCGCGGGCCTGGAGGCCTCCAACGCTCCTCTCGTGGCCGTCTTCGACGCCGACTTCAGTCCTCAGCCTGACTTCCTGCGTCGCATGGTTCCTGCACTCCTCGCCAGCGACGACCTGGCGTTCGTCCAGGCCCGATGGACCCATCCGAAGGCCGACCATACGCTCTTGGGCCGCGTGCAAGCGGCCCTGCTGGACCTGCACTTCGTCGTGGAACAGGGCGGACGGGACCGGGCCGGATGGCCCATTGTCTTCAACGGGACTGCGGGTATCTGGCGCCGCAGTGCCATCGAAGACGCGGGCGGCTGGAATGGCGACACGCTGGCCGAGGACCAGGACCTCGCCCTCCGTGCTCACCTTGCAGGCTGGAAAGCTCGCCTCCTGGACGATGTGGAGGCCCCAGCAGACCTCCCGCCCACTTTACATGCGTGGCGAACCCAGCAGCACCGGTGGCTCAAGGGCACGTCAGAGGTACGCCGCGCGCTGTGGGGTCGCGTTCTTCAGTCGCCCTTACGCGCATCCGAGAAACTCAGCATCTCCGCCCAGCTGGCGATGCCGTTTACGATCCCGGCTCTGCTGACGGTGATCTTGCTGCATCCGGTTCTGGCGTGGGCCCACGCCACAGGAACCGGCCCCGGCGACCTGTTCTTCGCCGCCCTCAGCGCGGGCTACGTCGCGCTGGTGGGAGCCGTTGTGGCGCACAGCGTCGTTCAGCGCACGCTCTACCCCGAGGCGTGGCTGCGGCGAACCGTGGTGCGCCTTCCGCTCGTGTTCGCAGCCCCACTCGGGCTGGTGGTTCCCGGCACCCTGGCGCTCCTCGAAGCTCAGCTCGGACGCAAGACGCCGTTCGTCCGAACGCCCAAAACGCCTCTCCACCAGCAAGCACGGATTCGCTGGCCCGAAGCCGTCTTGGCTCTCGCCAGCTCGTTGGGTGCTATCGTGCTGGCGGCCGTCGGAGCCTGGGGACCGCTGATGTTCCAGAGCCTGTTTGTGGTTGGACTGGCGGCGGTCGCCTGGACGAGACCCACGGTCCGCACCCGAGCGTGGCGTGCGCCGTGGAGGAGGCCCGTCCCAACAACCATCTAGAGCAGATTCCGCCCGGCCTGGTAGCCCTCCGCCGTACTTTCGGACGCCCTGCGCGTCCGCATGTCCGAGACCTCGCCCCGTCCTTCCGAAGCTGCCATTCAGACCGCCGCTCGCCTTCTGGCAGCGGGGCGCTCGGCTGAGGCTGCGGACCAGCTCCAGAAGCTCGTGGACGAGGCACCGACTTACGCCGCGGCCCACGTGCTTCTGGCGTCAGCCCTCGACGCCAGCGGGCGGCCCGCCGATGCCCTGGAGGTCTGGCGCCGGGCCGCCTTCCTCGTGCCCCAGAGCCCGCTCGTCCACCGCGAACGCCAGCGCCTCGTGAAGGCCAGCCACTCCGCTGCCCCCACACCTGAGCCCGAAACCGTTCCCGTTGACACCTGGGACGACAAGGATGCGGCTCCAGACGTGGTGCCCACGGTCGAAGAGGAACCACCCACAGAGACCGACTCGCCAGACCTTGGGCTGGCGCCCGAGCCCCCGCCGGAAGCTGACGGCTCGTCGCCGGAGGCCGCTCCCACAGAACCGGATGAGATACCGCAGGAGCCGGTGGACGCTCCGCCGGAGAGCACACCTCGCGCGGACGAGCCCCTCGAGATGCCGCTGCTGCCACCTGAAGGGGACGCCAGCGCGATGCCCTCTCCGTCGCCAGCGGAGGATGATTTGGACGACGACGGGTGGGCGATTCTCGAGGACGACCTAGCGCCTCCAACCGCCGAGGCACCGCTCGCCATCCCCTTGCTTCCTCCCGAGCCGGAGTCCACAACGCCGGCGGCGGCACAGCTGGAGCCAGAGCCCAAGATCGATTTAGAGCCTGAAGCGACGACGCCAGACTCCAGCATCGCAGACGACCTCGACGCTCTCATCACCCAGCTCGACGCCGCGCCACGCATCAAGCCCGACCCCACGTTCAGCGGCCCGAAGGTGACCTTCGACGAGTCAAGCATGGACGATATGGTCTCCGAGACGCTCGCCAAGATTTACGCGGCACAGCACCAGTACGTCGAGGCCGCTGTGGTCTACGAGAAGCTGGCCGAGCGTGAACCGGATCATGCGGACGCGCACCTGGAACGCGCCGCAGAACTGCGCGACAAGGCGAGCTGACGATGCCTCATCCGATTCACCAGCTCGTCCAGCCCGGCTCGCGCGTCGTTCTCGGTTTGATGAGTGGGACCTCACTCGATGGTGTGGATGCGGTCGTGGTTCGGCTCGAGGGCTCGAGGCAGAACGTCGAGGTTGAAACGCTCGGCTTTGCGAGCACGCCATATGACGACGCCCTCCGCACAGCCCTCCGGGCTTGCGTGGAAGCTGCGACTTCAGACGTGCGCCTCGTGAGCCAGCTTCACGTGCGGCTCGCACACCACTTCGCCGATGTCTCCGAGACGGCACTGCACGCCGCCGGGCTGGCCGCCTCGGATCTCGACCTCGTGGGGTCTCACGGCCAGACGGTGCAGCACGTCCCGGATGCGGAGGACTGCGCGGGCGTACCCACCCGCTCGACGCTCCAGCTCGGCTGCCCGGCCACGCTTGCTGCTCGGCTCCGCACGCCTGTGATCTCGGACTTTCGGGCTGGCGACATGGCCCTCGGCGGCCAGGGGGCTCCGCTGGCGCCGACCATCGACACCGCTCTGTTTGGCCATCCAACCGAGACGCGTGTGTTGCTCAATCTCGGCGGGATCGCCAACCTGACGGTACTGCCGCCCGGACAACCGCCGTCACTGGCGTTCGACACCGGCCCGGCCAACATGGTCATCGACGCCATCGCGTCCCGGCTCCTCGGCGCACCCTACGATGCCGATGGCGCCCATGCCGCGCTCGGCACCCCCGATGAAGCGCTCCTCGGCCGCCAGCTCGAGGACGCGTATTTCCGCCGTCCGCCGCCCAAGTCCACCGGCCGGGAGTTCTTCGACGCCGCCTACGTGGATCGCTTCCTGGCCGACGGCCCCGCCAACCCAAACGACGCGCTGGCGACGGCCGTCGAGCTGACGGCCCGGTCCGTTGCCCACGCGGTTCGCACGTTCGTCCCTGGGACGCCAGCGCGCGTGATCGCCTCCGGCGGTGGCATCCGCAACCCCACACTCATGCACCAGCTCGAGGCCGCGCTGGGCGCCATCGAGCTGGTGACGACGGAGACATATGGCCTCAACCCGGATGCCAAGGAGGCCGTGCTGTTTGCCCTCCTTGCGCACGAGTGGGCGAACGGCGTGCGGACCGGGCTGCCTGCCGTCACGGGTGCCTCAGATGCAGCGTTTCAGGGCTCACTCACGCTGCCGTAATGTGACGAGCGATGAGTGAAGAGTGAGGGGTGGAGGAACGCCGTCCCCCAACTGGCCTTCACCTGTCATCCCGTTCACACATCGAGCCCTCGTGTCTGAGTTCACTCCCATCTCCGAGGTCGGCGAGTTCGGCCTGATCGACCGCCTCTCGGCTCGGCTTCCTGCCGACACCACCAGCTCGTTGATCCAGGGCATCGGGGACGATGCGGCGGTGTACCGCGTCGGCGGGGCTGGCTCCGATCGCGCGGCTCGCGTCCACGTGGTCACGACCGACGCGCTGGTGGAAGGTGTCCACTTCGACCGCACGTTCGCCCCGCTCGGCATGATCGGCTGGAAAGCGCTCGCCACCTCCGTCAGCGACGTGGTGGCGATGAACGCCGATCCGCGCTTCGCTACCGTCACGCTTGGGATGCCCAACAACGTGTCCGTCGAGAACGCCGAGACGCTCTACGATGGCATGGCGGCCGCCTGCGAACGCTACGGGCTGGCGATCATCGGCGGTGACATCACTGCCGCGCCGCGCCTCACGCTTTCCGTAACGGTCATCGGCGAGGCTGAGGAAGACGCCATCGTGTACCGACGCGGCGCGCAGGTGGGCGACGTGCTCTGCGTGACCGGCGACCTTGGCAGCGCCGCAGCCGGCCTCCAGGTGCTCCTCTCGGGCAAAGAGGAGACCCTCGATGCCGGAGGCGACGGCGCCGCCAGCTCGCAACCTGACCTCAGCCCCTTTGCGTACGTCGTGGAGCGCCAGCTCATGCCCCAGGCCCGCCTCGACCGCACCCAGCAGTGGCGCGAAGCTGGCGTCCGCCCCACGTCGCTCATCGACGTGTCCGACGGGCTGGCGAGTGAAGTCCACCACCTCTCGCAAGCCGGGATTGTGGGCGCGGTGGTCGAGGGCGGCTTCCTCCCGGTTCATGTCCAGACGTACCAGGCCGCAGAGCAATTCGACGTCCGTCCGGAAGCGTACGCCCTCTACGGCGGCGAGGACTACGAGCTGCTGTTCACGATGTCCGAGGAGGATGTCGCCAAGCTGGACGAAGGGACTGTAGCGGTCGTGGGCCAGATCGTCGCCCCAGAGGACGGTGTTCGTCTGCGCCTGCCAGACGGGAATCTTGCCCCTCTGCAAGCGGGCGGCTACAAGCACTACTGAGCTATGGGCTTCGGGCTGTGGGTCCGCTCGCCAGCTCGTAGACAGCCTGAACTCCTCGAGCTGGTGACCCCTCGTATCCCATTGCTCATAACCCATAGCCCGTTCTCATGACCCTCGCCATCCTCGGCACCGGGCGCGTCGGCACCGCTCTCGGAACCGCCTTCGCCGCCGCCGGACACCGCATCGCGTACGGCTCCCGTCAGCCACGCCGTAACGACGTTCGCCAGCTCGTGGACATCACCGGCGACGATGCCTTTGCCGAGACATCCGCCGAGGCGGCTCGAGCTGGCGAGGTGGTGATCCTTGCGACGCCCTGGGAGGCCACCGAGGCCCTTGTGCGGTCTCTCGATCTTGCTGGGAAGACGGTTCTCGACACCACCAACCCGCTCGCATGGCCTGAGCTGACCCACATCGCCAGCCCGTCGGGCGGCGAGTTGGTCCAGACGTGGGCGCCTGAGGCGAAGGTGGTCAAGGCCTTCTGCATGGTCGGCGCGGATGTGATGGCGGACACCGCCTTCAAGGGCCGCGTCCGCCCGATGATGCCTGTCGCAGGCAACGATGGTCCGGCCAAGCGCACCGCCCTCGAGCTGGCGACCCAGATTGGGTTCGAGGGCCTCGACGTGGGCGGTCTTGAGCGGTCGGCGCACCTAGAACTCATGGCCGCTCTGTGGATCCACCTCGCGCGGAGTGGGGCCGGGCGGGAGGTCGCTTTCGGACTGCTGCGGCGGTAGATCGCCAGCTCGAAACCCGTCTCCGGCGACACCCGATCCCTGCAGGCGCGGTGTGCCGTGCCCACGGCCCAGCGATGACGCTCAGCACAGGCGCGGTGCATCGCGCTCCGAAGAGAGCCATGATGGGGGCCTCGAGCTGGCGATGCCCTTTCCACCAAACCTTCGCCAGCCCGACGACGCCCGTTCACGGGAGCAAGGCCCCTCCCTCGGTAGCTTCGCGGTCCTTGCTTCAGACTTCTTCCCTCGTCCTCTGATGGAAACCGCCCGCCCCGCCGGTACCGGCAGCGTCCTCCAGGTCATCGGCCCGGTGGTCGACTGCGAGTTCTCTGCCGACTCGGTCCCCGAGATCCTCGACGCCCTCGAAATCACCCGTGAGACCGGCACACTCGTCCTGGAGGTGCAGCAGCACCTCGGCGAGAACCGTGTCCGAACGATCTCGATGGACTCCACCGACGGCCTCACGCGAGGCACACCGGTCTCCAACACCGGCAAGCCGATTGCGATGCCGGTTGGCGAAGCCGTCCGTGGCCGCCTGTTCAACGTCGTTGGCGAGGCCATCGACGGGCTCCCCAAGCCGACGGTGACCGAGTCCCGCCCCATCCACGCGGATCCGCCGTCGTACGACCAGCTGGCGACCTCTGTGGAGGTTCTCGAGACCGGCATCAAGGTCATCGACCTCATCCAGCCCTACCTGCGAGGCGGCAAGATTGGCCTCTTCGGCGGCGCCGGCGTCGGCAAGACGGTCCTGATCCAGGAGCTG
>JBCBZH010000310.1:0-4505 GCA_039815415.1 Bacteroidota bacterium
CGTTTCCCCGGGGTCCAGCTTGCCCTTCGGCAGATCCCACACGCGGCGCCGGTGTATCATCAGCTGGTCGAGGCCTTCCTCTGTTCGGCGTACCACGTCGCCGCCGCCCGCCGCGACAGTGGCTGGGCGCCAGTAGTCTCCGTCGGGATCCACATTGAGCACCGCCGTGCGTGGAATCACCTCCACGGTTCCATTCGCCAGCTCGAGGGCATCGGGGTCAAGGACGAGAATGCGCCGGAGGCGGCCATCGGGCTGGAGGGCAGCGGCCTGGGCCTCGGCCAGCGAGGCAAACGGACGGAAAGCCTCCCCGCCAACGCGAAGTCCTTCCAACGGGATGGGACTGTGACCGGAGAGATCGACGGGAAGAAAGACACGCATGGCGGGGAACGGCGAGAAGCGGCGACGGCTCTAAGGTCGCAATCAGCCTCGGCAGCCGGGCGTCCCTCGCGTCCCATCTTCTCTTCCCATGTCTACAGATTTCGATGTGGTCGTCCTGGGCGGCGGCGCGGCGGGCCTCACGGCCTCCGGCACCTGCGCCAGCCTCGGCATGCGGACCATGCTCATTGAGCGCCACCGCCTCGGGGGCGACTGCACCTGGACGGGCTGCGTGCCCTCCAAGACGATCCTGCACGCGGCCCAGCTCCGCACCTCAGCGCAGGACTACCGGCGCTTCGCCGCAGGCGACGCGGAGGTGGCTCCGCCGGACTTCGCGGCCATCATGGCCGATCTCCACCACATCCGGCAGGAGATCTACGAGGATGCCGACGCACCGGAGAACCTGACCCGGTTCGGGATGGATGTGGTCTTCGGAGAGGCACGGTTCATCGATTCACACACCCTCGAGATTGAGCACGAGGGCGAGACCCGCCACGTGACGTTCCGAAAGGCCATCGTGTGCACCGGAGGCCGCGCCGCGCCACCACCGATCCCGGGCCTGGACGAGACGCCACACCTGACCAACGAGACCCTGTTTGAGATCGACCGCCAGCCCGAGCACGTGGTGATCGTGGGCGGTGGCCCCATCGGGTGCGAGATGGGACAAGCCTTTGCACGACTCGGCAGCCGCGTGACCGTGGTGGACCGCGCCGGCCGCCTCCTGGGCCGCGACGACGCCGACAACGCACGCATCCTGCAATCGTCTCTCGAGGCTGAGGGGGTCGAGTTCGTCCTCGGCGCCGACGTGAAGGGCGCATCGGAGACCGGCTCTGGCATCGAGCTGAGGCTGTCCGTCAATGGCGAACATCGCCAGCTTGAGGGCGATCGCCTGCTGATCGCCACAGGGCGCAAGCCCAACATTGAGGGCATCGGGCTGGAGGCTGCTGGTGTGGCCTTCACCAAGAGAGGCATCACCGTCAACGATGCGTGCCGGACGAGCCAGCACCACATCTTCGCCGCGGGCGACTGCACCGGCGAATACGCGCTGACCCACATGAGCGAGCACATGGGCAAGACGGCGGCCACCAACGCAGCCCTCGGCTTCGGTGCGAAAATCGACCGCAAGGGCATCACATGGACGACGTTCACGAGCCCGGAGGTCGCCCAGCTCGGAAAGACTGCCGACGAGCTGGCGATGGAGGGGACCTCATTCGTGACCTACACCTTTCCCTACACCAAGGTGGACCGGGCTGTGACAGAGCACGCCGCCACAGGACAGATCAAGCTTCACACCACCAAGTGGACCGGCAAGATCCTCGGCGCAAGCGTTGTCGGCGAGCGAGCGGGTGAGATCGCCTCAGTCTACGCGGTCGCTATGAAGGGCGGGGTCTCCGCCAAGACGATCTCGGACACCATCTTCGCCTACCCGACCTACGGGCTGGCGGCCCGCCGTGCGGCGGACCAGTACTACGTCCAGAAGCAGTACCCGATCGCCATTGAGGCCATCAAGCGTGTGTTCCGGTACCGGGGCACCACGCCCCCGCCGCCGGACCCGAATCGCGTCCTTTAGGCGAATACGTGGGAATCGCCAGCTCGAGGGGGTGTGGGATTTAGGACGGAGGGTGTGGACAGGGTGGAGGGGATGAAACGAGTCTTTCCATCCCCTCCGTCCTCTCCATTCCCCTTCGACTGGCCACTGGCCCATCACGCCTCGAGCTGGCGAACATGCCGCGAATGAGGAGCCAACGCTCCGCCCACGCGTAGGCGCTCCATGCCCGATCTCACCTCGAAGCAACGCGCGGCTCTCCGAAGCCGCGCCCACGCACTCAAACCCCTCGTCCACGTGGGCAAGGAGGGGGTGACGCCCGCCGCTATCCGCTCGCTCCAGCAAGCGTTCGACACACGCGACCTGCTCAAGGTCCGTGTGTTAGAGACCGCACCGGAGGATGTCCGCACTACAGCCTACGAGCTAGCGAAGGGCGTCCAGGACGCACGTGTGGTCCAGACCATGGGCCGCAACGCGACACTCTACCGTCCGCTTCCTGAGCCAAAGACTCCACCGTCTCGGAAAGAAAACGCCTCTACAGGTCGGCGCGGAGCGAGGGCTTGAGGTAGGTCCCCCAAGCGGCGTCAAACGGGTGGACGGTCTCAGCACGCTCGCCAGCTCGCTCCAACGGACGCCCCTCGTTGGCCCAGGCGAAGATGGACCCGCGCAGGTTGCGCACCGAGTCGACACCTGCGGCCCCCAGCCGCTCTGCCAGCGCACCCGACCGCGCCCCAACGGAGCAATAGACCACGACCGGCCCGTCCAGCTCGAGCTGGCGAAGCTCCTCCACCGTCGCATCGGGCGAGACGGGAATGGCGCCTGGAATCTGGCTAATGGCGACCTCGTCGGGCTGGCGAACATCCAGGAGCGTGGGCGGGGTGTCGCTCGCCAGCTCGGCGGCGAGCTGGTCGGTGGAGATCCACGCGACGTTCGGGTGGCTCGCCTCGAGGGCACGCTGGAGCAGCGCCCAGCGGACCGGACGCGCGGCAAGCACCGCCAGCCCGACGAGCGCAACGCCCCCGAGGCCGATCCAGAGCCCCCGCCGCTTCACGCCTCGACCGCGTCGTACTGCCGGACGACGGCCTGGGCTTGCCAGATGACTTCATCGCGGAGCGCGTCCGGCGCGACCACCTCGGCATCGGTGCCGTAGCGGAGAAGCCACTTCGCCACGTAGGCAATGTTCTCGAACTCGAACGTCACCTCGGTCCAGCCCTCCCCGACGGGAAGCTCCTGCTCCACGTCCGCCGGGACCTGGGTGCGGGCCCAGCGCCACGCGCGGTCACGAAAGCGGACTGTCATGCGGATGTTCTCCGGGCTCTGGCCGCGCTCACGGAGATGCTCGCGGAGGTCGAAGCCCTCGGGCGGCTCGAACGTATCGAAGCGCGTGCGAAGCTTCTTGATCTGATCGAGGCGGAAGTTGCGGATGTCGTCGCGGAGGTGGTCGTAAGCGATCAGGTTCCAGTGATCCGAGTAGTACACCAGCCCGAGGGGGTCCACTTCACGAATTGTCTCCTCATCGCGCGAGGCGACGTAGTAGGTCATCTTCACACGGCGCTGCCGGGCCACGGCCTCCGACAGCTCGAACCACAGTCCCTGCTCGTCGCTGGTGGCCCCGCCGCGGCCCTGGGTCTCGTTGAAGGGCACCAACACGGTCCGCTCCTGCAACCGGTCGATGTAGCTGCGGACGGTGTCCGGCAGCACCGAACGGATCTTCATCGCCACGGCCCCGGCGTCGGTGCGCAAGCTGGCGTCGGGCTGGAGGGTCGTGAACTCCGTTCCGATGAGCAGCGTGGCCGCCTCGCGCGCGCTGAACATGAGCGGCGGGAGCTGGTAGCCCTCGAGGATCTCGTAGCCGCCGTCCTCGGCGTAGGTGAGGGGGACGCCGCTCTCCCCGAGGGTCCGCAGATCGCGGAAAATGGTCCGACGGCTGACGCCGAAATGCTCCGCCAGATCACGGCTGGACATGTTGGGCCGGTTCTGCAGCAGCAGGACGAGGGCGAAGAGGCGTTCGGTCTTGTTGAGGGAGCGGTCCGAGCGGGGCATGGGCGTCGTCCAGAGGGGGCGGGGATGTCCGAAACCTCGGACGGGTGACAGCCAAATGTCAACGCCTGGGCGGCCCAAACGGTTCATTTATCACACGAAGATGGTCCGAAGCTGTCCCTCATGCGAACTGGCGTGCGGCTTGCGTATTCCATTCTCTCCACCATCTCGTCCCCCGTCATGAAACGCACCCTTCTCTTCGCGCTGGCCCTTCTGTTTGCTGTGCCTGCTGCCTCTGCCCAATCCACCATCGGGCTCCGTGCCGGTCTCAACACGTCTTTCTGGACTGGCACCGATGCCGCGGATACCGATCCTCGCCTCGGGCTCACTGCAGGACTGACAGCCCGCTACGCGGTCACTCCCTCGTTCGGCATCCAGGGCGAGGCCCTCTACAGCCAGAAGGGCGTTCAAGAGCCTGACATCGGCACGTACAAGCTGGATGATGTTGATGTCTCGGTGCTCGGACGCGTCTCCGTCCCCGTCAGCCCGTTCGCAGACGCCGGTGTGTTCGCCGGCCCCACCGTCAGCATCCCGGTCTCCTCTC
>JBCBZH010000179.1:0-9028 GCA_039815415.1 Bacteroidota bacterium
GCCTCGCCAACGCGCACTTCTGGATCGGCACCATCGGCATTCTGCTCTACGTGCTGGCGATGTATACCTCGGGCATCACGCAGGGTCTGATGTGGCGCGCCTTCGACGATGGCGGCCGCCTGCTCTACCCAGACTTCATCGAGACCGTGGTCCAGGTCAAGCCCATGTACTGGGTCCGCCTGATCGGCGGCACGCTCTACCTGGCCGGCGTCGTGCTGATGATGGTCAACCTGTGGAAGACCATCCTCAACGCGCCGAAGCAACTCCCGGACCCAGCGGTTGCCATGCCGCGCATGGGGCCTGCGGGCGACGGCGCCAACACGCCCGCCCCCGCCATCGCCTGATTCGCCAGCTCGAGCGTCCTCCTCGCCCATTCTGATTTCCCATGTCGCGTTTTATCCAGGCCAACGGGGCTCACCGCCGCATCGAAGGCTGGCCGCTGGTCTTTACCATCCTCACCGTGCTGGCGATTCTGGTCGGCACCATCGTCGAGTTCGCGCCCATCTTCCTCGTCGGAGGAGCGGTGGAGCCGATGGAGACGCTCGAACCCTTCACGCCGCTCGAAGTGGCGGGCCGGGACATCTACATCACGGAGGGCTGCAACAACTGCCACAGCCAGATGGTGCGCCCCTTCCAACACGAGGCGCTGCGTTACGGTCCGTACTCGACGCCTGAGGAAGGCGCCTATGAGACGCCGCACCTGTGGGGCTCCAAGCGGACCGGGCCCGACCTGGCGCGCCTCGGCGGCAAGTACCCGGATCTGTGGCACGTCCGCCATATGGAGGAGCCGACGAGCACCAGTCCGCAGTCCATCATGCCGCCCTACCCACACCTGCTGACCTCGACGGTGAACCTGGACAATCTCCCCGCCAAGCTGCGCGGCCTGCAGACCCTCGGCATTCCGTACACCGATGCGGAGATCGAGAACGCCGTCGCGTTGGCACAGGCTCAGGCAGATTCCATTGCCGCGAACATCGAGGAGCAGGGCGGTCCCGCGCGTCTCGCCGATAAGGAGATCACCGCGATGGTTGCTTATCTCCAGCGGCTCGGCAAAGACCGGGCTCGATTCGACGAATCCCAAGGCGACGTCGCCGTTGCCCAATAACCGCCATGTGGAAAGAAACCGTTCGAGCCCTCCAGACCGGCGCCCTCGCTGAGGTGGCTGTTGTGGCCTTCGTGATCGCCTTTGTGATGGTGGTCGCCTACGCCTTCACGATGTCGAAGCGCACGCGCGACGAGATCAAGCAGCAGCCGCTCAACGACGCCCCTGAGTTTTTCCCCCGTGACCTCTCCCGAGACGAGGCCTCCAATGTCTGATTCGACTGTGCCCAACACCCCCGACGCCAGCTCGTCCGATGCGCCGCGTCCCGAGGACGCGATCGGGGACAACCCGCCGTCTGAGACCACGCCAGATCCGGAGTCTTCCCTCCGCGAGCCCGCTGCGGCCACGCTGCCCGAGGCCGCCATTGGCGAGGGCGCGGTGGACCGCGTGATGGAGGGCCACACCTACGACGGCATCCGCGAGTACGACAACCCGATGCCGGGCTGGTGGGTCGCCATCTTTGTGATTACGGTGCTCTTTGCACCGGTGTACATGCTCGGCGTCCACGTCTTCGACTTCATCGACGACTACCAGGACGACCTCGCGGAGAAGGGCGTCGAGCTGGCGGCCATCCGGGAAGCCTACGCGGCCAGCGGACCGTCCTTCGAAGAGACGCCAGCCGCTCTCCAGGAGTATGCGCAGGACGCAAGCCTCCTACCGGTGGGCGCGGAGGCCTATCAGACGACCTGTGCGTCCTGCCACGCGGCGGACGGCGGCGGCCTCATTGGTCCCAACCTGGCCGACGAGTACTGGATCCACGACCCGAGCCCTGAGGGCATCTGGCTCGCCATCAAGGAGGGCTTCCCAGCTCAGGGAATGCCGCCCTGGGGAGACATCCTCACCTCCGATGAGAAGGCCGGCCTGATCGCCTATGTGACGTCCCTCCAGGGCACCACGCCTGCCGAACCAAAGGAGCCACAAGGCGAGCTGGTGGTCGGTCTGTAGTCCGGCACGATTTGTCCAAGCGCGAGGCCTCGAGCAACGCCAACGATGGAGCTACCTATGCTTCCCGCGTTGGCAAGCGTCAGAGGTCAGTGGACGACGGTGAGCTTGTGTGACGTGACCGTCGCACCGGCTCGCATCCGAAGGAGGTAGACCCCTTTGGGCAACGCGCTGGCGTCGATCGTGACCGTGTGCGTCCCTGCGGCAGACTGGGCATCCACGAGAACGTCAAGCTGGCGACCGAGCGCATCGAAGACCGCCAGCTCGACGTGAGCTGGACTGTCCAGGGTATAGCGGACCGTGGTTTGGGACGTGGACGGATTCGGGTAGCTCTCGAGGGACGACAGGCGTTCGAGCTGCGGGGCCTCGTGTGCGACGAGAAGGCGCGTGGGCCACGTGGCGAGGAGCGTGTACTGCGAATCGACAGGCTGCCCTTCCGCGTTGGTGCATTGGACCGTCGCCTGGAACGGTGCCGTCCCTGAGTCCCATCCGATGACTCCGCAGTGGGCAGCCTCCGCTCCCAAGGCTGAAACCTGCACGTTGCCTCCAGGGGCCTCGTCCAGGCCTTCGAACTCAGAGAAGGCCATCGCATAGACGCCCACATCGGAGCGCGTTGCGACAACGGGGCCCGCCGTTGGGGTGTAGCTGTAGAGACCGTTGGGCGTGTAGTTCGCGGTCTCCTTGTCATCACCCAGGGCATACGCCAGTCCGTCAAGGCCTGCGTCACTCGGCCACAGGGCAAGAATGGAGAACTGCAGATCCTCGGGTTGGCCGTCGAGATCGAAGCATCGAACAAAGGCGTCGAGCGTCTCGCCTCCCCAACTGTCCACCTGGCATCGCCCGCCGGCCTCGCCATAAGTGGTGACCTGGACGTGGCCTCCTCCAAGAGCCCCGCTCGTGCCCGTGAACCGAACACGGTGGAGCCCTTTCTCGAACCGGTCGATGACACCGGGGTCTCCGGTCGGCGTATAGCTGTAGGGGTCGTCAGCGACAGAGGTGGACTGCGTTGGCGTGTCTACCCAGGCGAATGCCAGCCCGGACACAGTTGCGTCTGTATCGGGCCACGTCACCAGCACGGTGTACTGGGCGTCCACAGGCTGGCCGGTTGGAGTTGTACACCGGACATCAACGGTGGTGGTGCTCCACCTCAGAACCTGGCAGTGCGCCGTGCTGCTTCCGTAGGCGGTCACCTGCACATTTCCACCTCCAAGCGAGCCCTCGAGTTGAGCAAAATCGATGCTGTACGTTCCTACCTCAGACCGGGTGATGGTGATGTCCTCCCCTGAGGCGGAGTAGCTGAACGTGGCGTTGGGTGTGTAGCTGTCAGCCGCCGCATCGTCGGCCCAGACATACGCGCTGGTGGCCTCCGTAGGTGGGACGGTTGTCGGCCCGAGGTCGACGGCGAACGCGAGATCGACGCCGAAGGCAGTCAGGGTGGACGCATTGGGCCCAGTGAAGGCATTCCCGCCCGGATACGGGTCTCCGTTGAACCCGCTGATGGATCCGGTTCCGCTCGTTGGTGGATCCAGGAACAGCGTGTAGGGTTGGTTGGCGTCCAGCATGACCAGAGAGGGGACAGGAATACGCTGGAAGCCCGTTTCCGCGAGGCTGTATGGCGCTGTTGCGATGGTGGGTCCAGAGCCGTTGGCACTCAGAATCCGGAGTGTCCCCGTCAGAGGGCCATCGTCGACAGATTGCACGCGCACCTCAATGCCCTGGAGAACACCTGTGCAGGGCGCGACGAAGCTCTGACCGATGCCTACATCAGCAGTGAGGCTTGCAAACGCATTTCGGGTGCGCTGGGAGATCTCACTCGTGGCTGTGCAGTCCTGAGCGTACGCGGATGGAAGAAGGGCAAGGCAGGCGAGGAGTGCAGGCCAGACACGCATCGGATTGGATTGGGAGAGAGAGGTCGATTTTAAGAGTTAGCTCAGTGCGCGATCCAAGGTAGAAAACAGGGATGGCCCAGGGGGTATGAGAGACGAGAGCCCCATCTGACCAGCTCAATGATGCCAGCGCGAGGGTGCCCCGAACTGGCGACTCGGCCTCCGTCCGGTGTCGGTTCCTCCCGGCCTCTGGGGTTTCAGGCAATCGGGGCCCTATGTTTGAAGGCAACTGCGGAGTGCTCGAGAGGACCGGTGCGCGCAGATCCTGTTGCTGACCCGACGATGATCCGCACGTCTTCGCTTGCTCTCCTCCTGCTGGCAACCTGTAGCCCCTCCCCGCCCGGCGGGCCGCTTCCGCCTGAGGTCCGGGTAGCCCTTGCCGGAGAGGTGGAACTGGGGATCCAGAACATCTTTCAGGCGTGGTATCCGCGCGCGGTAGACCGCGCGTACGGTGGCTTCCTGAGCCAGTTTGACCACGAGTGGGTGCCCGGAGACGATCAGCAGAAGATGGTGGTGACGCAGGCGCGCCACACGTGGACAACGGCGCAGGCCGCAATGTGGACCGGAGACTCCACGTACCTCGCGGTGAGCCGCCACGGCGTCGCGTTTCTCCAGCAGGTGATGTGGGATGCTGAGCATGGAGGGTTCTACTGGCTGGTCGAACGCGACGGCACTCCGGTCCCGGAGCCGGACGGTCGACTCATCAAGAAGACCTACGGCATGGCCTTCGGGATCTATGGCCTCGCCGCGTCTTATGCCGCGACGGGAGACGCCAGCGCGCTGGCGTTGGCGCAGGAGGCCTTTCAGTGGTTGGACGCGCACGCGCATGATGCTTCGAATGGGGGGTACTTCACCCACGTCACCCGCGAGGGAGAGCCCCTGCGTTCCGGCCTGCGGCGCGAGACCGCGAAGAGTCAGAACACATCCCTCCACGTCATCGAGGCCTTTACAGAGTTGTATCGCCTCTGGCCGGACCCGACACTCCGACAGCGGATCGAGGAAATGCTGGTCTTGATCCGGGACACGATGCGTGTGGATCCCGGGACGCTGACGCAGTATTCGACCGAAGACTGGACCCCGGCGTCCTATCGCGACTCCTCGACCTCCATCCGTGTTGCCAATGTCTACTACGACCACGTCTCCGCCGGACATGACGTGGAAGCGGCCTACCTTCTCCTGGACGCCGCCGACGTCATCGGGATGGATCTTGCGGAGACGCTGGAGGCGGCACAGCAACTGGTCGATCACAGCCTCGCGACCGGCTGGGACGAGATGAATGCCGGGTTCGTAGAGGCGAGCTATTACATGGTCGAGGGAGAGCCGCCCGTTGTGGTGAATCCCTCCAAGACGTGGTGGGCTCAGGCCGAAGGGCTCAATACTCTGCTTCTGATGGGCGACCTCGTGCCGGAGGCACAGGATCGGTACTACAGTGCCTTCCTCCAGATGTGGGGGTACATCCAGGGCTACCTCGTCGATCACGAGCACGGCGGCTGGTACTCTGGGGGGCTCGATCGCCAGCCCGAGGCCCGCGATGCCGACAAGGGAGACATCTGGAAAGGGGCCTACCACAACAGCCGCGCACTGATGAATGTCGCGCGGCGGCTCCGAGCTTCTGATCCCCGCTCGCGCATCGCCCTGTAGCGGGTGATCGCTCTGTAGCGGATGGAGGGAAAGACTTGCTGTTTTCGGGGGGCTCCGGGCTGGCGATCATCGCGCGGGTGCAGAACGCTGTCCGATCACTGGCGCTCGAACCGACGGGCACCGATGACGATGGCGTCACTACCGGGCCATGCGTACAGCGGAAGTCGCTGGACCTCGCCATCCTCATGATGCAGCGTCAGTGTGGTGCCACTCAGCGTGTACGTTCCGCCTTTGCGGCCTGTCGCGGTTCCTACACCTGCGCCTCGCCCGGAGATACCGGTGCCGTGGCTGCGCTCAAAGCGACCGTTCGAGTGAAACCAGAAGTCGCTGGATGCTGCTGCGGAGACCACAGGTGCGCCTGTGTAGACTCCGACGGTCCGGTTCTGCGTGGAGACGAAATGCCCCTGGATCCGGGACGAGTGGAGGGGCTGAGGCGCCAGGAACAGTTGGTTCCGGCTGCGACGCCAGCCCTTTCCTTCGCGCTGGAGCGTGATGTGCTCGTACCGGGTTCCTGCGAGGCCCGTGTAGTGGAGCTGGAGCGTAGAGCCATCGCGCCGCCATGTTCCGAATCGCTGCGGGTCCTCGCGCTGGAGAACGGCGGGGTCGATGGCGTCGGGCGAGAGCGCGAGAGGGCCTCCGTAGAAGGAGCCGTCGGGGAACAGAGTGAGCATGCGGATGCGCCAGCCACCAGATCCCGTCGCCGGGTTCAGCGGTTGGAGGTACATCGCAACGAGCTGCTGGACGGACCCCTGCGGAGGCGTTCTGGGTGTCGAAGGTGTGGAACGCGCGGATGTCGTCTGAGTGCGGGCGAGCGGTGCGATGCTGTTGGTGATCGTAGCAAGCAGAGCGGCGCCCCCAAGGGCCTCGAAGCGATCTGGGGCCGCAGCGAATGCAGCCAGGATGGTGACTCCACGCTCGGCATCCGGGTCTACCAGAACGGCAGCCTGGCTGGAGCCGTTGCGAAGCCGGGCAACCACGAGTAGCCCTTCTCCGCTGTCAGAGCGGATTCGCTGAATCACGTCGTACGCCGCAGAGCCGTCGAGGACGCCGGAGACGGCAGCCTCGGCATCGAGCCCCGGCGAATAGGGGCGCACACGGAGGTGAATTTGGGCATCGCCCGACGGAGAGGTCAGGAGGAGGGCACCTTGAGAGTTGGTGTGCTGGGTCCAGCCTTCAGGGACGCGAAGCTGGCTGTCTTCGTGGACGATGGGCGTCAGAGCAACGCGAGGCTGGGCCTGGGTAGGGAGGCTTACAAGTGCGGTGACGAAAGCAAGGATGAGGGAGAGGCGCGTTAGCATGTCACTGGAGGCGGAGACCATGTGAGGGCACCCAGACGAGGGATAGCGATATGTTCGATACATGCTTCGTCGATCCTTGGCCCAACCTTCGCGAGAGCCCTGGTGTGGGGGACGCCCCTACACGGTGGAGGGGGGGAGGCTTGCGCGTGCGCTCTCGCAGGGCCGACGACGAGCCGGTGGCCAGGAGTGGAGCTTCCCCGAGTTGTGACTGGCATCCTGTGACCGCGTTTATCCCATCCTCCGACGTCGGCGTTCTCGAGTCTCCCGAGGAGGTTCTCTCCACGCTCCGCAACGACGGCTCCCGCCGCTGGCTGTACCCCACGCCTAGCAAGGGCAGCTTCTGGAAACAGCGCCTGATCGTCGGATGGGCGCTGATCGTGTTCTTCGTGGCGCTGCCCATCGTCCATATCGGTGGCAAGCCCGCGGTCTTGCTCGATCTCGCTTCGCGCGAGTTCACGTTCTTCAGCTTCACCTTCTACCCAACGGACACGTTCCTGCTGCTGCTGGTCGGCATTGCGCTGCTGGTGTTCATCGTGTTGCTGACCGCGCTTCTGGGGCGTGTGTGGTGCGGATGGGGCTGCCCGCAGACGGTCTACCTGGAGTACCTCTATCGGCCCATCGAGCGGTTCATCGAAGGCGCTGAGCACGTCCGCAAGCGCCGGGATGAGGGGCCGTGGACCGTAGACAAGGCGTGGCGTAAGGGGGCCAAGTGGGCGGTCTACATCGCCGTCTCGGCGTTCCTGGCACACACGTTCACGGCGTACTTCGTGGGGTGGGACCGGCTCCTCGAGTGGATGACCGGGCCTCCCACCGAGCACTGGGGCTACTTCGTGCTGGCGACGCTCGTGACCGGGCTGGTGCTGTTCGACTTCGGCATCTTCCGCGAGCAGATGTGCACCATCACGTGCCCGTACGCGCGCTTCCAGTCGGTGCTTCTGGATCCGGATTCACTGATCGTGTCCTACGATCCGACACGCGGCGAGCCGCGCGCCAGGCGAGGCAAGAAGAAGATTGCCGAGGAACGCGCTGGTGACCGCCCGCCGCTGGGCGACTGCATCGACTGTGGGGCCTGCGTGCGCACGTGTCCCACTGGCATCGACATTCGGGAGGGCCTCCAGATGGAGTGCATCGCGTGCACCCAGTGCATCGACGCGTGCGATGACATCATGGACAAGATCGACCTGCCGCGCGGGCTGATCCGCTACACGTCGGAGAACGCCCTGGAGGGCAAGAAAACCCGCATCCTGCGCCCGCGCACGGCCACCTACGGCTTGCTCCTGCTCGCCGTCACCACCGTGTTCACGGTGGCCGTCACCACGCGCGATGCGTATGACATCAACGTCGCGCGCGCTGTGGGACAACCCTTCATGGAACTCCCCGACGGCACGATTGCAAACCGGGTCCGCTTCCGCGTGCGCAACCAGACCGCTACGGCGGGAGCGTTCTCCGTCGAGCTGGTGGTACCCGAGGGCGGGTCGCTGCGACTGGGCGGTCGCCAGCCCGTGGCCGTAGAGTCGCAGGAGATGGTGCGCGTGGAGGGCTTTGCAGTGGTGCCAGACGAGGTCTTTGCCAGCAGCGCACAGGCAGACGCCATGTTCCGGCTCACGTTCGAGGACGGAACGGTAGAAGAGGTGCCGTTCTCGCTGCTGGGGCCGAGCCAGTAGGAACCAGCGGGAGGGAGCCCGTCGCCAGTGGCTAAATCGAGCTGGCGACCTCTCTCCGGCCCCCGCATCTGGAAAGGGCTCGCCAGCTCGAGAGCAGGAAGGGGCTCGCCCCGCTGCGTGAGCGACTCTCTGTCACTGGCCATTGCCCACGGTCACGGACCTCGGTGTGGGGCTCACCCTGACAGAACGAGGCGGGGCGCTCCCGCATGGGAGAGAGGGAACGGAACCCGTCAAGGGAATGCGCAAACGGCGTTGTTCTGGAATCGTATCCCCTGACGGCTATGCATCCTACTCTGGCCCCACCGACAGGGGTCCCAGGACCAAAATCGACGCCCGCATCGTCTTCACTAATTCGTAGGGTGCGGCAAAATTCTTAATGCTGCTCGCGTCGACTTCAATGGTCATCTTTTCGCCGATGGTGAGGGTGACTCCCATGCAGCCGAGAAGCTCGATCATTGTCGTTATGTCGTGAAGGTGCGGTAGATTGCCCACGAC
>JBCBZH010000052.1:0-18879 GCA_039815415.1 Bacteroidota bacterium
CCTCTGCGCGCCGCGGGGCTTTCGTAGGTCTCGAGAGAGAGGACGCGGGCACCCCGGGCATAGAGACGGTCGAGGGCGAGAACCGGGCGAACGGACGGGTAGGAGGGAGGCCAGTTGGCATTGTGATGGCGGCCGGTAAAGGCATCATCCAGGTTGCGCGATGCGCTGGTCCGGCGCCACGCATTCATGTCGCCGAGAAGGACGGCGGGGCCGCTGGCGATGTACTCATGGTCCAAGAGCGCGCGTACCTGACGGGCTCGCGTTCGATCCACAAGCGCGAGGTGTGTCGCCGCGACCGTCAGCGAGCGTTCATTGGCGCCTTCGACTCGGACCGCCAGTGCGGCACGGCGCTCGAGTCGTCCGAAGGTCAGGTTGATGGCCTGTGCTCCGGAGAGCGGCCAGCGTGAGAGCACGGCGTTGCCCAGCTCTCCGCGCTTGTGGAGCCGCGTCACCACGAAGGCGAGGTGATAGCCGAGGCGCTCAGCTGCGAGCTGGAGCGGATCCTCCGCATGATAGGGGCGCAGGACCTCTTGCAAGGCGATCAGGTCTGAGCCCATCTCGTCGAGCACGTCCAGGGCGCGCTCGGGGCGATAGGCGCGGCCCCCGCGTACGCCCGCCCATCGGTGCACGTTGTAGGTGGCAACCGTGATGCGAGGCCCCAGCGGCGGTACCGTGGCTGGACCCCGTGCCGATAGCAGTTCGGCAAGGTAGGGGGCGATGGAGGAGGACGCTGGAGAAGGCACGGGATGAGTCGTGGCGACACCATGAAAACAGCCTTCGGGTAGACCGCGATCCCAGGGAGGCCGTTATCCTGCGAACAATTGATCCCACACATCCCCAATGGACCGACTTCAATGCAAGGCTTGTGGCTCGTACTCTATGCTTCCCATGGAGTTGGAGGCAGACGAGACCACCGAGTTGGGTCTGCTCGACGATCACGAGGCCCGCTTTTTTACCTGCCACGTTTGTGGCGATAACTGGCTCAGCGTCCGGCGCGTCGAATCTGGCGACTGTCAGATCACGTTCGTGCACCAGATGGGCCTCCAACCGCTTCTCAAGCGCACCGCTATCATGGCAACGCCCGTCGTGATAACGGAGGACACGGTTGAGCGCTGGGACTACTACATGGGTGACGACGCCGTTGAGGAGTCCGAGTGGCGGGATGTCCTTGGAGAACGTCGCCGCATTCTCCGTTCGATCAGCACCAACTGATCCCATCGGGCTGGCGCCCGGTTGAGGCTCGCTCCGGTCTGGAGCGAGCCTCTCTTATTCCGTGGAGGTGTCGATGGGCTCCGCGACGATGGTGTCGGGACCTTCGAACAGGGCCACGTGGCAGTCCTCTCGCCCGACGGTGAACTCCGCGCTGGCGAACACGGTGTCGTCCGTGGCCTCGAACGTGAGCAGATCGCCGCTGCGCTGAACGAAGGCCAGGTTGTTGTCTGTCAGGAGGGTGTACTCCCCGAGCGAATCCGCAATCGAGAAGCCGATGGCCTGCAGGTTTCGCGTGTTGGTAAGCCGGGTTCGGAGGAATTTGACCGGCGCGCCCTCTTCGTCCACCACACGGACCGTGATGCGTCGAAGCTCGTCGGTGCAGGTGTCTCCGGCGTCGCAGCCTGCCAGGATCAGGGCGGCCAGGGCTAGAGACATCGTTCGCATACTCGGAGCGTCTAGGCGAGCTACGATCCTAGCCACAGTCCTGACTCAGGGCAAGGGGTACCTCGCAAAGTGCCCTGGGCTACGCCAGCTCGATGCGGACGGCCGATGTGCGCAGAGACCGTTTGGCCGCCTCCATCAGGCGGACCGTCGCCAGCCCGTCGGCCCCATCCGTGAGAGGCGCGCGTTGTTCGCGGATAGCGGCGACAAACTCTCGGCACTCGAGTGCTAGAGGCTCTTGGGTTGAGAGGCGAGGCAGGTGGACCTCACCCCAGCGGGCTCGGGGCGCCTGAGCATAATCCATCCGTGTCCGATCATCCACGGCATCCACTCTGGAGACGAGTTGGAGAGGCCTGGTCGGAGCCATGTCGTCGAATACAGCGAGGCCTTGGGAGCCCACGACGGTCAGCCTGCGGGTCTTCAGCACTTCGCTCCGACTGAGGTGCAGATGGGCGAGAGCTTCGCTGCCAAATTCGATGGTGAGCATGACCACATCCTCGGCTCCGTCGGTCGTGTACCGACGCCCATGTGCTGTGACAGCGGTCGGCGTGTCCTGCATGAGTGCCTGCGTAACCGACAGAGCCGAAGGGCCCAACTGATCCAGAACCGAGACAGTCGATGCACTCCCTAGCCCGCCGAGGTGCCAGGACTGGGTGCGAAGAGTCCCGAGGGTGCCTTCGTCGATGACCGTCTGAAGTCGCTGAATCGCAGGATGGTAGCGCAGTACATGGCCTGTCATCAGCAGGAGATCCTTCGAGCTGGCGAGGGAGACCAGGGCTGAGGCGGCCTCAGACGTTTCAGCCAGCGGTGCCTCGACGAACACATGTTTCCTAGCTTCGAGGCAGTCGGTTGCGATGGCTGTAGAGCGCGCGCTGGGCGCGATCACGACGGCATCGACCGACGAATCGGCGAGGACCGTTTCGATCCGCGACGTGGTTCGGGCGCGGGGTGCCATCTGGGCGGCAGCGGACAGCAAGGTGTCATCGGTGTCGCAAATGACGACCAGCTCAGCGCTGGGAAGAGCGGCCAGATTTCGGAGCAGGTTTCGCCCCCAGCCGTCCACACCAATCTGCGCGAGGCGGACGATTTCGGTAAACGTGAACGACGACATAGCAGAGCGGGGTGTGAGTGCGGCGGCATGAGACACCGAATCGCCAGCTGGCTACCGCAGACCGTTGGGTCGTGGCGGACGTAGCTTCGCGTCAAGCTAGCGCACACCCCATGACTGCACTTGTCCTTGCCCCATCCGTCGGCCACGACCTGACCGGGCTGGTATGGATGCCCATTGCATCCATCCTCCTCCCGATCCTGTTTCTGATCGTGATCTGGCTCCTCGGAAGCCGCCGCACGGTCTGAGCCGCATCCCGGGGAAACACGCAAGCGCCGCGCTGGGCTCTTCCCAACGCGGCGCTCTAAATGGCTGCGAGCGGAGCGGTCAGTCGGTGCCGCCGCCGTCGTCGAGCTGGCCGATGTAGTGGGTGCCCCAGCCTTCCCAGGCGCCTCCCTGGGTCTGCTCGAAGGCAGCGCGGGCTTCCTCTGTGTTACCGATCTTCATGTGGGCCAGGCCCAGCTGGATGTAGTAGCCCGAGCGGTCGGCCTCGCCTTCGCTGGCGGCGACTGCGGCCTCGGCATAGGGCAGGGCGTCGGCACCGCGATCCATGGCGTTGTAGGCCTGAGCGTAGTAGAACGCTGTTCGCGTGGAGTCATACCCGGCTTCCATGACCTGGTTGAGCATCCCAAGTGCCTCTTCGGCCTGCGCTGGCGTCGGGTTGGCTGAGAGAAGAGAGACGGCGTTGTTAAACGCCTCCGCTGTGGCTTGGGTGGCAGCACGGGCTTCCAAGCCCTCTACCAGACGCGCCAGCTCGTTGCTCGCGGCGTTCAGAGCCGCGTTGTCCTCGGCCGCTTCCGCCAGCTTGACGGCATTCTCATAGGCGGTTCGAGAGTCTTCAAAGCGGCGAAGCTGGCCCAGGGTCCGGGCGCGGCCGAGAGCGATGCGGGCGTTGGCTGCGTCGAGTTCGAGAGCTTGCTCGTAGAGTCCCAGTGCTGCCTCAAAATTGGAGGTGTCGGCAGCGGCCTCGGCTTGGTCGTAGAGGGCGCGAGCGAGTTCGGGGTTGGAGGCGTCGGACGTGTCGGCTAGGACCGAGTCTGCGGCGACGGGCATGGTGTCCTGTGCGGAAGCAGGCAGCGCGAGGCTGAAGACGAGCGCCAGGACGGCAAGCAGAGAGAATCGAGACATTCGGAAGGAGGGTGACGGCTGGTGGGGGGAACCGGCCCGGAAAATACAGAGACCGTGCCGCTGCCCGAAACGGCCTCGTGGGGCGTTTTCGTGCGCCCTGGGTGTCCAGGCCGATGGACGGGCTGGTGTCTGAGCGAGACGGCGCCGAGCTGGCGACTAGAAGTTCGGAGTGAGGCCGGCTTCGTGCACGAAGCTATCGATCATCGCGACGGCCTCGTTCGGATCGTCGGTCAGCTGGAAGAGATCGGTGTCCTCTGGCGAGATGTAGCCTTCTGCTTTGAGGGTGTTCTCGATCCAGTCGAGCAGGCCCGTCCAGTAATCCGTTCCCATCAGGACAACCGGGAATCGAGCCGTCTTGCGGGTCTGAATCAGGGTCAGGCTCTCGAACAGCTCGTCCATGGTTCCAAACCCACCCGGCAGCACCACAAATCCCTGCGCGTACTTGACGAACATCGTCTTGCGCGCGAAGAAGAAGTCGAACATCAGGTTATGCTGGGGATCGATGTAGGGGTTTCCGCCTTGTTCGTGCGGCAAGGTGATGTTGAGACCCACAGACGTGCCGCCGCCCTGCTGCGCGCCCTTGTTGGCTGCTTCCATGATGCCAGGCCCGCCGCCGGTAATGACCGCATAGCCACTCTCGGCCAGGACTCGGCTCACGTCCACGCCCATCTCGTAGTAGCGCGTTCCCGGCTTCGTGCGGGCCGATCCAAACACGGACACGCTGGGGCCGCACTGCGCCAGTCGTTCGAACCCTTCGACGAACTCGCTCATGATTCGGAACACGCGCCAGGTGTCTTTGAGGCGCATTTCATTCCACGTCGCCAGCTCGTCGGGTCGCATCGTCTTCCGTGCGTCGTAGGGCGTTTCGATTCGGTCGGGCATCGTTGGCAGCGGTGAGGAAATCAGAGCGGCCCCCCGTCCGGTAAGGACGAGGGGCCGCAGAAGCTAGCGTCCGACAGGCGGACGAGGGCAGAGACCTAGTTGGTCTGGCTCTCGACCTCGCTCCGGTACTCGTCGCTCGCGAAGATCGAGATCTCGACGCGTCGGTTCAGCTCACGGTCGGCTTCGGTGTTCTCAGCAACGAGCGGGCTGGTCTCACCGTATCCACGCGCATCCATTCGGGCGCGGGAGACGCCGTTGGCCGCGAGGAAGTTGGCAACCGCCTGGGCACGGTTCTCACTCAGCGTCTGGTTGAAGTCCGCCGGGCCATCCGTGGACGCGTGGCCATCGATCTGGAGGTCGTGGCCGGGGTAGTTCTGGAGGCTGGATGCCAGGTCTGCCAGATCGGCCCGGACGCCAGCGCGAAGCGTGGCCTGGCCGCGATCAAACAGCAGGTTGTTGTCAAAGCGGATGGCGATACCGGCGGTGTTGCCGTCGTCACCGGGGACCGGCTCGATGGAGGCATTCTCCAGCTCGGCATCCAGCTCGGCAGCCTGCTTGTCCATCTGGCGACCGATGACTGCACCCGCGGTGCCGCCGACAGCTGCGCCGATAATGGCGCCTCGAGCTGTGGAGCCTGTCGCGCGACCGACAACGCCGCCGATGATGGCACCTGCACCTGCGCCAACGACGGCGCCCTTACCGGTGCGGTTCATGGAGGAGCACCCGACCTGGGTGAAACCGAAAATGAGAGTGAGGGCTAGCGGAAGTGCGTAGCGAAGACGTGTGGCAGTCATGGGTTCGAGGTGATGTGTGGTGGAGAGTGGGGGACGTGAGAAGGGACCTCATCTTACGACATCCAGAAGCCTTCAAGTTCCATACCCGCCCGCTTGAGGCAGTGAAATGGGCAATTCTGGCCCATTAAGCCATACGCGTCGTCGTCTAGGGTGGACACGAGCGCCGTATGGTGAGGTCGATGGGATCGCCGCGGGGAGGCCGCAGTCGGTCACGCGTCCGAGGTCTCGCTCCGATATCTTGGTCGCCAGCTCGATCCTCATTCCCATGCGCTTTCTCCTCGCCGCCGTCCTCGTCGCTCTGGTCTCCCTCCCGGGCGCGCCGGTTTCTGCTCAGCCGGCCGATCCCGTTGTGCTGGTGATTCATGGAGGGGCGGGCACCATCCTCCGCGCGAACATGACCGACGAGCGGGATGCCTCCATCCGGGCATCGTTGGAAGAGGCTCTCCGTGCAGGGCACAGCGAACTTGGGGCTGGCGCTTCAGCGATGGATGCAGTATTGGCTGCGATTCAGGTGCTCGAAGAGGACCCGCAGTTCAATGCCGGGCGGGGTGGTGTCTTCGCCGCCGATGGCACGGTTCGTCACGATGCCTCGGTGATGGATGGGGCGACTGGGCTTGCAGGGGCATCCGCAGGCACCATGCACGTTCGCAGCCCGATTCATCTCGCGCGGGCGGTGATGGAGGCGTCGCCTCACGTGATGCTGACGGAATCCGGAGCCGAGGAATTTGCCCTGCAGCAAAGCCTCGAGCTGGTGCCGAACACATACTTCCACACCGAGAGCCGCCGGGCGTCGCTCGATCGCGTTCAGCGGCGCGAGCGAGAGCAGTCTGGAGCTGCGCTGGGGCTGCCAGGAGAGGCCGAGCCAGAGCCGTGGCAGATGCATGGGACAGTGGGAGCCGTGGCGCTCGACCAGAATGGACATCTGGCTGCGGGGACGTCCACGGGGGGCATGACCAACAAGCGATGGGGACGCGTTGGCGATGCGCCCATCATCGGAGCCGGGACGTATGCCGACGATGCGACCTGCGGCGTCAGCGCGACCGGATGGGGCGAGTACTTCATCCGGCTCGGCGTCGCGCGTGACATCTCGGCTCGGATGGAGTACCTCGGCGAATCCGTAGATGAGGCCGCCACGCACGTCATCAACACCAAGCTCGAGGCCTCGGGAGGGACCGGCGGCGTGATCGCCCTGGACCGCGACGGCAACGTGTCCATGCCGTTCAACACGGAGGGCATGTACCGGGCAACCATCACGCGTAGCGGCGTCGTTACGACAGGCATCTACGGTGATGAGTAGGCGCCAACGACCGGAGACGGAAGTCAGAGCCTCCTCCGCGCAGTATGCCTGATCGCCAGCTCGACGCGTTGCCGTACGACGCCATCCAGGCCTCGCACGAGCTGGCGGAGGCAGACCCCCGGCTGGCAGACGTGATCGCGGCCGTTGGGCCTCCCACACTCACGCTGCGGCCCGATGAGACGCTGCCCGCGCTCTTGCGCTCGATTGTCTATCAGCAGCTCAGTGGCAAGGCTGCGGCCACCATTCACGGCCGTGTGCTCACCGCGTTCGGCGATGGTCGCCAGCCCGATGCGCACGCGCTGGCAGCTGCAGAGGTGGAGGCTCTTCGCACTTGTGGCCTATCGCGAGCCAAAGTGGCCGCCGTTCAGGACTTGGTCCGCCGCCAGCTCGAGGGATCGCTTCCGGCTCGGGCGGTGCTCCTGGACCTTGACGATGCCGCCATCGTACGCGAGCTGACGGCGGTTCGAGGTGTTGGGCCATGGACGGTGCAGATGATGCTCATGTTCAACCTGGGGCGCCCGGATGTGTGGCCGTCGGCAGATCTTGGGGTACAGGAGGGATACAGGCTGATCTCTGGCGCCGAGACGCGCCCGACCGCTCGCGAGCTGGCGAACGAAGGCGAGCGCTACCGGCCGTGGCGGAGCCTGGCGGCGTGGTATCTGTGGCGTGCTGTGGATCAGGCGCGCGCAGCAGCGTCCTAAGTTTTTCGGAGGTGAGGTTAGATCCCGGCCCCCCAGGGGTCTAGGGAGGCGTCGTCCCCCACGACTCACCCTCCTGAAACCATGCGTCTCGCTCTCGTTCTCATCGCTTGTCTTCTCGGTGCCGATGTCGCCAATGCTCAAACGCAACCGCTCCAGGACCAAGAGGTCAGTTGGCGAGCCTACGCGGCCGAGCGTGCCGCACGCGTTCGTGTCTTCGAAGTGGACGACGAGCGGCGGCCTCATACCATCGTCGTGGATGACAGGGTCTCAAACGGCGCTCCGATTACGGATGAGGCACAGTTTGTAGCGGACCTGGTTGGGCGAGAAGTGGGCGTAGACCCGACGGCGGCCACGTTTGTGTTTCGGTTTACGCCCTCCGCATTTGCCGATGGTGCGCAGGAGCGAGGGAAGACGCTGTTGCTGCGAGCCACCTTCCGCCGGACGCAGAGCGGAGGCCTCGGAAGTCCGAACTGGCGCGTGCTGACGCGAGACGGTCTCGACGAGCTGACGGACCGGGCATCGCTCTGATGCCACCATTCAGGCGGTACTGAAAAGTTTGAATGCAGGGAGCAAATCGAAGGCAGGGGCGTAATAGGTGAGCGAACAAGTATTTCTCTCCTTCCCCAGCCGTCCGCTCCTATGCCAGAGACCACCGTCGCCCAGTCGCTCCGCCTCGATGAGCTGTCCGAGGCCCTTCGCATTCCCCGTCAGACGCTGGTCCGCTGGACGGACCGAGGCCTGATCAGCGCCTCCCTCGGCTGGGGCGTGTCGGATGACAACGAAGAAGTCCGCCTCATTGACATCGCGGATGCCTCCCTCGACTTCCTGCAAGGATTCGCTACCGAGTATCGCGACGACACCGTCAGCCGTACGGAGGCGCGGCGTTTGCTCAAACTCATCGATCGCAACCAGGTGCAGAAGCTGATCCGGCAGGGCAGCATCAAGGCCCGGAAGGTGAAAGGGGAGACCCGCGTGAGTGTGGGCAGCGTGGAGGACTACCTGATGACGCTCGAAGACAATGACTGAGTCCACTTCTGGACCCGGTGGTAACCGCCGCTCTGCACCGCGCAGGGCGGCGGTTTTTTCGTCAGCTCGAGAGATGACCTCTCGGGACTGCTAATCGGCTTCGTGATGGACTATGCCTCCTCTTCTCCGCCTGCTCCGACCGTTGAACCTTGTGCTGTCCTTGGTCGGTATCGCCGCCGGTGGCATTCTAGCTGTAGGACATGAGGTGTTCGAGGCTCCTGCGAGTGCGCAACTGCTTCTCGCGATGGTGTCGGGCGCGTTGGTGGGAGCCGCCTCCAACGCGTGCAATGATGTCATCGACATCGACATTGACCGGCGGAACCGCCCAGATCGGCCTGTGGCTTCGGGTGCGGTGTCTCCGGCAACCGCCAGGGCGGTCTGGATTGGCCTCTCGGTTGTCGGCGTCGTTCTGGGTGGGGCCGTATCGTGGGGCGTTGGAGCGGTAGCTCTAGGGTCGGCGCTGCTGTTGTGGCTCTACAACATCTCCCTGAAAGGAACGCCGGGGTGGGGGAATCTCGTCGTAGCGTTCGTGATTGCGCTCGCGCTGGTCTATGGCGCGTTGGCGGTCGGGACGGTCACGCCGACGGTTGCGGTTGGCGTGGGCCTGACCTTTCTCATCACGCTCGCACGCGAGATCGTGAAAGATGTGGAAGACGTAGAAGGCGACGGTGCTGAAGGAGCGCGCACCCTCGCCGTGGTGAAGGGTTCTTGGTGGACATCACGGCTTGCGCTAGGCCTGATCGGGCTGACGCTGATCTTGCTTCCGCTGCCGTCCTTGACGCAGGTAGGGACATCGTTTCTCGCCTACGGGCTGGCGTGTGCTGGATGCCTTCTCGCTGCTGGCTGGGCCCTTGCCACTGCCGACCGCGCGGCGATGCGTCCAGCCGCCTCATCGGCCCGGGGATGGCTCAAGGGAGCGATGGCAGCCGGGGTCTTCGCTCTTGCGCTCGCTCGGCTTGGGGCGTGACAGCGTGGCGGACAGGGTCGTCAGCTCGAGGCAGCACCCGTCGAGCTGGCGAACCCTGTGTAGTGGCCGGCCTGGGTTGCTCTGTTCTCGTTTGAGGCGACAGGTACGAGCGGGGCTATGGGGCGCTTATAGGTCGTACAACGCGCTGTATTTGGTGCGAGCGTAGTCAAGCCAGGGAGCAGCGTCCAGATCTGATCCCGTTACATCCTGGAGAATCTGACGAGCGCTGCGCGTGCGGCCCCAGCGGTGGATGTGTGTGCGGAGCCAGTCCAGAAGAGGAGCAAAGGTTCCGTCGGCGAGCTGAGGGGCGAGGGAGCCAAGGTCGCGCTCGGCAGCATTCCAGAGCTGGACGCTCATCAACGTGCCGAGTGTGTACGTGGGGAAGTAGCCGAAGGCACCGAGCGACCAGTGGATGTCTTGCAGGCAGCCATCGGCGTTGGATGGAGGCGTGATGCCGAGGAGGTCTTGCATGGTCGTATTCCAGGCTTCGGGCACGTCGTTGGCATCCAGGGTGCCTGCAACGAGCTGGCGCTCGATGTCGAACCGCAGGAGCACGTGCAGGTGATACGTCAGCTCGTCCGCCTCGACCCGGATGAGAGACGGCTCCACCTTGTTGATGGCCCGGACGAAGGTGTCACGTGGGACGGTGGACAAGGACGGGGCGAGGGCTTGAAGGTCGGCATAGCGCCCTTGCCAGAAGCCCTCGCTGCGTCCGACGAGATTCTCCCAGAGTCGCGACTGGCTCTCATGCATGCCAAGTGATGTCCCATCGGCGAGGGGCGTGCGGTCCAGATCCAGATCGATGCCCTGCTCGTACAGGGCGTGTCCAACCTCGTGGATGGTCCCGAAGAAACCGGTTGGGAAGAAGTTCGGGTCGATGCGCGTCGTGATTCGTACGTCCGACACCCCAAACGACGTGGTGAACGGATGAGCGGAACGGTCTTGGCGCCCATGATCGAAGTCATACCCGAAGTCAGCTGCTACGGCTTCGCCAAACGCCCACTGCGCGGCCTCTGGCATGGGCTGGTGCAGGATGGCATCCTCGGGCACAGGTCGCTCTGCTATGGCCGCTACGAGTGGCACCAGCTCGTGGCGGAGATCCGCGAATACACGGGCGATGTCCTCCGTGGACGCGCCGGGCTCGTACGTGTCGAGGAGCGCGTCGTAGCGCGCGTCGGCGTTGGATGGGGCATAGCTCTCGCCGCGCTCCTCGGCAATCAGCGGGCGCACCCTGTTGGCTTCCTCTGTCGCCAGCTCCACGAGCTGGCGAAGGTGTGGAGTGAACCCCGTCACGTCATCGCTCTCTCGAGCCCGTTTCCAGGCCGTCTTGGCGCGGCCTGAGGCTTCGGCCTGCTCGGAGACCAGGCGCGCCGGGAGGAGCGTCGCGCGTTGCCAGTCTCGCCGGGTGATGCGGACGAGGTCAACATCCCGGCGAGATTCCGGCAGGGCACGGTCCAGCAGAGTCGCCAGTTCGTCGCTGGTGAACCGCTCGTGGGCGATGCGGCGAAGGGTGGCAACCTGCTGGGCGCGGGCCTCTGCGGCCCCCGAAGGCATGTGGGTTTCTTGGTCCCACTCAAGGACGGCTGCGGCGTGGCGCAGATCCATGATGTCCGCGAGGGCGGCGCGAAGGGCAGTGAGCGGCATTGGGGCAGCAGGTAGGATGTGCAGAAGATCCGAAGAGACTAGAGCAGACAGTGTCCGTTTGCGAAGGCCTACTACCCCCGGGTAAATCGCCAGCCGCGTTCACATGGATTTCGGGCTGCCCGGGTGTGCAAGCGACGAGCTGGCGCCGTAGGTTTTGCGCCTGCCGGGCAGCTCGTGGCTGGTCGGCGACAGGCCAACGTAGCTCAGTTGGTAGAGCAGCTCATTCGTAATGAGCAGGTCACCGGTTCAAGTCCGGTCGTTGGCTCTCGCGCCCCTTCGTGCCCCGGAGGGGCGCGTTGGTTTCATGCTCTCGCCTGACGATGTGGTCGGACTCAGCGCCCTGCGCTCGAGCTGGCGATGTACAGGTTGAAATCTGGGGCCGTCACCAGCCCGTCGAGGGTGAAGTCTGCGGCGCGGTAGCCGGTCTCACCCGCCGCTGAGGATGCGGAGTAGACGTTGAAGTCTGGGGCCGTCACCAGCCCGTCGCCCGTGGCATCGCCTGCCCAGAGCGCCGCCCGACCGTCCGACGTGGAGGCCTGCGCGTTGGACCCGTGGGCCTGACTCGCATCCGTTGAGAAGTCGTAGCCGACGGTGCCACCTGGCGAGAACACTAGAGGCACCGCTGTCGTGATCTCCTCGTGGTTGCGGTGGTTCACACTCACGTAGCGACTCCCGGTGGTCGGAACGGGCACAGCACCGCCGTCCAGATCAACAACAGATCCGTCCTCAAGCAGCAGGGCCGCCGTCTCCGCGACCACGGTTCCCGTCGGGCTGGCGTCTCGGAATCGGAGGAGCACCCAATCCACCACACGCAGGCCGGTGGCATCCGCCGTGAAGTAGCCGGAGGACACGACGCGGATGCCAAGCATCGGGTCCGTCTCCGGAAGCACGGCCGAGAGGTCGGTTCGCATCGTGCCAGGTGTCCCTGGCATGTAGGCTCCCTGGAGCAGCAGGGTCAGGGTGAGGGAGGGCGCGTCGACGAAGGCGCGAGCGGCCAGCGACGAGTCCACCACGAACGGATTGATGGCATCGGTGCCGGAGGACGTGGTGTGATATGCCGCGACCCGCTCGGACCGCACCACGTCATCGGCCGTGGCTGGATCTGCTCGGTGCCACGCCAGGAGCGTGTCCTGCATCGCGGTGAAGAAGGCCGTGCTGACCTGGTCCGTTCCCTCGGGGCCATACATCGTATAGACGTAGAACAGCGCCCGGGCGATGTCGCCTTTGCGGTCCTCTCGGGGCTCGAAGACGGTGTTCACGATGCGCTCGCTCCACAGGGCACGTGTGGCGAGCGGTGGGTCTGTGGACGTGCTCTGGTCGAGATAGTACCAGGTCTGCGTTTGCGCGTCGTTGCTGTCGCCGAAGGGCAGACTGCCTCGGTCCGAGTTGACATCCACACGGCTGGGGAAGAGGTGGTGCATGTCACGTTCCGCCAGCCCGGAGCCCGTGCCCTGGCTGCGGGGCCAGACGTGCTCCTGATTGATGCCGGAGCCACCGTTGAACACATCCTGGCTCGGATCACAGGACGGCGAACAGTCGAACGCGACGAACCAGTCCGTGTAGACCCCAGCGACGCCGTCCTCGCCAGCTCGCGTCTCGACATCGACCACGGAATAGAGAGCATCCTTGCTGGCCGCACTCGATGCGACAGTGGCAGGGCCGTAGGTGTCTTCCAGGGCCCGGAGCAGATCCGTGCCGGTCAGCCCCGGGGCGATGGATTGTGCAGAAGCAGCTGGGACAAGCGCTACGAACAGCAGCGCATGAAAAACGTCGCGCACGGCAGAGCAAGAGAACGGGGCGCCAAGATGATGCAGCAGGGTTGTCGGAGCGTGGAAGATTGCGCCGAATGATGTCACGGTAGAGAACCCGTTGGTCAACATGTAAGTCGGGGCCCTTGAGTGCATTCTGAGGGGACGATAAGCGACCTGGCCGATGTCGCCATGAAACGCCCCCCATCCTCCCAGGCTGCTCTACATCGTGCGCTCCTCGTGTTCACGGGAGCGGCGGGGCTGACCGTGAACATCAGCCTGTATGGCATCACAACCTCGTGGGTGACGCTCCTCGGCGTCTGTGTGTACTCGTTTCCACTGATCTCGGTGGTCGCGACGTACCTGCATGCCGGGCTGCATTCCCGAACGCGTGAGATTGCGATCGCGACGGCCTATCTCATCTCTGGCGCCGACTCGGCCAAGATGATGGTGTCGGGTCGTCCGGATGAGGACTTGTGGCTGGTCGTTGTGCTGTCTATGGTGACTGTCGCCATCAGCATCCTGGCCATCTCTTGGAAGGACGTGCTCATCTATGGGCTGTCTGCGCTTGTGTTCGTCGGAAGCGGAGTGCTCTGGGGGGTGATGCCTGTTCAGCAACTCGGTGTAGCGTGTGCGGCCATCACTGTGGTCACGTTGGGAATGTCCATCCTGACGGCTGTGCGGCTTCAAACCGAGGCAGCCCTCCGGTCGTCCAACGAGGCCCTCATCGCAGCTCGGGAGCAGGCAGAGCGCGAGCAAGCCCGAGCCGAGCACGCGTCTGCCGTGAAGTCCGAATTCCTCGCGACGATGAGCCACGAGATCCGGACACCTATGAACGGCGTCATCGGAATGGCAGACTTGCTCTCGGATACTGTGCTGGACACCGAGCAAAGCGAGTGCGTGGGCACCATTCGGACCAGCGCGACCACGCTGCTGACCATCATCAACGACATCCTAGACTTCTCGAAGATCGAAGCTGGAGGCATCGAGCTGGAGACCATCCCGTTCTCTCCTCGCCAGCTCGTCCGGGAGGCGGTGGACATCCTGCGGCCCCAGGCCAAGGAACAGGGGCTCCACCTCGCTGTGGAGGTGGCAGATGGAGTGCCAGACGCGGTCATGGGAGATCCGACGCGTGTGCGTCAGGTGGTGCTGAACCTGCTCTCGAACGCAGTCAAGTTTACTCCGGAAGGGGGCGCTACGGTTCGGGTCACGGTCCCCGCGCTGGCACGTCTTCAGATTGATGTGGTCGATACAGGAATCGGCGTCTCAGACGACCGCCTCGAGACCATCTTTGATGCCTTCACCCAGGCCGACGCCTCCACCACGCGCCAGTACGGGGGCACGGGTCTTGGACTTACCATCTCATCGCGTCTGGCCGAGGCCATGGGAGGCGAGCTGACGGCAACGAGCGACATCGGGACAGGATCCACGTTCTCGTTCGTCGTGGAGGCGCCCGTGGCTGAAAGCGTCCAGCCAACCGTACCTAGAGCGGCCCCCGAGCCGGTGGCGGCGCTGCGGGTACTGGTCGCAGAAGACAACCCTGTGAACCAGCGGGTGATTGCGCGCGTGCTGGATCGCCTGGGATATGACGATGTCGAGATCGCATCCAATGGCGTTGAGGCCTTGGACGCATTGAGCACCGCCGTTGAGCGAGGGCATCCGAAAGACGTGGTGCTGATGGATGTGCAGATGCCCCAGCTTGACGGCCACGCGGCCACGCGCCGCCTTCGAATGGAATTGCCGCCCGATCTCCAGCCTGAGGTCATCGCGCTGACGGCGAACGCGCTCGAAAGCGACCGCGAGGCAGCGCTGGATGCCGGAGCAGACGCGTTCCTGACCAAGCCCATTGACCGAGCGGCGCTGGCGTTGGCGCTCGCAACGGTGCAAACGAGATCGGTCGGGATGGCGGAGAGCCCTCAAGAGGCCCTTGTCGCCTGACGCGCTTTAGGGCCCTGCGGCCTAGTAGATGCGGTGCAGGCTTCGGACCTTGAACGTCCCCTGGTCCATCTTCTGGGCATAGATCTGCCATCCAGCCGGTCGGCGGACACCGATGATGGTGACATCCCGGCCTTGCCCGTATGGAGCGCCTCGGCCATACAGCGTGTACCCGTGCCCAACGCCAAAGTGAGCATCGAGCCGGGCATGGAGGGCGGCTCCGGTTTCGCCATTGGGGGCGATGTGGGCCACCTGCACGTCTCCATGATGGACGCGAATGGCGAACGTGCAGCCCGTCAGCCGTTGCGTGATCATCAAGTTCGGCCCGCCCGTGAGCGAGTACCACGTAAATGGTGGAGGGGCTGCAGGGGGAGGTGGCGTTGGGAAGAAGCGCGTGGCGATCCAGTGGATAGGGACCGGGTAGACGCGGGGAACATGCTGGGCATGGCCCGGGGGCCAGACCGCCCCTCCGACGCCAAGATTGGGATTGCGTGTGCTGACCTCAAAGACGTACGGGCGATACGCCCACCGCGTGGCAACCCCGAGGAGCACGCCCGGTCGCTGGCGCTCAGCAACAGAGCGCGTCTCATAGAAATAGGCCGGATGCATCCCCTGAGCCGGCGCAATCCCAGCGACGGGCAGATAGATCACGTTCCGCTTCAGGAACGCCTCTGGGGTTGCCATGAGCGCGGCGTGACGATCAGCAAGCTGTGTGACTGAGAGAGGCATGGCAACCCATTGGTTTTGGATGGCATCTCAACATACCTCTCGCCTCGGATCACGCAGGTCCTGTGCCAGCCTGGTGCTCGGAAGTCCCTATGCCCGTTCCGCCAGCTCGGCCCAGCGCTCCACGTCGGCCTCGAGCTGGTGGGTCAGGGTCGTCAGCTCGTCCGAGAGCGCCATCACCTTCTCCGCATCTGTCGCGTGCTCCATCAGCGCCGTCTCCAGCTCGGGCTGACGAGCCTCGGCCTGCTCGATCCGTTCCTCGAGCATCGCCAGCTCGCGGGTCTCGTTGTAGGACAGCTTGGCGGAGGCGGGCTTGGGCTTTTTGTCGGCTTCTCGAGCTGGCGGAGGCGCCTGGGCTTTGGCCTGCCGTGCGGCTGCGGCCTCCTCGCGGGCCTGGATCTCCAGCCATGCGCTGTAGTCACCGGGGATTTCGCGGAGCCGACCGCCCGGCTCAAACCGAAACAGGTGGTCGATGGTGCGGTCGAGGAAGTAGCGGTCGTGCGAGACCACCACGAGGGCGCCGGAGAACGAGTCCAGGTAGTCTTCCAGCGCGACGAGCGTGGGGATGTCTAGGTCGTTGGTGGGCTCGTCGAGGATGAGAACGTTGGGGGCGCCCATCAGCACGCGGAGGAGGTACAGGCGTCGCCGCTCGCCGCCGGAGAGCAGCCCGACTGGCGTGTACTGCTGCTTCGGAGGGAACAGGAACCGCTCGAGCATCTGGCTGGCCGTGATGAGCGACCCATCCGCCGTGCGCACGTTCTCAGCAATCTCCTCGATGTAGTCGATCACGCGCTGCTCGCTGCCTTCGCCCCCTGCGTCCGCCAGCGCGCGGCTCTCCTGATCGTAGTAGCCGATAGACACCGTGGGTCCGTGCTCGACCGTGCCCGCGTCGGGCTGGAGCCGGCCAGCGAGGATTTCCAGTAGCGTCGTCTTGCCTGCCCCGTTTGGGCCGATGATGCCAAGGCGGTCGCCACGTGGGATCGTGTACGTGAAGCCGTCGATGAGCGTGCGCCCGTCGTAGCCGTGCGTGATGTCCGCCAACTCGATGACCTTCTTTCCGAGACGCGTGGAGACGGACGCGATCTCGATCTCGGCGTCGGGTTTATCGGGGGCGGCATCCAGCAGCGCATGAGCCTTCGCGATGCGATGCTTGGACTTCGACGTGCGGGCCTTCGCTCCGCGCCGGAGCCACGCCAGCTCGCGCTTGGCGAGGTTGGCGCGCGTCTTCTCGGCGGCGTCGGCCTGTGCGGCTTCGGTCTCCTTGGCCTGCAGATAGTCCGAGTACGTGCCGACGTAACGTCGGACGTGCCCGCCGCCGACTTCCAGCATTCGGTTGGTCACGCGGTCGAGCACGTAGCGGTCGTGCGTGACGAGGAGAAGCGCACCACCCAGGTTGCGCAGCAGGCCCTCGAGCCAGGAGACCGTCTCAGCGTCGAGGTGGTTGGTGGGCTCGTCGAGGATCAGCAGGTCAGGCTGCTCCACCAGCACGCGCGCCAGCGCAACTCGCTTGCGCTGGCCGCCGGAGAGCGTGTCCACCGCTGCGTCCACATCGGAGATCTCCAGTCGGTCGAGCACGGCGCGCACGCGGGCCTCGAGGTCCCAGCCGCCGGACGTGTCCAGCCGGGTCGCCAGCTCGCTCATGCGCCGCGCGATCTCGGCGTCGTCGGGCTGGCGTTCGAGGGCATGGACGGCCGCTTCGTAGTCACGGAGCAAGCGGATGGCCGGGCCATCGCCTGCAAACACAGCATCCAGTACTGTCTGATTGGGTTCGAAGTGGGGCCGCTGGGGCAGCAGCCCGACCCGCGCGCCCGATCCCCACCGGACAACGCCACGATCCGGCGATTCACTCTTGGCAGCCAGCCGGAGCAGCGTCGTCTTGCCCGCTCCATTGGCACCAATCACGCCGACCTTCTCGTCCGGCTCGATGGTGAACGAGACGTCGGTGAGCAGGGGCTTGGTGCCGTAGTCCTTGTGGACCGCGTCGAAGGAGAGAGTCGCCATGCCGGACGATACCGACGCGCAGGCGAGACGGGCGTGAGAACGCGGTGAGGCGCTTCCTCTCCGCGGCCCACGAAACCGCCAGCTCGAGGTAAGAGACCTCGAGCTGGCGGAGTGTTGGCATTAGCGCACGACGGTCAGCCGCTCTACGCGAGTGTCATTCCCCGCCGTCACGCGGACGATGTAGGCTCCTGCCGGAAGCGCTCGCGCATCCAGCGGGACCGACTGGAAGCCTGCGTTCAGAGCTGTCGTCGAACGGCTGAGCTGGCGGCCGAGCGTGTCGTAGACCTCCACTTGGACGTCTCCAGCGTTGGCGAGCGCCAGCGCGACTGTGGCGTGGTCACGTACGGGGTTGGGGTAGATCGTCAGGTCGAACGCGGCCTCAGGAGCAGAATCAGAGGCAACACTCTGCTCACGGCTGGCGGCACTCATCGTCTGGCCTGCGTTGAGGTCGCCGCGCGAATGGGCTTGCGGAGACACCCACGCAAAGTCGGCGTAGACCGATCCTGTGCCCTCGAGCTGGAGGGAGTAGCTGGAGCTGGTCGAGCTGGTCTCAGACACGCCGATGTTGTCTGACGTCATTCCCGCAGCGGGGCCATTGGCCGCCGTCATCGTGCCCTCGTAGGAGAGGAACTGGACCACTTCGTCATCATCATTCACAAGCGCCAGCCCGTCGGGAGCGCCGTTCTGGATGCTCGACTTGGTAAACCACAGCGCGCCCAGGCCGGCTGACTCGGCATCGATGGTGCCGGAGAGAGGAAGGGTAGCGTAGGAGGTTCCGTTGGAGCCGTTGTAGAACACAACGCTCCAGCCGGTCAGGTCACCGCCCGCCGTTCCGGCAATCTCGACGCCCTCGTTCACGTCCGAGCTGGCGTTGTCATAGTGTAGCTCATTGATCCAGGCCACCACCGGCACGGAGCCATCGCCGAGCGTCTGGCCGGTGTTGGGCTGGCCTGGCGTGGCGGTGCCCGGCGCCATCCAGGTAAATGCGGTGCCAGTGCCTGCGAGCTGGAGGCTGTGGCCCACCGGAGTGGACGACGTCTCGGCCACGCCGATGTCCTCCGAGGTCTGGCCGGAGGCCGGGCCCGAGCTGGCGGTCACAGTGCCCTCATAGGATACAAACTCGACCACGTCGCCTGAGGGAGACACCAGGGCGATGCCGTCCGATCCGCCGTTCTGGACGCCGCTCACAGGCACCCACACCGTGCCATAGCCGCCCTGCTGGTTCTGGACGGTGCCGGACAGCGAGACGGTCTTGTAGACGCCACCGCC
>JBCBZH010000108.1:0-12358 GCA_039815415.1 Bacteroidota bacterium
ATGAAGGAAAGCTACACCCCGCGCGAACCCCGCCTGGTCGAGCTGGCGATGTGCACCCGCTCGAGGCTCCGCTATGCCGGGACCGAGGCGGGTGCTGCTACGGCCTTGTTGTACCGAAAGAGTCCCGCGGCGATGCCCAGCGCGATCAGGCCTGCGCCCAGCACCGACCCTGGCGACGCCTCCAGCGTCTCGAAGTACTGCGTGTAGAAGTGGATCGCCCCGAAGACGGCGGCGAGGTTCACCACCCACCGATGGTTCTCCCGCGCGCCCCACACGCCGACCGCCACCAGCCCGACGGCCCACACAACAGCGAACACCCACTCCGGGATGACCGGGGCCGAGGTGCGAGTAGCGCCCTCGACAAAGAGATGCAGCGGATCGCCCCAGAGCGAGCCGATCCAGAACCCGAAGTTGACGATGAACAGGCAGGTCCGCGAGAAGATGGTAGCGACCCGCCTTGGATCGGGCGGCAGCACCAGCTTGTACGCGAAGAAACTCAGGGCGCTGAACAGCACGATGGTGACGAGCGGCTGCTCGATGCCGAGCCAGTACGCGGCGTGCGAGTAGCCGGTCGCGCCGCCGGAGGCCGCGAGGAGCGCCAGCGCGGAGAGCGACACTAGCAGGCCGCTGTTGGCGAGGAACGCGCTGACGCCAAACGCGACGACCAGCAGCCCGAAACCCACGACCGAGCCTTTCGTGAGCGCCACCACGCCGCCGCCGAACATCAGGGCGCCGATCAGCAGCAGGATGAGCGCGAGTGGCCGCCACTTCTCGGCCTCCGACCGGTCGAGCACGATTCCTGCGATGCCCGTCACGGCGCCGAGCCCAATCGACGCCTCGGCGGATTGCAAGAGCGCCAGCGCGCCGCCCGCCACGGCCACCACGCCGAAGGCAACGAGGATGTTGAGCGCCAGCGAGGCCGTGTCCCGAGACGCCAGCTCGGAGAAGCGCGCGTGCTCCTCGGGCGTGATCTGGCCCTCCTGCAAGAGCCGGTCGAGGTCGAGGGTCACTTTCATGGCGAGCGCGAGAGGAGCGGTGGAGTCGCAGCGAGAGGAAGATCTCGAGCTGGCAGTATCGGCAGACTAGTTCGCCAGCTCGATCTGGCGTCTGTCTAACCTTCGATCTCTCTGGTCCCATCAGCATCAGGAGAACGAGCGTCCTCCGAGATACAGAACGCGGCGAAAATGCTGAAGAATGAGTAGTGGTATAGTAAATCCTCTGGCTTGGCCTCACCGTCTGGATAGGTGAGAGCGATCATGTCAAGATCGAAGTATTGATTCCTTGCAAGGTGAGTTCGATGCTTGTCAGTCAGAGAGAAATAGGGTTCATGCGCTGCCTTGTTTCTGAGTCTCCTGAACCAATCCAACTCCTCGTAGGAGCTGTCCGGCATTATGCCCATCTCGTTAGCTAGGAGGAGTTTGGTGGAGTGAGGCAAGGCCGCAACCTTTCTGCCTCTTTTTGCCGCATTATCTAGGACTAAGGCTACTGCACGCTCGACCAACCCGTGGGCTGTTAGAACCATCAAGCGATCATCCCCTTTCGCGTATAGCAGCTCTTTGAGCATGCCGGAAGCCATGCGGATGAAGGGGTCACCATCAGGAGAATGGGGTTCGTTTTCCTCAAGTTGCTGGAGCATCTTGAGATCGTGTTTGGTATGTCCTCTCAGCATACGTGAGAGTACGTGACCACATAGCATTCAGTCCATCTCAAAGGAGAGCCCCTCTCTATTCCGGGTGATCCACAGAGATCACCAGCTCGAGCTGGCGACCGTCCTCCCCGATCCTCTGCACACGCCCGCGCCGCCGGGTCGTAGTCTCTTGCAGCTTTCTGATCCGCCGTGGACTACGATCCCGTCAAAGACCGCCTCGGCTCGTTCTTCTGGACGACGCCCGCCCGAACCAAGGCCTTCTATCGGCTGCTCGATACCGTCTTCCTCCGCTCGTGGTACGTGCGGCGGCAACTCCGGCGCGTGATCGAGGCGCAGCCGCCCGGCCAGCCCGTCCGCGTGCTGGACGCCGGGACCGGCTTCGGGCAGTACGCCTACTGGCTCGTCAAGACCTTCCCGCACGTCCACGTCACCGCCGTGGATGTAAAGCAGGACTACCTCGACCGCGCCGAGGCGTTCATGGCGACCACACCCTACGCGGACCGCGTCTCCTTCGGCCAGCTCGACCTCACCGAGCCCATGCCCGAGGACGGCCTCTACGACGTCGCCCTCTCGGTGGACGTGATGGAGCACATCCTCGACGACCGCGCCGTCTTCCGCAACTTCGCGACCGTGCTGCGCCCCGGCGGCAGCGCGCTCGTCAACACGCCCAGCGACCAGGGTGGCAGCGGCATCGAGGAAGAGGGCGACGAGAGCTTCATCGGCGAGCACGTCCGCGACGGCTACCCGCTCGACGAGCTGGTGGAGAAGCTCGAGACCGCCGGGCTGCAGGTCACCGAGACCGAGTACACGTACGGCCCCGCCGGATCCGCCGCGTGGCGGATGCTCGTCAAGTGGCCCATCACGGCGCTCAACGCCAGCAAGCTGACGGCTCCGCTCGTGGCGCTCTACTACCTGCCCGTGCTGCCCGTCGGCGCCGCGCTCAACGCGGTGGACCTTCAGCGCGACAACGACACCGGAACCGGGCTGTTGGTGACGGCCCAGCGGCCGGCATAATCGGGTTCGGATCGTGTCTGTTCGATAGGGACGGGGCAGTGCCGTGTCTGCTGAGAGGGCCCAAGAGGAGGCGGTGATGCTGGGGGCGTCCGCCGGTTTCTACTCGCCACTGGGGGCTCTCCACTCGACTGAGGGAAGCAGAGGAATCTGGACGCGCTTAGGAAGTGGGTCCGTGTTGCCTGTCGCCATCCAGTGGATGAGACTCTCCTCAAGACCCTCCTCAGATTCTATGGCTTCCCAGAGCGCGCCGTGAGATCCGCCTTCAAGCGTCATGAAGTGGTGGTTCTGGAAGGACGGGAGCAACTCGAGAGCGTTCGAGTACGGCGTGTTCGCGTCCCACGTCCCGTGGATCAGTACCGTCGGGATGTCGGTGACGAAGCCCGTTCGGAAGTCGTCGCCGAGGTCGGCGTCCCACGCCGCACACTCCACATCGTAGAACCGCCCAACGTCCCCGACGATCGCCATCCCCGCCGACTGGAGGTAGCGTTCTCTGCGCTCGGCCGTAATTCCAGACCCGCAGTCGAGCTGGTAGAAAGCAGCGTTTCGCAGGCGGGTCCTCGTGTTGAGGATGATGATGCGCCGGGCAGCGGCCTGGTAGTCGCCGTTGACCATTGCGAGAATGTCGAGGGGCCAGGCGGGCACGAGGTAGCGCCACGCCAGGCCGCGGGTGGCACCGAGAGACAGGGTGCGAAAGTCATCGCCATCGAGACGGACAGTGACGAGGTCTCCGGTGTCTGGGTGTTCTGTTTCGACGACAATGGGCTCGGCGTCGGCACGTCGGATGAGGTCCCCGTATGCTGCAATCAACCCTCCTTCTGGGATGTGGGGAGCGAGAACCTCGGAGGCCTCCGCGGCGGCGGCGATGGTTTCCAGGGTTGTGAGAAGGCCGTCTGGTGAGTCGTAGGTGTGGTCCGGTCCTTCGAGGCCCATGATCGTGGCACGAGCGACGATTTCAGGGTGATAGCGGAGAACGGCCATTCCTACATGCCCGCCGTAGCTGCTTCCGAAGGGTTGGATCTGGCGATATCCGAGGGCCCGTGCAGCATCGGCCACGTCCCCGGCGGCCTCGATCACGTTGAAGCCGGTGAGGTCGAGGCCCTCAGACTCCCACAACTCACGGCAGTGGACGAGCGCCTCAAGCATGGCCTGCTCCCGAAGTGCATCATCAAACGAGTCCTCCAGAGAGAGTGGCTCGCGATCCGGGCATGGAGTGTCCTTCGACGTCCCAAACCCTCGCTGCCCCACAAAAACAAGGTCTGAGGCGGCAAGAAGAGGCTGGAGGAAGAAGCGGAAGTAATCAGACTCGAGGTCACCATCAATGCTCGGCCAGCCGGGCCCGCCGCGCAGGACAAAGATGGGCGGTGCGTCCGCAGGTGCATCGGCATTTCGCTGGAAGCGAATGACCTCGACGGAGATCGTTTCCTCCGAGTCGCGGGCGCGATGGACAGGCACCGTAAGGGCGCCACGTTCAAACGTGAATGACACACTGTCCTCCCGGATAAGCGTTTCTTCGACCATGACGAGGGTGGGGGTCGTCTCTAGGTCGGCCTGAGCGTATGCGGTGCTAGAGCAGGCCGCCAGCGCCACGAAGTAGGTCGCGAGTACGAGGAAGAGAAGGAGAGAGCGCATTCGGCGTCTAGGAGTTGGGTTGGCGAGCTGCACAGAGGGTAGGGAGAACGCTCACAAGTGTCGACCCGGATGCATCCTTTGCAGAACGTCATGCGCCGTGTGCATCATTCAGCAGGGTCATTTCCCCAACGCGGTGGTACGGAACGCAGAACTCCTGATGAGCCATAGGCCACGGGTTCCCGGATTCCTCGAGCGGGCGGTTCGGGCGCGCACTTGGGAACGCCAGCTCGTCGGAGATCCGGCCTGAATCCAGAGGCTTAAGTCGGATCTGGGCGTGGCCGAGACCGGCAGAGCCGGATCCGCCCGTCGCTCCACCCGGGGGACGATGGATGGGTCGATGTCCACTCTGCTCCAGGCCACATGGATCGCCGCGCCTTCTTGGCCCGGGCCCGTCGCCCCCGCGTCGAGGCCCCTGTTCTTCCGCACGCCACCGCACACGCCTCGCTGGCTCCGTACACCGGACCGTGGGACGTTCGCGAAGCCACCCACCTGATCCGCCGCACGCACGTTGGCGCCACACGGGCCGACGTAGTGTCTGCCCTCGTGCGCGGGAGCGCCGGGGCCGCCGCCAGCGCGCTGGTGGACGCCGCCAAGCAGCGGCCTCTACCCGATACGCCCAACTGGGCGAACAAAACCACCGGCAACGGCGGCACCAACACCGACTGGCTTTACCAGTGGCAGCGCGGGTGGTACACCGAGATGGTGGAGGGCGGCCTGCGCGAGAAGATGCTCCTCTTCTGGCACGACCACTTCGCCACCGGCCACGCCGTCTACTACCACGCCGCCTTCGCGGTCGATTACCTCAACTTCCTGCGCGAGCGCGCCGTCGGGGAGTTCCGACCCATGGTGGAGGGCATTGGGAAGCTGCCAGCGATGCTGCGCTTCCTCGACAACGACACCAACCGCGTCGACGACATCAACGAGAACTACGGGCGCGAGCTGCTGGAGCTGTTCTCGATGGGCCTCAAGGGCGCCGATGGCTCCGACAACTACACGCAGGACGACGTCCGTGGCGCAGCCCGTGCGCTGACCGGGTGGGTCGTCAATGAGTCCCAGATCCGGGGCGAGTTCCAGAGCAACCGCTACGACCCGGGCGTGACCACGCTGCTCGGCGTGGATGTGTCCACACTCGGCACTGGCGCCAGCTCGTACGGCTACGACGAGGTGATCGAGGTCATCTTCCAGCACAAGGCGTCTGCCGTGGCGCACTTCCTGGCAGGCAAGCTCTACGCGTGGTTCGTCCACCCCGTCCCCAACCCGGGCGTCGTCAACGCGCTGGCGTCGGAGCTGCAAGGCAATGGCTTCGATGTAGGCGCGGCGGTCCAGGCCCTACTCGCCAGCGCGCACTTCTACGACGAAGCCGTCATCGGCGCGCGCATCAAGACGCCCCTCGAGCTGATCCTCGGGCTGACGCGCGAGTTGGGGATTCCCGCCTCCCAGGATGTGCTGGAGCGGACGCGCATCGTGACGCAGTCGCTCGGGCAAGAGGCGCTCAACCCGCCCAGCGTGGAAGGCTGGCCCGGCTACGACGACCCGCTCGAGTACCGCGCCTGGATCACCACCGGCACCATCCCCGAGCGCCGAGGCATCGCCGACGATGCCATCTACGGTGGCGATGGCTTCGAGTCGTTCGATCCACTCCCGCTCATCGAGCAGCTCTCGGACCTCACCGATCCCTATCAGATCGCCTCGGACCTCGCCGCGCACATGCTCGCGCCGCCCATGACCGAGGCGGCCACGGACGAGCTGGCGGCCCAGACCCTCCTCGATGGCGTGCCGACCTCCTACGACCGCGCCGAACGCAAAAGCTTCTGGGTCGAGATCGCGCTGACGTCCGAAAACGTCTCCCGCGACCGGCTCCGTGCACTGCTGTCGCACATCGTCAATCTCCCGGAATACCAGCTCGTCTGATGCCGATGCCTACTCCTTCGCCAGCTCGTCCGGAGACGCCACCCGCTCGCCGGGAGCATGACTGCCGGGCCAAGCGCCTGGGTGCCCACTGCCCACGGTGCCACAACTCCGATTCGGTCAGCCACGAGCTGACGATGCTCGTCCGCGCTCGCCGCCCCCAGCCCACTCCGCGACGCACCCATGTGTGACCACCACCACTCCTCGCCAGCCCGACGGGCCATTTCCCTCGATCATGGCGCCGCCCACGACCACGACCACGCCACGTGGTCTCGCAGGGACTTCCTGACGCAGGCCACCGCTGCCGCTGCAGGTGCCTTTGTCATCGGCACCGGCGCTCAGGCCCGGTCCGTTCAGGCGTCCTCGCATACGCCGCTGCTCCGCTCCCTCGGTCGCTCCGAGACCGACCGTGTGCTGGTCATCATCCAGCTTGGCGGCGGCAACGATGGCCTCAACATGGTCGTGCCGCACAGCAGTGCGGCCTACTACCAGCGGCGCCCGACCATCGCGCAGGCCAAGTCCTCGCTCATGATGCTCGACAGCGACTATGGCCTCAACGGCGCCATGCAGTCGCTGGAGCCGATGTGGGGCGACGGCGACCTCGCCGTGATCCACTCGGCAGGCTACCCAAGCCACAGCCGCTCCCACTTCCGCTCGACGGATATCTGGGCCTCTGCCAGCGCGTCCAACCAGACGCGCAGCGACGGCTGGACGGGCCGCTACGTGGATGAGGCCTACCCCGGCCACATCAACGACCCGCTGGACTTCCCCGTCGCCATCCGCATCGGCGGCGCGTCGTCGCTGCTCGTGCGTGGCTCTGGTGGATCCCTCGGCATGAGTTTCTCGAACGCGGGGCAGTTCGAACGCCTCGCGCAGACCGGCCAGTACTACGACCAGACCGACGTACCCAACACGCTCGCGGGTGGCGAGCTGGCGTTCGTCCGCGAGATCTACAACTCGGGCCTCCGCTACCGCGATGCCGTCTACGGCGCCTCGCAGGCTGGCGAGAATGATTCTGAGGCCATCTATCCTGGCGGCGGGCTGGCGTCCAGCCTCGCGGCCGTCGCACGGCTCATCAAGGGCGGGCTCGGATCGCGCATGTACGCGGTCTCCATTGGCGGCTTCGATACGCACTCGAACCAACTCAACCGCCAGCCCGGCCTGCTCCGCCAGATCGCGGACACGGTCACGGCTTTCTACGCCGACCTCGGTGCCAGCGGCGATGCCGACCGCGTGTTGACGATGACGTTCTCGGAGTTCGGGCGCACCATCAGCCAGAACGGCTCGCAAGGAACCGACCATGCCGAGGCCTCCCCGATGCTGCTCTTCGGCGGTGCCGTCGGCGGTGGTCTCTACGGCGACGGCTCTGCGCCGGTGCTGGACACGCTCCCGCAGAACGCCAGCGCGCTGCCGATGTCTGTGGACTTCCGCGACGTGTACGCGAGTGTTCTCCAGAACTGGTTTGGACTGGAGTCTGCCGCGTCCAACGGCATCCTCGGTGGGTCGTTTTCTCCGCTCCAGGGGCTGGTGGCTGAAGCCGTGGTCGCCAACGAATCTGCCAGCTCGAGCGACCTCACGCTCGGTCCGGTGGCTCCGAACCCCGTCCGAGGCCGCGCCTCGGTGCCCATTACGCTCGCCGAGGCCGGGCCCGCCACGCTCCGCCTTGTGGATATGCAGGGCCGGACGGTGCTCCAGGCGCCGCGCGGCACGCTTTCTGCCGGTGCGCACACCGTTCCGCTCGATGTGTCCTCCCTCGCGCCGGGCGTCTATCTCCTCCGCCTCGAAACGGGCCATGCCGCCCGGACGGTCTCCATTACCGTCGTCCGCTAGCTCCCGCTCTCATGCTTCGTTCTCTTCCTCTTGCTCTCGTTGCGATCCTGGCCCTGTCCGCGTGCGACACGCTCGGCGGCTCGGATGGGGGATCCGTCACCCGACAGGATGTGGCGGCCTTCCCTGTTCAGGTCGATAGCCTCTGGGGCTTCATGGATGTGGAGGGGCGCCTGACCGCCCAGCCGCGCTTCGGCTTCGCCGATGAGGTCTACAACGGGCTGGCGGCCGTTCGCGATGGGGCTGTCTGGGGCTATGCCAGCCCGGACGGCCAGCTCGTCATTCCTGCCACCTACGAGGCTGCGGGCCGCTTCACAGGCGACCTCGCGCCCGTCCGTAGCGACGCGGGCTGGGGCTACGTCAACACCTCGGGCACGGTGGTCGTGGACCCGACCTACGACAGCGCCCTCGAGATGTCGGACGACCGCGCAGCGGTCCGAGCCGGGTTCCTCTGGGGCTACATCGACGCATCCGGCACGGAGGTGATCGCCCCGCAGTACGCGGCCGCAGGCGAGTTCGTGGACGGGCTGGCGCCGGTTCAGACCGCCGATGGCTGGCAGTACATCGACCGCTCCGGCGCGGTCGCTTTCGGGGCCACCTTTGCCGAGGCGCGCGCATTCTCGGACGTCGGGCTGGCGCCCGTGCGTGAGGCTGGCAGCGAAGCGTGGAAGTTCATCGACACCGATGGCACCATCGTGCTCAACACAACCTACGCCAGCGCGATGCCCTTCACGGAGGGCTATGCCCGCGTGGAGGATGGCGACCGGACCGCCTTCATCGGTCGCGATGGAGAGTTCCTGATCGGGCCGGAGATGCGCGAGGCGGGTCCATTCTCGGAAGGGCTCGCCGCCGTCCGTTTCAACAACCGCTGGACCTACGTGAGCCGCGACGACGGGCTGGTGGTCATGAGCCCGCTCTTTTCGTCCGCACGCCCCTTCCGGGGCGGCCTCGCTCAGGTGACCACCGGCTCCGGCGACAAGGTCAAGACGGGCTACATCAACGAATCCGGACAGTACGTCTGGGAGCCCTCCAACTAGACCTGTCTCCAGCTGACGACTTCTGACTCTGATAGCCATGCGCCGCATTCCTCTGCACCGATCCTTTCTTCTCACGCTCGTCCTGTCGATGGGTCTCGCCCAGGGCTGTGATACGCTCACCGGGGATGGCGACGATGGGGGCGATATCGACCGCTCGGAACGTCTCTTCCCGGTTCGGGCAGACGGTGAGTACGCGCTGATCGACAAGACGGGGCGCATGGTCGTCTCGCTGGATGACTACGATGAGGTCAAGCCGGGCCGCGAGGGCCTCGTGCCCGCCCGACGCTGGGACGGCCGGACCTACTGGGACTTCTTCGATGCTCAGGGACAGGTCGCATTCACGATTGCTGCCGATGGTGTGGAGGCACCCAGCCAAGACCGCGTCCGCTTCTGGGTCGATGGCCGCTCCGGCTTCGTCGATCTCGAGGGCCGCTTCATCGTCAACCCGTACTTGGCCGATGCCCGGTCTTTCCGGGAGGATGTGGCCCGCGTCAAGACCACGAGCTGGCGATGGGGCCTGATGGACCGCATGGGCGACGTGGTGGTGGAGCCTCAGTGGGGCAGCCTTCAGGACTTCTCCAACGGCCGCGCCCGCTTCGAAGACGATGACGCCTACGGCTACATCGACGCGGCCGGTACGGAGATCATCCCTTCGGTCTACGACGATGCCCGCTCCTTCTCTGGCGGGCGGGCAGCCGTCCGTCAGGGCCAGCGCTGGTTCTACATCGATGAGAACGATTCCCGCGTGATGGGCAGCACCACCTTCATCTCCGCCGGGGACTTCGGCGACGGGCTGGCGCCGGTCCGCACCGAGAACCTCTGGGAGTACATCGACGAAAGCGGTGCCCGCCAGATCGGTCCGCAGTTCGAGGAGGCGCGCAAGTTCGTGGACGACCGCGCGGCGGTCCGCGTGGACGGCGGCTGGACGTTCATCGACCGCGACGGCACGCAGATCACGCCCAACACCTACGACGAGGTTGCCGACTTCGACGGCGGGCTGGCGGCGGTGGTCGTGGACGAGAAGCTCGGCTACATCGACCGCGACGGCCGCGAGGTCTGGATCCCCCGCGACTGATTCGCCAGCTCGAGCTGGCGAGGCCAGTGGGAAGGGGCCAGTAGCAGAGACGTTCATCACCGACGCTTCGGGCTGGCGAGACCCTCGTTTTCTGTCATCCTGAGCGCCAGCGAAGAGCCTGCCCCGGACTTGACCCGGGGATCTCCTCACCGGTTGCAAGACGCCTTTCTGAGGCGTGGCGGTGGCCCCAACGAGAGTCTTCGCTCTGCTCAGAATGACGGACCTATTGGGGACTGAAGGCTCAACCCGTCAGCTCGAGCTGACGACGTCGTTAGCGGTCCTCTCCGAACAACGGCTGGAAAGGGCGCGCAGGTTGGTCGCTACTGCGCAATGCCATACGCAACGGCGCCCACGGCGTCCCACCCTTTCGACGTGGTCGCTGCGATGGAAAGGCAGCTCAGGATGTCTTCGAGGTGCTCTGGTGCAATCGGGATGGGAATAGCGAAGTCACCGTCTCGGTTGGAAACAGTATTGACTTGGTAGAAGCCGAGGCCGGGCCCACATAGATCGACGTGGTCTACAAGCGCGTCAGGAATCATCCTCTCATGTACATTCCAGAAGAGGCGGACGAGGGCGTTTGCGGGACGAGTCGCGCCACCCAGAGATTCGACGATGGACGTTCCGGTGATGTAGAGCACACCCCGCTCTGGATCGTACTCGCCAGACAGGTTCAGTCGGAGCGTGTCGACTGCACCGATGCCGCTTCTCAAAGACGACAACTCAACGAACTGTATGGTGCGGAGTGAGTCCGTTTGAGAAGCCGCTAGAGGAGTCAGAGCGAGAACAAGGCTGATCGAAAGAGCACGCATAGGGGCGGCGCGGAGAGACTAGGTCTATCGCTCCGCTGGGACACTCAGCAAATCATACGGGTTGACCGGTGTCCCGCGTCCGTCGCCAGCTCGATCCAGCACCTGAAAGTGGAGGTGGGCGCCGCGCGCGTTGCCCGTCGCGCCGACGGTTCCGATCACGTCGCCCTTGCGCACGCGGGTGCCAATCTCGATGCCGTCCGCGTATTCGTCCAGGTGGGCGTAGTAATAGTCCCATCGCTCGTCCTCGGAGGTGAGGTAGAGCGTCCGCCCGCCAAGGCGGTTCCAGTGCTTGCGGCGGATGTAGCCATCAGTGACGGCTACGAGGGGGGTCCCGGTCGGCGCGGCGATGTCGATAGCGTGGTGCGTGCGCCCACCCGAGCGCGGGGCCAGGAACGAGTCGCGCAGGTCTCCGGGGGCGATGCCGACGACCGGGACCAGCAGCCCGGAAGCCGTCTCCGCTGCAGCGCCGGTGTCCAGGTCCACGTCGCGCGTGGAGACCGGTCGCGTGGGGACTTGGTCTCGAGCTGGCGTTCGAGTGGGCGGCGTGGTACGCGGGGGCGTTTGCGGTGTCGAGGCGGTGGTGCCGCCGATGGGGGCACCCCAAGCGTTTTGCCGACCGGTGTGCGACGAGCTGGCGCAGGCGGAAAGACCGACCGCCAGCGCAAGGAAAGAAAGGGCGTGGAAGAAACGCATGTCCGGGGGAGAGAGCGCGAAAGCAATATGGGGACAGTTGGCAAGATTCGCACCGAGCTGGCGAGATCGCCCAGTTCAAAGTGTCCGTAGAGACGCCTCGCCGAGGCGTCTCTGGCACCGCGCTGGACGTCGCGGTAGAGGGCGTCGAGCGCACAGAGGACATGGCCACGGGCGCCTTGGTGGTGGAGAGCCAAGGCTGCCACGTCGGATGTCGTCTATGGCGCCGAACGTGGCCAGCCCGTAGGCGTACCGATAGGTGGTGATGTCGAGGACCACGTGCAGGTTGTGCACGACGCCGACGCCACGGTGAGCCACTCCTCGCCAGATGGGGGACGGCGCAAGAAGTGCTAGACACTGGAGCGCGACGCCCTCGAATTTCTTGGCCGCAAAGGACTGGATCGAAATCGGACGCTAAGACTCCACCGCCAGGGGGTCGCGGGGAGCCCCGTAGTACACATCAAGCTGCTTGGGCTGGAGCCAGGTCGCAGGCAGGCAGCAGCCGTTCGCCCAGAGCCCCAGAATGAACCGAGCGGCCGCCAGGTCGCCCACCGAGCCGCCGTAGCGCAGTGCCTCTGGGCCGATGTCGTCGAGCGAACTCCCTCGATAAAGGAAAGGGAATTCAATTGAATAAACTTTAAAATTAATACATAATATTGTACCAAAACAGAGAAGAATTCTTGAACGAGAGAACCACCCAGTGGAACCCAACATTTCGAGG
>JBCBZH010000004.1:0-42973 GCA_039815415.1 Bacteroidota bacterium
GCCGGGTAGAAGTCTGGCGAGCCGGAATCGTAGGCCGTCAGCGCGTAGTAGTAGCGCTGTCCATTCTCCACGTCTGTATCCACGAAGGAATACTGGAGCCCTGTATCAGATCCGAGGTTGAACGGAACGCCACGCACGCGCTCGTCGGTGGACACGTAGACGCCCTGAATACCGTCCTCCTTGTCGAACTGAACCTCGGGCACGCGGATGCTCCCGTTGCCGAGCACGTCGGTCACCTGGGCTGCGTCGCGGAAGAACGGGTCCGTGGACTTGAACAGGCGGTAGCCCTGGAAGTCGTCCCCGAGAATCGGATCCTCTGAGTTCTCGGCTGCCGCATCCCAGTAGAGGGTTACCTGGCCGTCGCCCGGCACCGCATTGAGCGTCGGGCGGTCCGGTGGACGCGCGAACTGGTAGTTGCGGTCGTAGATCTCCTGAATGGTGATCTGGTTGTTGGTGATGTCCTCCAGGTCCTCGCCGAACACCAGCGCGAGGGTGAAGCGAAGCGTCTGGCCCGGCTCGAGGCGGAAGTAGCCACTGCCGAATACGAAGTCGCCATCGACGCCTCCCTCAGCCTCCAGCTCGGCCAGCTCCTCGTTAGTGGTGAAGAAGCCCGGCGTGAGGCCTTCCCACACGTTCTCATCGTCCGAGACGGGGAAGGCACCCGATGGATTGAAGTAAAAGAAACTCGAGAGCCCCACCTGGTCGGATTCGGTCACGTCGAGTGCATCAAAGTTTGGCTCGCCCGGGTCAGGAATGCCATTGCCCTCACCGGGATCGCCAGTGCCCGCCAGCCCGTCGGCGCCCACATCATCTCCAGTATCCCAGTCACCGTCCTCATCGATGCCGTTGTCACGCGACTCGTCGATGAGCAGATTGAGAAGCCCGTAGGTCGAGCTGTCGGCAGAGGTCGGCGCGCGGCCCTGAATGGCGCGAGCGAAACCGACGTAGTTCTTGTAGCGAAGCGCAGGCAGCGTGACGACCTGCGGCGGCAGGTCGAACGACTGCGCGCGGCGCTCAAAGTGGAGCGTGATGTCCTCGTCGATGATGCCGTCGAGGTCTTCATCGATCAGGTTCTTCTCCGTGACCGTCTGCACCGTTCCGCCTGCACTCTCGACGTCCACAAGCGTCTCTTCCAGCGTGCCCCCGGCGCTCACGGAGTAGCTCCGTCCCTGACTGACTACATCGAGGCTTCCGTTGGCGGGCACGTAGAAGATCTCGCGCTCGCCGGTCTCGTTGTCGATGGTGATGATGGGATCTCCAGCCACGAGCTGGCGTGGCTGGAAGTCTTCGGCCTGGAAGGTGTTGTCGGTGCCCTCGTCGGACTTGACGAACGGAGTGCCGTCGATGTCCTGGCCGGCGTCGGTGAGCGGGTCCCCGTCGCCGTCGTCGTCAATGCCATTGTCAGCATTCCCGGGGCTCTCGAGGAAGCCATACCCGACGTAGCCGACGTCCTGGCCCTGGTTGCCGCTGTCATCGTTGTCGTAGGAGTAGACGATGCGGTTGGCTTGGTCGAAGAAGGCGAGGTCATCCTGAGAGTCGCCGTCGCCACCGGAGAGCGTGCCCACCGTCAGCCCGACGGCCACACGCGGGTAGGTGGTCGTGGACGAGTTGGTCACCTCGTACAGCCAGAAGATGGCGTCCTGAGCAAGGAACTGGCTCCACTGAAGACCACGCACCTCCAGTTCCAGGCCCATACCGCCGCGCTCAGGGCGTGTATCGTCGGGGCGGAAGCCAGGAAACTCGCTCTGTAGCTCGCGGTCGTTATGGTCGTCCGCCCAGAAGTAAGACTCGAGATCCGCGTTGAACTGGTTGCGGCCAAAGAAACCGTTCCACTGTGCAGAGCCATCGGCTCCAAGCCACGTCGGCTCGTCGGGCCAGAAGTCCGGCCACGTCTCGGGGTCGATGGAGAGCGCCACACGGTCGTTGGGCTCGCCTGTCCGCTCGATGACTCGGTTGGACGCAAAGCCCGGCTTGGGCTCGAAGGTCCACGCGTTGGACGCGTTGCCCGGCTCAGCGTTGATGCCTCGGTTGCCCGGGCCACGCGTGGAGACCACATGCTGTACGAGGGTATCGGGGATGGCATCGCCATCGAGGTCGATGGGCACTTCCGCAGCCACCAGCGGAAGCACGTCGCCCACGTAGAAATCGTCCGAGCCTTTCGGCCAGTTGCCTCGGATCTCACCGACGCCGCCCAACAGGCCGTAGTTGAAGAACGTGATGGCGACCTCGTTGCCGTCCATCAGAGCCTTCTTCTCGAAGTTGCGGCTCGAGTAGTAGCTCGGATCGAGGATGAACGGCGGGAGGTTGTCCCGCTGCTGGGCCATCGAACTGGGGGTGACCAGAATGCACGCCAGCCCGAGGGCGACAAGCGCCCCGGCGAGAGGAATCCGATTCAGCAAGGAGAAGGACATACAAGAACCGCCCGAATGAAGGCGAGAACGAGCTGGTGAGGAAACGCTAGACATTCACGCGAAGGCCGAGAACCACACGGCGCGGCTGGCTGAAGAAGTCAGGACGCGTGTAGCGCTGCTCGAGCACCGCGTCCGGGCCCCGGAAGTTGCGGGCCTCGATGGCCTGCTCGAGGGAGTACGTGGCGCGGCCGGTGTCGCCGTAGATGCCGTTCTCGTTGCGCGCGTCAAACAGGTTGTCTACGCGCGAGAACACCTGGACCCGGGCAGGGCCGACCTGCAGATTCTTGTAGGCGTTCAGGTTCACGTTGAACGTAGACGGCCGGATCTCGCTGTTGATGGGCACCACGCTGGGCGGCACCACGCCACCCGTCACAACCGACGTGCGAGCTGGCGTGTAGGGCCTCCCGGATCCGTAGCTGGCGAGAAGCCCGAAGCCCGCGTCTAGGTCCGGATCGGCATAGGTCAGGCTGGCATTAACCGTGTGGCGCTGATCCCAGTTGGTGGGCACAATCAACAGCTCGACGCCCTGGCGCGCGGCCGCTGCGTTGTACGCCTGGTCCGGGTCGCTCGAGTTGGCGCGGGCCACCTGGAACGTGTAGTCGAAGCCGCCGAAGAGCGTCCGCCCGATGCGCTGGTCGAACCTCAGAATGATGCCGCGTACAAACCCAAAGTCTGAGTTGATGATCTGCCCGTAACGCGCCCCCGTGCCCCGAATGACAATCGGCTCCGTGGCCGTGCCCGCAAGGTTTCGGATGTCGCGGTAGTACGCCGTCAGCTCGACGGCCGACGTACCGGACAGCTCCTGCTTGATGCCGATCTCACCATTGATGGTCTGCTCCGGCTTCAGGTTGGCGTTTCCGAACAGCCCGATGAGCCCCGAGCCGCCCGAACCGAGACGGAAGTACGGGTTCTGGTACAGCAACTCGAAGTTGGGCACCTGGAAGAACTGGCCGTACGAGAAGTGGACCACGCCGGTGGCCGAGATTGGGAAGGCCACGCCCAGGCGAGGGCTGACCTGCCACGTCGCGCTGGCGTCCTCGAAGTGACGCTCCGGCGTAATCGGGTCGTCGAGCAGCAGCGGATTGCCCTCGGCATCCGTCGTGCACTCATTGTTGACGACCTCCTGGCACCTCCGCAGCCCCTCGAAGAGCGCAAACGGGTCGGAAGGATCTCGCAGAACGCGGCCGTTGGAATCGAAGTAGTCGAACCGGAGCCCAGCGTTGATGATGAGCCCCCCTACCTCCACCTTGTCCTGGATGTACGCCGCCAGCTCGACGGGCGCGTACTCATAGTCCGCATTGTTGAACACGATGCCGTTCTGAGGCCCATTGCCAACATCGAACGTGGCGCCCTCCTGCACGAACGTGAACTGGTCCAGGAACGTGAGGTTGTGCAACCGGGCCTCAATGCCCGTCTTGACGAGGTGGGCGGAGTGAACCTGGCTCGACAGATCCGCCTTTGCGAGCCACGTGTCCGTGGTGCGGCGGAAGCGCCCATTGTCCGTGCCGCCGATGGTGAAGCCGGAAAAGAGCTGCCCTTCGCGGAAGCCGAGGAACCGGGTGTCCACGTAGCGCTCATCCAGCGGGTCCTCATAGACGTAGTTCTCGAAGCGGCTGAAGTTGTTCGTCAGGCCGATTTCATAGAACGTCGTGTTTGAGAGCAGGTGGGTGAACTTCAGAAGCGACGTACGTGCGAACCGGGTGTTCTGTCGGCTCGCTTCCGGCAAGTAGTAATAGTCGAAGTTGGCGCCACGGAAATCCTCCTGGCTGGCCAGGAAGTTGCCCGAGAGACGTAGCCCATTGCCGATGTTGAACGTCAGCTTGGCCTGACCGGAGATCTTCTCATACGGATTGAGCGACACCAGGGAGGAGTCACCCCGGATGGCTGGCCCGCCCTCGGCGACATCCTCTGGGTCCAGCAACGTGAGCTGCCCGATGGGACTAAGTCCAACGCTATTGCGCGTAAACACATTGCGGCCGTAGATCCACCCATCGTTGCCGAAGTAGCGGCCGGAGGCAAAGAAAAACAGCCGGTCGCGGAGGATGGGGCCGGACAGCGTGCCCTCAAGGTTTCGAACACTTACAGGATCGAGATCGCTCGTGCCAGTTCCTGGGAACAGGAGCGCCTCCTGTGTGCCTATGGCTGGCGCCCCCGACTCACTCGAGGCATAGTCGCCGCCCCATACCTCAAGGCCTCCCTCAAAGTCGTTGGACCCGTCCCGTGTGACCACGTTCACGATGCCAGAAAGCGCCTGCCCGTACTCGGCATTGAAGGCACCCGTAACCACCTGAAGCTCCTGGACGGACTCGTTCTCGATCTCAAGCGCCAGCCCACCGTCGTATACATCGCCCACTGGGACGCCATCGACGAGGTAACCGACCTCACCGGAACGGCCTCCTCGGAAGTGGAGGTTGTCTCCCGACCCCACAACTCCGGCCTGGAGCGATACCACCTGATCGAAGTTCTCGACCGGCAGCTCGCGAATCTCATCGCCCGACACGGTCGCCGTGGTCGCCGTCACGTCCTTCTGGAACAGCTCGCGGTTGGCCTGAACGGTGATCTCCTCGCCTCCGAATGACTCTTCCTGAAGCGCGACGTCCACCGTCGTGGTAAGGTCGATGCGTACCCGCACGTTCTCGATGTTCTGACTCTGGTAGCCGATGTAGCTCACCACGAGTGTGTATACATCGGGCCGAACACCGATGATGACGTACTCACCATCGAAGTTGGTGCTCGCGCCCTGCGTGGTTCCGTCGATCCGAACGTTGGCTCCGGGAATGGTCTCACCCGTCGCGGCATCTGTGATGGTCCCAGCAATCTTTCCAGACTGCGCGCTCGCTGCCGACGTCATCCCGATGACGCCAACGAGAAGAAGGAAAGTGCGAAGCAGTGAGGTCATGAGCACAGACCGACGCGCGGCCAGATCAAGTCAGGTCGTTGATAGAGGCTGATGCACCGGTCCCCCGGTCGTCTCGCGAACGATGAGTTCAGGCGCGAAGATGGTATGCGAAGGCTCCGTATCTGGGGCATCGAGACGCCGAAGCAGCATCTCCGTCGCCATCCGCCCCATCTCGGCCATCGGCTGTCGAAGCGTCGTCAGCCCGACGTATGCCGAGGCCACGACATCATCGAACCCGACGAGTTCCATGTCTCCCGGCACGTCCAGCCCGGCCTCGCGCAGCGCCCGCAGCGCTCCGAGCGCCATGACATCGGCGGCAACGAACAGAGCCGTCGGACGTGCTGCCGGGTCGCCCTCGAACCGGCTCAGAAGATGCTGTGTACCGAGATAGCCTGCGTAGCGGGTGTAGCCATGCTGGCCGTGGTCCCAGTCTGCGGAGACGATGTAGCGGTCATCCAGCTCGATGCCTGCTTCGGCCAATGCCTCCTGATATCCCGCGAGGCGCTCAGCGGCAGGCACCGAGTCCATGACCGGAAGCACCAGCCCGATGCGCTCGTGCCCACGCTCAACGAGGTGCTGAACAGCCACCCGGCCGCCCTGGCGGTTGTCGACGCTAATCGAATCGAACGCCTCGTGACTGGAGTCCACCAGCACGACGGGCTGGCGGCTGGCCGTCAGGCGGCGGACACGCTCCTCGGTGATGGGCGTCGAGACGAGCACCAGCCCGTCGGACCGCCCTCGCTGAACCGCCCGGCCGAGCTGCCCGTCCACCTTGTCCAGCGTCCGGCTGGCGTAGACGAGCAAGTCGTAGTCGCTGGCGTCGAGTTGGTCCTGCAGCCCACGGAGCACCTCCATGAAGAAGTAGGACGTCATCATCGGGACGATGGCCGAAATGAGCTGCGTGTTCTTGCGCGCGAGGCTCTGCGCGCTGGCGTGTGGCTCGTAGCCCAGATCCTCGGCCACGCTAAAGACGCGGCGGCGGGTCACCTCGGAGACGCGGGGATGCCCATTGAGCACGCGCGAGACGGTCGCGATGGAGACGCGAGCCCGGTCGGCGATGTCGTAAATGGTGGCAGCCACGGGAGGGAGAGGCGAGTCAGGCGCGAGCCATGTAAGCGCTTACAATCACGATTCCATAATAGGTGGCGCCTTGGGCTAGGTCAAGACTGCATTGGTGACTCTCGCCCCCCTCCTCCTGATTTCACATTGGATAAGCCCTATGCGAGAAGCGCTTCCAGGTATCGAAGGCCGCAGGGCACCCCAAATCCCCCCAGATGCTCTCGGGAAGGAGCCCTTCCTGGAAACGAGCTGGCGATTCCTTGCTTCGCCAGCTCGAGAGTTGCCTACGAGTGTGCAGCGGCGCTCATCCGGCCACTGACTCGCCCCCGGGAGCGAAGGTCCCCCACAGTCCGAGCTTGACCTGAAACACGCCTGCGATCTGCTCGCCACGTGCCTTCATCTGCTCGGCGCGAGGCCCTGCGGCGTGTGCATCCACGGTGGCGTGCAAACGGCCTACCCAGGCCGCGAAATGCTCGCGAGCGAGGCCCGGCATCCGGGCGTGGGGAGCAAAGGGGCGGCCCCGGTAGGCTCCCGTCTGGAACACCACCGACGACCAGAACGAGACCATCTTGGGTAGGTGGGTGTCCCAGTCCAGCCCGGCGAAGTATGTGCCGATCACAGGGTCCGCCTCCATGTCCTGGTAAAAGGCGTGGACGATGGCACGAATATCGGCCTCGGTCTCGATGTCACGACCAGGCATCGCGGAGGAGGATGAGGAGCATCTGGAACGCGGTCATCGCCCGGACGGCATGAGGCACCGAGGCGGGCAGCCGGAGAATATGGCCTGCCGCGACCCGGTAGGAAACTCCATCGATGGAGACCTCCGCCACGCCGTCTGTTACCAGGAGGAGGGCCTCGTGGGGCGTCGAGTGCTCATCAAGCCCCTCACCCTCAGCGAAGGCGAATGCCGTGGCCGAGCCGCCGCGTGCCTTGTGGAGCACGCGGCTGACGATGGCCCCGTCGGCGGGCGTCGCCAGCTCGGCGAGAGAGTGAGGGCCGTCGGGGAGTGTGGACATCCGAGCTACCCGTCCAGAGCCACCAGGAATACCTGATCCACGACGTGCACGATGCCGTTCGAGGCCGGCACGGTGCCAAGGATCTTGGCGCCGTTGACGTACGTGCCGTCTTCCCGCTCCTCGACCGTGAGGTGGTGCCCCGTCGCCATGTAGATGGAGTCCTCCTGGACCAGCTTGTCCATCGGGAACGACGCGGGGGCTGCGTGCGAGGTGACCACATTCGCGAGGGTCTGCTTGTTTTCCGGTTTGAGCAGGTCATCGAGGGCGCCATCCGGGAGCGCGTCGAACGCCGCATTCGTCGGTGCGAAGACGGTCAGCGGCCCGGGCGTGCCGAGCGTGTTCTCCAGTTCAGCGGCCTGGACGGCAGCGACGAGCGTCGTATGGTCTTCGGACCCGATGGCCACTGCCAGGATGTTCGGGTCTGAGTTCTCCTCGACGACCGACCCGAGCCCCTGGCCGGAGAGATCTCCAGCGGCGGCCCGGTCTGAAGAGGCGGCCTCATCTTGGCCGCACCCTACAAACAAGAGGAGGGACAACGCGGTGAGGAGGGCGAGAGGGAATCGAGCGGCTAGGTACGTCATGATGTCCTCGCGGAGTGTGGGTGAGGGGGCGTTATCGATTGCGAAGGGGTTGAGGCGTTCGCGCTAGCGCATCGCCTGCGCGAGCCGACAGGGTTAGAAGTCTTTCCGCAAGAAGCGGCGGCGCGCCAGCGCGAGCGGAACGCCCCACCACGCCAGCAGCGCCCCAAGCGAGAGTGCGGTGCCGAGGCCGGTCCCGAAGAAGCGTTCGAAGGCGGCACCCGTGTAGCCCAGAAGCGCCGCTACGTCCAGCGTGAGGAGGAGGAGCACACGGGCGAGCGAGATCGGGTTGAGCATCCCGAGCACGATCATCGGCTGTTCGAGCGGATATGCGCTGAACGTGTAGGCCACGAGCAGCAGGAGTCCGTCGTAGATGACGGCCAGGAACAGCCACAGCAGCAGCGCTGCGCCGAGGCCTTTCACGCGATCCTCGAAGCGAACCGAAATCCAGAACGCCAGCGCGAGGAACGCGGCCGTCAGCATCACGCCGACGCCCATCAGGCGACCCAGCGTGGGCAGGTGTTCTGCTACGGCAGCGCCGTGCCAGATGAAGGGAAGCCCAGTGCCAAGCACGAAGCCCACCGCCAGCGGCAGTAGCAGCCCACCGTAGAGCCCTGCGAACAGATCCGACCGGCGTACAGGCTGCGCCAGCATCAGCTCTACGAACTCCCGCGTGCTGTACAGGTACATCGTCCCGAAGACGAGGCTGACCAATGGGATCAGGATGAGCACCACGTTGAGCAGGCTCAGGATCACCTGCGTGCCACCGCCGCCGAACCGGAACAACGCGTCGGTGACGAGAAGGAAGAACAGCGTGTAGGCGAGCGCCCAGCGGCTCCGTACGACATCGTTGAGCTGGTAGGCCAGCACCTTTCCGATGGCCGATGGTGCTGGAGCAGGCGACGAGCTGGCGGGGGCGACGAGGTTCATCATCGGGGCGAGATCATCAGGTGAGCGATGGCGCGTTCGAGCCGGTCCTCTCCCGTCTCGCGCTTCAGGTCGTCGGTGGTGCCTGCGAAGAGCGCGCGGCCGTCGAGCAGGAACACGATGTCGTCGGCCAGTTCCTCCAGCTCGCTCACGATGTGAGAGGTGAGCACGAAGGTGACACCCCGCGCCTTGGCACTGCGGATGGCTTCCTTGAGCGCGCTCGACGCGACCGGATCGAGCCCGGCCGTCGGCTCATCCAGCACGATCAGGTCCGGCCGAAAGAGGAACGCCACGGCGGCATTGACCTTCTGGCGGTTGCCCCCGGAGAGCGTGCGGAGCGGCTTGTCCAACTCGGGCTCGAGGGCGAGCGTCTGGAGAAGCATCTCGTCGAGCTGGCGGGCGTCGCCAGCTCGTAGATCACGCAACATGGTGAGTACCTCCCGGCCGGTCAGGTTCTCCGGAAAGGCTGCACGTTGCGGCATGTAACCCACGCGCGAGCGGTAGGTCACGTCGCCTGGCTCGACGATCTCGCCGTCGAAGGCGACTGTTCCAGCATCCGGTCGCACCAAGCCGAGCACGGCCTTGATGAGCGTCGTCTTCCCCGATCCGTTGGGGCCGATGACCGCCGTCACGCGGGCACGGCGGAACCCCACGTCCACCCCCCGCAGCACCTCGAGGCGGCCGAAGCGTTTCGCCAGCCCGGTCACGTCCACGAGCGGATCGACGCGCTCGGGCTGGCGGCTCGGAAGATCCGAGGTCGAGGATTGAGGCATGGGCTGGCGGGAAGCAGCGGCGGTCATATCGGAAGGGGGCGCATGGCCGGGCTCGTATCCACGAGCGTTTCCGGCGTCAGGGCGGGCGCGACGCGCTCGGCCAGGTCGAGCAGCTGCACGAACAGGCTCCGCATCAGCAGCATCGCGGGCTCGCGCTGTTCCACGATCAGGGCGAACAGGCGCACCGGCCGGAAAGGCACGTCGCCCACACCGTCCCGGTCGAGGTCGTAGCCCTCGTAGGCGTCCCAGTAGTTGCCCGTGAACGAGCTGTAGCTCTGGCGGCTGTTGGTGCCCACGTCGAAGGAGTTGCCCACGAAGTTGTTCTGCGTGAACTCGTTCTGCATCGCATCGGCCATGATCTTGACCGCCCAGCCGTTGCGTTCGAAGGTGTTCTCCGAGATCTGCATGCGGTTGGAGCCCTCGGCATACAGCCCGACGGTGTTGCGGGTGAATGTGTTGCCGGAGATCTCACTGTCTGTGATCTCCTTGAGCAAGAGCCCGAATGCCGCCGCGCCCCAGTTGTCCTCGAACACGTTGCCCGTCATTTCCACGTGCGCGGTGTACATCACGGCCACCCCGGCCCCATTGGAACGAAAGACGTTGTCTGTGTAGCGGCACCGGTCCGAGAACATGAAGTGCAGCCCGTAGCGCAGGTTGCCTTGGCTCACGTTGTTCTCCACCACGCTGTCCTCCACGAACTCGAAGTAGATGCCGTCGCGGTGGCCCAGGATGTCGTTGTCCCGAACAGTGATGTGGCGGCTGTACCACAGGTGGATGGCATTGCCCGCACGCGCCTCGTTCACGTCCGGCCCTCGAAACACATTGCCGATCACGTCGCACTGGGAGGCCTCCGCGAGGTAGACGGCGAAGAACACATTCTCAAACCGGTTCTCGAGGATCTGGCATTCCGAGGCCTCCTCCACCAACAGCGCCGCACGGTCGTCCACGAACGAGGCCTCGACGTTGCGGAACGTCAGCCCACGGATCGTCACGCTGTCAGCCGTGACGCGGAGGATGGTCCGCTCCCCTTCCCCGTCGAGCACCACCTCACCCAAAGCGGTGATCGAGACGGGGGTGTCCACCTCCAGCGTGGGCTCGCGATAGACGCCGGGCTGCACGCGAATGTCGGTGCCCGGCGCGGCACGATCCAGCGCCTCGGTCAGGGTCTGCACCGTGCCCTCCGGGCCCACGGTGAGTGTCGCCTGCGCGCTGGCGAGCCCTGGCGCGAGCCAGGCTGCGAGGAGAACGAGGGGAAGGGAGCGGATCATGCTAGTGCCCGGCCGAATGATCCATGGCGGTATCCGAGCGGTGCGCCGAGCTGGCGTGCGCGGCCTCCGGGTGGTCGGCACCTCGCTGGACCAGCTGATCCCCCAGCTCGAGGACATCGGCCCACGCGAGAACCTCTCCGCCGAGCTGGCGACGAGCAACCTCCGGAGTGGTGCCTGACCCGAAGGCTGCCAGGTTCCCGCTCATCGGGCTCTGGACCTCCAGGCTGCGAACGAAGAAGGCGCTGTCGAGCGGAATCAGCTCACCCGGCGCGTCGTAGGCAGTCACCCAAAGCGAATGGGTCTGATCCTCCAGCTCGTCGTGCGCGAGGACGTAGCTGGCCATGCACTCGACAGAGTTGAAGACGTAGACCTTGCCCGTGGTAGTCACCAGTTCAGTTCCGAAGCGGGCATCCGAGATGGTCATCTTGCAGTAGGCGCCTACATCCTCACCGTAGCGGATGGCACGAGGCTCGGGCTGGCACCCGGCCAGCAGCACGAGGATTGCCAGGACTGCAGGTACCGAACGGGCCATTCCTGACGCGACGGACTCCGAGCTGGCGGCCTCTGTCGAGCGGTCGCGGCGGCCTTGGCGGAACTCCATGATGGCAACCGCCAGCCCGATCAGCATCGACACGAGCGCGGCGATCATGCCCGCCGCTGGCCACGAGTGGGCCGTGATGTTGAGCATCTGCTTGGACCCGATCAGCGGCGGCTGATAACTCATGCCGGGCACCTGGATGGCAGCCGTCGGGTCGAGGTCGTGGCCGTAGTCGTATTCCCACAGCCAGAAGTCCGCCATCCCGGCGATGCCAACCAGGACAAATACGCCGACCCAGGTGTAGAGCATCCAGCGCTTACCGGTGGCCGCAGCCACCAGCCCGAAGGCGATCAGCGCCGCGAACAACCAGGGCATGATCTTCAGCTCCGGGACCTCCTCGGGCACGATCTCCTTCATGCCGATATAGTGGTTGAGGCCGTTGATGTTGCCGAGGTCGTGCGGCTTGGCGCCGGTGATGTCGTTGATCCAGATCACCATCCCGATGCCCTCGGGATATTGAGGCGCTTCCAGGTCGATGCTCCAGATGGGGAGCACGTAGAGCAGCCCGATCAACAGAGCCGCGAGTGCGAGGAGGATGCGAGAACGTGTAGACATGGTGGTCTCCGAAGAGGGAAGACGCCGTGGCCCTTTTACAGGCCACGACGCCGGTCGTCAGCTCGCTACGGGACGGTCGTCATCTCGCCGCCGAGACCATACGAGAGCGGCACGTTCGAGCCTGCCGGGGATACGCGGACGTAGCCCTGCATCTCTTGGTGGAGGGCCGAGCAGAAGTCCGTGCAGTAGAACGGGAAGACGCCTGGCCGCTGTGGGATCCACTTCAGCGTCCGGGTCTCGCCGGGCATCACCAGCAGTTCCGCGTTCTGCGCACCCATCACGGCGAAGCCGTGTGGGACATCCCAGTCCTGCTCCAGGTTGGTGAGGTGGAAGTAGACCTCATCCCCCACCCGGATACCTTCGATGTTGTCTGGAGTGAAGTGACTCCGGATCATCGTCATGTAGACGTGGACCTCGTTGCCTTCGCGCTCGACGCGCGCCTCGGCCTCGGACTTGATGCCGTACGGGTTGGTGTTTTCCGAGATCTCGTAGATCTGGGTTTGGTTGTCCTTGACCTTCTCCGCCTCGATGCCCTGCGCGTAGTGGGGCTCGCCGATGGTCGGGAAGTCCAGCAGCAACCGCATCTTATCTCCCGAGATGTCGATCAGCTGTGCCGCGTGCGCCAGCTCGGGGCCAGTGGGCAGGTAGCGGTCCTTCGTGATCTTGTTCAGCGCCACGAGGTACTTGCCATTGGGCTCCATGCTATCGCCGCCAGGAATCATCAGGTGGCCGACGCTGTAGTACACCGAGATGCGATCCACCACAGTGGTGCTCTCGATGTCCCACTTGACGACCTCGGAGGAGATGAACGCCGTGGTGTAGGCATTACCGCGTCCGTCGAACTCGGTATGCAGCGGTCCGAGGCCCGGGTTGGCGACCTCACCGTGCAACACAGCCTCGTACTCGAGGACCGGGATGCCATCAATTGTGGTCTCGAAGCGCTCGTTCTCGATGGCGTCCATCATCTTGGTGAATGAGTGGACCGGGATCACCGTCGCCAGCTTGCCACCGCCGACGATGTACTCGCCGGTCGGATCCACGTCCACACCGTGCGTGCTCTTGGGTGTTGGGAGGAAGTAGACCATGCCGTCACAGTCGGACGGCGTGATCATCCGAGTTCCATTCTTGACCTCGGAGACCGCGATGTGGCGGTCGTCCATGTAGTTGTGGTAGTACTCGCCCGGCACATCCCGTCCGGCGCCCTCAGCCACACACTCCTCCGCTCGGCGCCAGTTGACCGCCGCGATGAAGTCTTTGTCGTTGCGCGAGGCGTTGACCTCCAGCAGCGTAGTGGCCTGCTCCGAGTTGTAGCTCGTGAAGAAGGCCCAGCCATCGGAGACAGCCTTGCCAGAGTGCGCGAGGTCGTAGTTGAAGCCTGGCACGAGGATCTGGAATGCGATGTCCATTTCCTTGGGCGTGTCCGCCGAGATGAACGTGAGCGTGCCGCTGAGGCTGTCAGACAGCAGCTCGAGCGGAATGTCCGTGTTCGGATACGGAACCGCGAAGCGCGTCGCGGCCACCACGTACTCATTGTTCGGCGTCACGAACGGCGAGGCGTGGTTGCCCGCTGAGTTCGGGATTTCGACGATCTCGTCGGTGTTGAAGTTGTCGAGGTCGATGCGCGCCACGCGCGGCGTGTTGTTGCCGTTGATGTAGATCCAGCGGCCATCTGTCGCTCCATCTGTCATCGACAGCTCCGGGTGGTGAGCGTCATCCCAGGGGATGAACCCGTACGAGGTCATCAGCATGGCCCGCGTCTCCTCGGAGTAACCGTAGCCCTTCTCGGCGTCTTGCGAGAACACCGGAATCACCCGGAAGAGGCGCCCCGAGGGAAGGCCGTAAACAGAGAGCTGGCCGCTGTAGCCGCCGGACATGAATCCGTAGAACTCGTCGTGCTCACCAGGAGCGACGTAGACCGCTTCGGCAGCATTGTCCGCCACGGCCTCGGATGTTGAACCTGTGCTCTGACAGGCCGCCATGAGCGCCGCCAGCCCGACGACACTCACCAGTGCGAATAGCAGGGATTTTGAGAGTTTCATGGGAGGGGTGGATGGGGTGAAGGAGTCGGGGGCTAGGAGCCCTCTTGGAGCTGGCGCAGGTACTCGAGCACGGCGCGTGCTTCGTCCTGCGTCAGGTTCTGGTTCGTCATCGGGACGTTGTATTCGGCCAGCAGCGCCTGGGCCTCTGGATCGCCCTGGAGCATCTTCTCCGGCGCGAGAATCATGTTCATGACCCACTCTGGAGACCGCCGATCCATCAGGCCTGCCATCGCAGGGCCGATGTAGCGCTCGTTCATCTTGTGGCACGTTGTGCAGCGCGTGGTGTAGATCTCTTCGCCCTGGGCGGCCAGCGTGGCATCCACCGGGCCGAGGTCCATCGCCTCCTGAATGGGCAGGTCAGGCGCAGACGTTTCCGAGCTGGCGGCGTCATCCGATGCAGGCGCCGAGCTGGAGTCGCCTCCGCAGGCCGCAAGGGTGAGAGCCGTGGCGAGAATGAGGAGTCGCATGGGAAGGGGTGATGAGCGGTGAATGGGGTCCCGTTCGGGTGAGCCCCATATTATTTAGGACAAACAAGTCCTATTTGTAAGGCAATCCCCTATTGCCGCGCCGGGCGTCTGCTTGTCCAGATGCAGCGCGCGTGAATCTCCTCTCTATCTTTGAGCCCCCACGCCTCCGATGATCCTCTCCAAAGCCTGCGAGTACGGCGTCCGCGCCATGCTCTACCTCGCCTCTGCCCCGAGGGACACGTACGTCGCCAGCCGAGCCGTCAGCGAGGACCTGGGGCTGCCTTACTCCTTCTTCGCGAAGGTGGTACAGACCCTCGCGCATTCAGGTCTTCTCTCGTCCCAGCGTGGCCCCAGCGGAGGCGTCGCGCTGGCGAAAGACCCTTCAGAGGTCACCCTGGCAGAGGTGGTGACCGCCATCGACGGTGAGACGCTCTTCACGGAGTGCGTGCTGGGCCTGCCAGGATGCGGGCAGGAGAAGCCCTGCCCCTTGCATGCGCAGTGGACCTTCACGCGGACCCACATCTCTGCCTTCTTCCAGACAGCCACTATCGCCAGCCTGATGGAGGACGGCGACTACCGCCTCGGCTCGCTCTTCTCCGCCCCCGAGGAATAATCCTCGAGCTGGTGGGATTGCAGAGCGCCTCTCGCCAGCTCGAGACTCGCCTACGCGTCAGCAGGCTCGTCGTCCCAGTGCTCGATCATGTCGATCACGGCATCCGCGATGCCATCCTGCTCCACGGTGCCTACAATCTCGCCGTGCTTGAACAGGTGCGCCCGCCCGCGTCCGAGACTCACGCCGAGGTCTGCCCCGGCGGCCTCGCCCGGTCCGTTCACCGCGCAGCCCATCAGCGCCACGTTCAGATCTCGGTCAAACTTCCTCGCCGCGACGGCTTCTTCCACCTCATCGACGACAGAGAAGAGGTCGCCTGCGAGGCGCCCGCATGTCGGGCAGGCGATCACGTTGACGCCAGGGCGCCCTAACCGGAGCGACTTCAGGATCTGGTGCCCCACGTGGACTTCGTGGACCGAGTCGGCGGCGAGCGACACGCGGATGGTGTCTCCAATGCCGTCGGCCAGGAGGCTTCCGATGCCTATGGACGACTTAATGGGACCGGTTTTCAGGCTTCCGCTCTCGGTCACGCCCAGGTGGAGCGGATAGTCCGTGGCCTCCGCGAGCAGGCGATAGCTCTGGATCATGAAGAAGACATCCGAGTGTTTGACCGAGATCACGATGTCCTGGAAGCCTTCGCGCTCACACACCTCCACGTGCCGCATCGCGCTCTCGAACAGTGCCTCGGGCCGTGGATAACCGTACTTGTCGAGGATGTCCTTCTCGAGGGATCCGCCGTTGACGCCGATTCGGATGGGGGTGCCTTTCGCTTTAGCTGCCAGCAATACTTCGCGCTCCCACTCCGGCTTGCCGATGTTGCCGGGGTTGATGCGGACCTTCGCTACGCCTGCCTCGAGGGCCTTCAGGGCGTACTTGTGGTTGAAGTGGATGTCGGCTACGATGGGTACCGGGCTCCCGGCGACGATGTCCGCCAGCGCGTCGGCGTCCTCGGGGCGCGGCACGGCCACGCGCACCACGTCGGCTCCAGCCTCCGCCAGCTCGCGGATCTCCGACAGGCAGCCCTCGACGTCGTGCGTCTTGCCCGTCGTCATGGACTGGACGGTGATGGGTGCCCCACCGCCAACCTGGAGGGTGCGCTCCTCTCCATCGACGGTATGCCGAAGTGTGACGGCCCGGCTGTGACGGCGGGGGCGCTGCGGGGCCTGGGCCGCCGGGGTGGGTTCGGTCGTCGAGGTCTCCATGGGGTGGGTCGAGCTGGCGAAATCGGGTCAGACTACGGCGCAGACGCGCACCGGTTCACGCCAGCCCGTTGCCTCTCTGCGAAATCCTCTGATCTGACCTGTGCTCGTCTGCAGTATGGTGGAGAGAGCTGCCACCTCATCCCGATGCCCCGCTTCCTTCTCCCAATTGCTGTTCTCGCCTGGGGCTGCGCCTCGCCTTGCGACACCCTCAACGGCAAACAGGCGGATGCCACCATGCAGACGTGCCTGTTCTCAGCGTCGCTAGATGAGGACCTTCCGATGGCCTTCAGCCCCGACGAGGGCGCTCCAGTCGCGTTCACCGTCGAGCCCGAAGAGATCCCAGCTTCGGAGATGCCAGACGGCACAGAGGTGGTCGAGTCCTACTTCGGGCTGAGCTGGACGGGTACGGGAGGCGATCTGTCGGCATCAGACAGTGCGAGTGCTGTCGCGAGTGATGCCATCGCGCCCGATGGGAGCCTGTATGCTCTCGCCGACCACTGGGGCCCCGGCGTGACCATCCGAGACGCCTCAGGATCGGTCATCGCCGACGCGACGGTCCCCGAGGGCGTGGACCGGTCGCTCGGGCTGGAACGCCCCAACCGGGCCACCTCCCTCCTCTTCTCCTCTGACGGCACCGTGCTCCTTGGCGCCGACCCTCTAGGAAATGTGACGGCGTGGAGCAGCGCGACTGGCGACGCCCTCTGGTCCTCCACGCTGGACGCCGCCATCCGGGACCTTGTCCTCTCGCCCAACGGCCAGCACCTTGCAGCCTCCAACGCACATGGCGTTCGCGTGTTGGATGCCGCGACCGGCGAAGTGACTGCCGACTGGCAGTTTCCTGGAAAGACCTCTGTGGTTGGGCTGGCCTTTGCCCCGGACAACCGTCATGTGGCCGTCCGTAAGAGCGGGCGGTACATGCCCTCCACGGTGCGGTACTCGAGCTTCGACGAGGATGGCCAGCGAACGAATGTTCCGTTCCGGGAGCGCACGGACGCGTATGTGAACGATCAGACCGTTTTCCTGATGCAACTCCCCTAGGCCCACCTCGCCTACCGCTCCGTCGGGCTGGCGGCTAGCGGCTGACCTCTGACTGAGGCACCTGAGGTATGTACGAGCATCCTTCCCTGCCAATGCGATGCGTACACCTCTTTCCCTCGCCGTTGGGCTCCTGATCGGATTCGCCAGCTCGAGCTGTGCGCCTCATGCGTCCTGCGAGCACATGAACGGCCTCCAGTCCGACGCGGCGATGCAGACCTGCGCCTTGGCGCTGGAGATGGAGCCTGGACGAAGCGACGCGCTCGGACCCGCAGATGGTGCCCCGATGGATGTCATGGCGCCCCCCCTCACGGCTGCCGCTCCTCCCGCCCGCTTCCCCAACGGATCGATGCTCCTGCCACGCCCGTGGGGCCTGCTCACCGTGGATGCCGATGGCGAGGTGCTGCGCCAGGACAGCCTCGGGCATGTATGGAGCACGGCTGCCACCTCGGACGGGAGCCACTATGCGGTAGGCCTTGAAGACGGACGCATCCGCATGCATAGCGACAACGGTGACTCCGTCATCGCGCGCGTCAACGAGGGGACATACTCCATTGCAGGGATGGACTGGCCCAACTGGGCCCATCGATTGGCCTTCTCGCCCGATGGGTCGATCCTTTACGCAACCGACGCACTGGGGAGCCTGACCGCATCAGACGCGGCCAAGGGAGAGAGGCTGTGGGAGAGCGAGGTCGATGGTCACTCACGGCTTGCAGTCTCCCCCGATGGAGCTTTCGTCGCCACCGGGTCTCGCGATAAGACCGCCTCTGTCTGGGATGCCACCACCGGCGCCCTTGTGGGGACATGGACCCACCGCCGAAGTGTGGCGAACCTCGCCTTCACCCCCGACAGCCAGGCGCTCCTCGTTCGGTTGACGGAGAAGGAGATGCCTGCCGTTCAGCCAACCAGCACGGAGCGCCTCCTGTCAAACCGACGCACGTACCAGACTCAGGACCAAACCTTGCCATCCATTGTGGTGGTGTGGTCTCTTCCCTGAGCCCTCTCGAACCGAAGGTCGGCGTCAGCCAGCTGGCGAGGGGGGCGCAATCGGGCGACCCAGCGCAGCATTTCCGTTCCAGGGAATGTCTGAACCCCAGAAAGGCATCGCTCCGGCTAGGGCAAAGGACTATGTTCTGCGTCTATCCCCCCACCGCTATGCGTTTCGCCAGCCTCTTCGCTCTCCTGTTTGCGGCCTCTGCTGCGGCTCAGGTGCCCTGCACCAACGGATCCGCCACCCTGAATGGCGTCACGTATGAGTGTGACGGCATCGACGTACTGTCGAACATCCCCGTCGGGGTGAACAACCCATTCCGGACTGGAGCGCTCAATGACATCTGGGGCTGGACCGACCCGACCAACGGCAAGGAGTATGCGCTGGTTGGCACACGCAGCGGGACCGTGTTCGTCGATGTATCCACCCCGACCGCTCCACGCGTCCTCGGCAAGCTGACATCAACGGGTGGCATTAACACCACCTGGCGCGACATCAAGGTGTACCGGGACCACGCCTTCGTGGGTAGCGAAGCGACAGGGCACGGCATTCAGGTGTTCGACCTGACCCGGCTTCGTGGCCTCTCCGAAGATGCCAATCGTGATTTCGCACCGGATGTGCTCTATGATGAGGTTGGCAGCTCGCACAACGTGGTCATCAACGAGGACACCGGGTTCCTCTATGCCGTCGGTGCCCGTACGCCTGGGCCCAATGCTCCAGCAGCATGCGCCGCACGAGGCTTCCATGCCATCGACATCACAACGCCCACCAATCCGACGTTCGCGGGCTGTTTCAGTGATGCGTCTCAGGATGCCATGCCCCGCATCACGCCTGGATACACGCACGACGCCCAGTGCGTGGTCTACAGTGGCCCTGACACCGAGCACCAAGGGAAGGAGATTTGTCTTGCAGCGAACGAGGACGTCGTCACGCTCTTCGATGTCTCCGACAAAAACAACGTGTCCATCCTTTCCCAGGCCCAGTACCCGCTAGATGCCTACACCCACCAGGGGTGGTTTACCGAAGACCAGCGCTATGCGCTCGTCAACGACGAACTGGACGAAACCAACGGGCTGGTGAGCACGCAACGCACGCTGGTCTTCGACATGTCGGACCTAGACAGCCCAGAATTGGCGTTCGTGTATGACTCCGGCATCACCACCATCGACCACAACAACTACACGCTGGGCCAGTACGTGTATCAGGCCAACTATGAGTCTGGGCTGCGCATCCTCGACATGAGCCAGATCGCGAACGGGACGCTGACGGAAGTGGCGTTCTTCGACACGTACCCGCAGGCGACAACGGCCAGCTTCAACGGCATGTGGAGTGTCTATCCCTACTTCACGAGTGGCAACGTGATCGTTAGCGACAGCAACACGGGCATGTTCGTCCTCCGGCCGCAGCCTCCAGTCCTCTCGGGTGAGCTCACTCCCATCGATGAGCCCTTCGCCCTCTCTGCACCGCAGCCCAACCCGACGCTCGATCGAACCACGCTCACGCTCCAGGTTCGCGAAACCCAAACCGTTTCGGCACGGCTCTATGACCTCTCCGGCCGCGAGCTGGCGGTGATCTTCGACGGTACTCTTGCCGCTCAACGCCCCACTGCGCTCGCGGTCGACGCCAGCGCGTTGCCGACCGGCGTGTACGTGATTCGCGTGAGCGGCGAGACGTTCTCCACATCCGAGCGCCTCACGGTTGTCCGCTAGATCGGAGAGTCCGCGCCAGCTCGAGGCGCCAGGCACTTCGAAAGCGAGTTGTCTTCCGATGAGTTCTCCACGGCGCCCCCTACGCTGGCGAGAGCCGCCAGCTTGACGGCTCTCCTCAAGCTGGCGACCGTTCGTCCTATGCCAGTCGAGTCGGCCTGCAGCGAGCGTGACCGCCCTGCACGCTGGCTCCTCCTGACAGGCTATTGCCCTGCAGACTGTTGGAGCTGCCCGAGGAAGACCTGATAGGTCGCGTTGCCGGGCTCCATCTGAACGAGCTGCTGAGCAAGAGGAATGGCATCGGCTCGGCGCCCCTCCAGCATGTAGGCTCCGGCGAGGTTGTAGAGCACCTGCGGAGACGCCGGGGAGACCGCTCGTGCGCGTTCGAGAAGCCCGATGGCTGTACTCCGGTCGCCGGCTTGCAGGCGAATGGCGCCGAGCATGGAAAGAGCCGGAAAGTGATTGGCATCCCTCCGAAGCGCCTGTTCATAGAGCGCTGAGGCTCGCGTGCTCGGCGCTCCGGCCAGGTTCGCCTCCGTCAGCTCGAGTGCGGCCAGGTCGGACCAAGCCTCAGGCAAGAACGGATATGCTTGCGCGATGGCTTCGAGCGTCGCCCGGGCCTCATCGGTGCGACCCATCTGGGTGTAGGCCTGCACCAGCTCGTCGGCGGCGGCGAGCCAATTCTCGCCGCCCATCACGCGCTCTGTCAGGCGCACAACAGCGGGCGGCGTTCGTGCAGAATCCAGCTCCACCGGCTGCTCTTCGCCAGGTCGGTACGGCCAGGACTCCGTGAGCTGTGCCACACGGAGCCGCCCAGCGAGCGAGTCCATTGGCGTCACGCGGCGCACGACGCGGCCCGGCGGAGTCGGCCTCGGGCTGGCGCCGAACAAGGCATCCTCGATGATCTCGTCGTAGAACGCATCGGCGAGTACCGAGTAGCCCTCGAGGTTGGGGTGGAGATGCTCCAGCATCACCTCAAACCCGACGATGCCATCATCCGAAGCCTCCCGGAAGGCTGCCTCGCCCTCCACGACTGTAGCGCCGTGGCGCTCAGCCGTCTCTCGGATGATGGCGTTGAACTCCGTCGGAGCCCTGAAGCGGAGCGCATCCAGGTCGCGCGCCCGGATGAAGGCCGCACGGGCCCCGTCCATCTGGCCGACGGCGAGGTACGCCTGCCCCAGCGCGTACTGCGCGTCTGCAGCGGAAGCGTCCAACGCCACCGCGCGCTCCAGGGACACCACCGCAGCCGTGGAATCGCCAGCTCGAAGCTGGGCTTGTCCCTCCTCGATGGCTGTGTAGAGCGCCGTTGAGTCGGCCCCGGCAGACACTTCCGTGATGAAGGGCCGCTGGTCGCGCTCGTTGGAGCCCAGCGTCGAGATATAGACGGGAATGCCTGCATCGCGGTAGGTCGCCAGCAGGCGATCTAGGTTAGAGGCAAACTGCTGACGCCCGGCCTCATAGATCTCGCCATCCATCGGCACGCTCTGCTCACCAATCATGCGCGCCATGAGAGTCCCGCTCGGCGGGCGCCCTGTGGGCCGGGACGGAGCAAATGCTCCGGCGATCTGGCCCGCGAGTTGGCGAACGAGCTGAACCGTCCGAAAGGCACGGAGTCCGAGGTACGTGCGCACGAGGCCCGGCGAGCGCCCCAGCGACTCGGTCGATGCGGCCCCGAGCGCTCCGTAGAACTCATTGTGACCGGCATAGATGACCACCACATCGGGTTTCACCTCGATGATCTCATCCGCGAGGTCCAGAAGCGTGTACGAGTTCACCGCCGCCATCGCCGTGTTGACCACCTCCACCTCCCGATCTGGGTAGGCCTGCCGGATACGCTCTCCCAGAACCTGCGGGAAGGCGGCGCCTCGGTAGTAAGGGAAGCCAGCTGTGCTGGAGCCCCCCTGCGCTACGATGCGGATGGTGCCATCGGGTTTGTCGCGCAGGAAGTAATCCGGGTTTGGGGTCGGCACGGACGCGTTGCGAGCGAAGTAGCGGTTCGCCACGTCCCGGCTCGGCATGATGCGTCCAGGCGCTCCAGGCGCGTCCACAAACAGCGGATAGTCTGCCCCGTAGCCTCCCAGACGAAGTCCGCCCTCCAGAAGCCCGAAGAACAGCAAGGGAAGCAGCCACATCACCACTGTGAAGAGCCGCTTCTTGCCCGCCGACAGCTCGCCGGGGGGATTGGAAGAATCAGTCGTCGGGCGGGTCTCCTTCGTTCGGCTCATGGCATCGGCTCAGGGTGTCGAAGAATACTCCCTCGCCAGCTCGGAGCGGCGCTACCGGGTTGACGCCGAGGTCTCTTCTGGCTCTGCCTCGAGCTGGCGAAGGCGATCGAACCGTTCCTGCTGCTCCGTTCCCGGTGGCACGCTGTACGGATCGCCTGGCAACGCAACGCGCACGAGGCGCGGCCCCTCCGAGGTGTGCTCGAACCGTTGCGGTACCCCGTCAGGCTGGTCGCCGATGACGAGAACCATCGTGCCTTGTTGGCGAATGGTCCCCCGGCTCGCCAGCCCGCGCTCCGCCCCTCCATTGGAGGTCACCCAGCCATCGGCCCAATCGTAGATCCACTTGGCGTCGGCGGTCATCAGACGTACGCAGCCGTGAGACGCCGCACCGGTGGTCGGCAGCGCATAGTACTGGTGGACGTGGATGCCTCGCTCATCGAGGAAGTTGAACACCCAGCGCATCACCCACGTCTCACCCGGAGGGGCCAGCGTGGACTCGCGGTAGCGCTCCTTCCAGTTGAAGTTGAAGCGTCCCGTCGGCGTCGGTGTGCCCTCAGCGCCCGTCGAGACGAGTCCCCACCGCGCCAGATCGCCATTCTCATAGCCTGCCCACGCCTGCACGCTCTTGTCGATGATGAACAGCTTGTCTAAGTCGCGCCCGCCCTCGTAGTGGCGCGGGAAAGGGCTGTAGGCACGCGGGTCGAGGTCGATTTCACTTGGCAGCACGATGGTGTCGCCCACAGCAAGGTCCTGGATAAAGACGCCATTCAGGAAAGCCACCATCCCGTTCAGCTTCTCGCGGCCTAAGACCGTGTCCCCATCGCCTGCATCCTGATAGAGATAGGCGCGCGCATCGACGGAGTTGCCTCGCGGGTTCTCCCCGGGATTGATCTTGCGATCCTCAAGCACGTGGTAGCGGTACGACACCTCCGGGATCGAGTCCAGCTCCATTCGGTTGGCGTAGAGCAGTTCCGCCAGCTCGTCCTGATTGTAGAGCGAGCGCGTCCCCTGAGCCGACACGAGCGGCACCGAGACGAGAAGCAACACAAGGAAAAGAGAGAAACGCATCATCACAGCGAAGGGAACCAGGGGAAGGGGCAGCCAAGAACGCGAGTCAGCAGAGGTTCGTCCAGACACGAGGTGTGAATTCCGGAACGCTCAACCGTCCGCGCTGACAGAACTTGTGCCCACCTCACTGCAACGCCTGTGGCCACCACCCGCTTTCTGATCGAGTACGATGGAACCGACTTCCACGGCTGGCAGATCCAGCCGGGACAGCGGACGATTCAAGGCGAGCTGGAGTCCGCTCTCGCAACAGCCCTTCGCCAGCCCATCGACGTGGTGGGATCCGGGCGAACAGACGCAGGGGTCCACGCCCGAGGGCAAGTGGCACACATGGTGACCGAGACGGCGCCCGACACGCACCGATTGTGCGCCCAGCTTCGCGGCCTTCTGCCTCCTCAGATCTCCGTCTTGAACGCCGAGCCAGCACCAGAGAACTTCCATGCTCGCTTCGACGCCACACGCCGGACCTACCACTACTACGTCTCGGACGGACCACGTGCTCTGGACCGGAACTGGCGCGTTCCGCTGTCTCCGTTCCCAGACATCGACCTCATTAATACGGCTGCGACGGACCTTCTCGGCGCACACGAGTTTTCGTCGTTCTGCCGGACGCGCTCGGAGACCACCAACCGCGTCTGCTGCGTTGAGACCGCCCGCTGGGCCCCCGGCCCTCGAGCTGGCGACTGGCGGTTTGAGATTGCAGCGGACCGATTTGTGCATGGCATGGTGCGGGCTGTTGTAGGGACTCTTCTGGAGATCGGACGCGGACGCCGCACTCCTGATGCCCTTCCTTCCATTCTGAACGCGCACGACCGCCGGGCTGCAGGCCCGGCCGCGCCAGCTCGAGGCCTCGTCCTCCACCACGTCGCCTACCCCACCTCGTGATGCACCGTTTTCTTTGCCTCCCCGCGCTCCTCGTGTTGATTGCAGGATGCGACCGCCCCGTTGTGGACCTTGCGCCCCCGCGCGTCGAGGTGGTCTTCCCGCAAGACCTGAGCGTTGTGCAGACCGATCCCCTCCTCGACCTCGCCATTCGGGCAGAGGTGTTCGGCGACATCGACTCGGTCGCCGTTGGCGGACGAGCCACGACGTTTGACAATGGCCGGAACGTCTATGAGGTCACCCTCTCGCTTGTCTCCGGCATCAACGTGCTCCCCGTCGAGATCTATGACGTGGATGGTCTCCGAGGCACAGATACGCTCTTCGTTCTCCAGGCCGCCCCCCAGCCGGTGTCGCCCCCGGTGTCCGGGTCCCCGAGCGCTCGAGCTGGCGCGGCCGCCAGCTCGTTGCCCTCCGGGGACGTGTTCCTCTCCGGTGGCATCTCGCGAACAGGCACAGCCATTGGAACCGGCACTCGGATCTCAGTAACCGGCGACGTCCTCGGCTTTTCGGACGTACCCCTCAACGAAGCGCGGAGTGGGCACTCTTCCACTGTCCTGCCAGATGGGCGTGTTCTCCTCCTTGGCGGCGCCCGGGCAGAGGTGCCCCTGCAACTCGCAGAAACCGCGGAAGCCATCGACCTCGAAACCGAGACCTCCACAACGTTCCCCATCGTCACGGAGCAAGGCACCGTAACGTCCATTTCCCGAACGGGACACACCGCGCGCCTCCTCACAATCGACGGAGTGCTGGTGATCTATCTCTACGGAGGCGTCAATGCGCTCGGCATTCCTCTGAGCACAGTGGATGTGCTTCGTGTGGACAGCAACGACGGCCTGACCTTGATTTCTCCACCTGGAGGTGCGGGCAGCTTTCCAGCCTTCGCGCTTCCCACACAGGCTCCGATTGGGTCCCGAGGCACCAGCCTGGGATCTGCTGTGGTCTTCGGACTTCCTCAGCTCGATGGCGACCCAACAGCTTTCACCTTCGACTGGCTCGAGCCTTCAGGACTTCGCTTCCCTCTCGACCTGGCTGCCCGGACTGCTGCGCCTTTGTCTACGCCTAGGACCTCGGCAGCGACCGTCTTTGTCAATGGCCTGGTCTTCATCTCTGGCGGCCTCACCGCAGATGGAACGACCTTGAATACCTTTGAAGTGTACGCGCCGTCGGTCAACCGCACGTTCCGTTTTCCCGATTCAGTCCGTCTTCGCGTCCCAAGATCCGATCACACTGCAACTCTTTTGCCAGGAGGCCGAATCCTGATTGCCGGCGGTCGTACCACATCCGGCGACGCCCTCTTTGCCATCGAGGCTTTCCAGCTCTGACATGCTGATCCAGCGCATCCTCCAGCTCCTGATGATCGCGATCGTCGTGATCGTCGCGTTCACGCTTCTATCAGTCGTCCTCAAGATGGTCGGCTGGCTGTTCTGGATTGCGGTCAAGGTGCTGATCGTGCTCCTGATCGTGGCCGCGCTGCTGCGGTTCATCGAGCTGGTGCAATCGAAGAAACGCTAAGCACGCGTCTGGTACACGGAGAGGTCTCACCCGCTCGTAGAGATCGAATACAGGAGGCGAGTAGCTTGTAGGCAAATCTCCTTGCGCTCGCCTGTGCCTACGCCCCACGCCGACTCTCCCCTCCAGATCATATCGGAAACAGCTCCGCTCCGTCAGGTGGTGGTTCATACACCCGGCGAAGAGATGGCGCTCGTCTCGCCTGCCAACCGGGAAACCCTCCTGTTCGATGACATCCTGTTTCTGGAACAGGCCCAGGAGGAACATCAGATGCTGTGCCATCTGTTCGAGCGCATCGTCGGCGCTCCAGACGCCGTTCTTGAACTCAGCGACCTCGTACGCGAGACGTTCGACGTTGCAGATGCGCGGGAGGCCTTCGTTGACGACCTGATTCGGAAGCTTCCGGAGCGCAACTTCGAGGCATACGAGACGGAGCTGAAGGCCCTGAGCCCGGAGGCTCTTCACCGGTTCGCGATGACGGGTCAGGCCGACTTTCCGATCACGGCATGGCCGCTCCCGAACCTCCTGTTCACCCGCGATCTCTCGGCTGTGGTGGGAGACCATGTGATCCTGAGCTACGCCGCCACGCCAGCTCGACTCCCAGAGAGCGCCATCACGCGGACGATCTTCAAGTATCACCCTCGCTTCGCTTCCTCACGCGACCATCAGATCGAGCTGTCGCCAGACGTGTCGTTCGAGGGCGGCGACCTGCTGGTGGTCAATGACAAGACGGTTCTCATCGGCCAGAGTGAGCGTACCAGCCTGGGCGGCGTGATGGAGGTCGCCCAGCAACTGCTCGCCCGCACAGGCATCGAGAACGTGGTGATGGTGAACTTGCCCAAGGAGCGCTACTGCATGCACCTGGACACCGTGTTCACCTTCGCAGATGAGGAAACGTGTGTGGTTTTCCCACCGGTCATTCTCGAGAAGCGGAACCAGATCTTCCACTTTCAGGCTGGAGACGAGGTGGACGCTCCCGACGGCGACCGCCGGTTCCAGATGCGCGTCCTCCCGAGCCTCGAAGTGGCCCTCAACGAGCTGACGGGCCGCACGATGCAGTTCATCGCATGCGGCGGCGACGATCCCGTCCGCCAGCGCCGCGAGCAATGGACCGATGGCGCCAACCTGTTCGCAGCCCGCTCCGGGCTCGTGGTCGGCTACGACCGCAACCGCACGACGTTCGACACCCTCCGTGACGAAGGCTTCCATGTGGTGAACGCCGACGACTTCCTCGACTTCTACGGTGACACTGAGATCCCGCGGGAGGGGCGCATCGCCGTCCGCCTTCAGGGCAATGAACTGTCGCGCGGCCGAGGCGGCCCACGGTGCATGACGATGCCTCTTTCCAGAACCGTATCTGCCGAGAGCTAATGGGGTAGGATCCCTCCTGCCCTCATCGACACCCTCCTTCTGACTGATGTCATTGTCTTCGCTTCTCGATCCTCACCGCCGCTGGATGCGCCTCGCGCTGATGGAAGCCGAGCGTGCGATGGAGGCGAACGAAGTGCCCATCGGGGCCGTAGTGGTTAAAGGCAGCCAGATCGTTGGGCGGGGGCATAATCAGGTCGAGCGTCTCTCGGATCCCACCGCTCATGCAGAGATGCTCGCGATCTCCGCTGCGTGCCAGACGCTCGGGACCAAGTTCCTCGATGGGTGCACGCTCTACGTCACCCTGGAGCCCTGCCCGATGTGTTCCGGCGCGCTGGTGTGGAGCCGCCTGGACCGGCTTGTGTTCGGCGCCTTCGACGAAAAGGCAGGCGCCGCCTCCACGCTCTATGACATCCCGCAAGACACACGCCTCAATCACCAAATCGAGACCATCTCGGGCGTTGAGGCGGAAGCGTCTGCGGATCTGCTCCGCGCCTTCTTTCGGGCTCGCCGCGGCCCGGTGAGCGGCGATGGAGCCAGCGGCCTGCCGACGCTCTAGGAGGCTCAGATCGCCTCATCCTCACGAGGTTTTGAGCAACCGCCTCGGTCGCTAGCTCGTTGATCCTGTCCATCAACGCCGATTCGCGTGTCCGTCTCTGCAGCTTCCCACAACGGAGTCCCGTCTTCAGATGTCGTCGATCTCCTCGCCGTTGGAGCTGGCCCCATCGGGCTGGCGTGCGCCCTGGAAGCCAAGCGCGCAGGCCTGACCGCGCGGGTCCTGGAGAAGGGTGCGCTGGTGAACTCACTCGTCGGCTACCCGACGCAGATGGAGTTTTTCTCGACCCCAGAGCTGCTGGAAATCGGAGGGCATCCGCTTCCCACGCATGGCTACAAACCGCACCGGGAAGAAGCCATCGACTACTACCGGAGCGTGGCGCAACGCGAGCAGCTCGATATCTGCCTCGGCGAGCGCGTCCTCCGCGTGGAGGGACAGGCGGGCGCTTTTGAGGTGGTCACGGACCGAGGAATCCATCGAGCACGAGCCGTCGCCGTCGCCACAGGCTTCTTCGACCAGCCCAACCGGCTCGGTGTGGATGGCGAAGACCTCCCCCACGTGTCGCATTACTTCAAGGAGCCCTATCCGTACAGCGGGCGGCGCGTGGTGGTCATCGGGGCCAAAAACTCAGCGGCGAAGGCTGCTCTCTCCTGCCGCCGCCACGGAGCCGATGTCACGCTCCTTGTTCGCGGACCGGAGATCACGACGAGCGTCAAGTACTGGATCCGCCCTGATCTGCTCAACCGAATCGCAGAAGGCTCCATCACCGCGCACTTCAACACCACCGTCCAGCGCATTGCGCCGGACACTGTGGAAGCGCTGACGCCCGATGGCCCCGTGACCATCCTGGCAGATGGCGTCCTCGCTCTGACGGGCTACCATCCAGACTTTTCGTTCCTCGAAGACCTCGGCATCGAGTTGGCGGGAGAGGCCCGTGTGCCCGTGTTCGATGAGGACACCATGGAGACCAACCGGCCCGGCCTCTATCTCGCGGGGACGGTCTGTGGAGGCCGAAACACGAGCCGCTGGTTCATCGAGAATGGCCGCATCCACGCGGCTCGGATTGCGGCCCACCTCAGCGGCCAGCCCGTTCCTCAGATCGAAGCTGTAGGGCAACCATAGCCCCTTGCGCTGAGTCCCTATCGCCAGCTCGAGCTGGCGCCTACAGCTCGAGCTGCGCCTACGAGGGCACCGCGGCCTGCTGGAGAATCTGCATCACCTGAAGAGCTGTCGGTTGGGATGGACTCAGGCGGAGCGCCTCCCGAGCGCGCTCGAAGGCGTCGTTGGGTCGCTGCGCGTTGAGGTAGTACAGCGCCAGGTTGGCCTGTGCATCTGCATCCATCGGATCCGCGGCAACGGCTCGCTCGAAGAGCCTCCCGGCACGTGCCGTGTTTCCGAGCTGCGCCTCGAGGACGGCGAGGTTCGCCAGCGCGTCGGCGTACTCCGGGTCCAGGCGGATCGCCTCTTCGAAGGCCGCCTGGGCGCCTTCCGCATCCCCGGTCCGCGTGAGCAGCGTTCCGATGTTGTAGTGTGCCGTCTTCAGAGCAGGCTCCTCCTCCACCGCGGCGCGGTACTCCTGAAGCGCATCAGCGGTGCGGTCCTGCCCATCGAGCAAGCGTCCCAGGTTCACGCGGATGCTGGCAGCAGCAGGTTGCAGCGTAAGCGCGCGTCGGTACAGCGTTTCGGCTTCTGCGAAGGATCCATTGGTTTGCTCGATGGCCTGCGCCAGCGCGTTGAGTCGCTCCGGGTTCTCAGAGATCTGGATGGCCTCCCGCAAGGGGGCAAGCGCTGCTCGGGCGTTGCCAAGTTGGAGATTCGCGTATCCGAGCAGGAACTGCGCCTCGCCTTTCTCCGGCTCCTCTCCGAGAGCGTTAGCGAGCACCCTGGCCCCTCTCTGCAACGAGGCCCGGTCGATCCGTTGGCGCCCCAGAATGATGTACGCCATCCCGGTGTACGCTCCCTCCTCCCCGTCCTGCTCGAAGTACGGCACCAGCTCGAGGCGGTCATCAGACGCTACTCCGGTGATCCGATCCGCGTCCTCAACCACGCGCACCTTGTGGTCTGTGAATGAGGCGTGGGGCACATCCGCTGCGGTGACCTTCGGCATGTGGCACGAGAAGCAGTTGGTGCCTGCCTGGTGCTGCGTCTGCAATTCAGGGGTCGGCATGGCAGCCACCAGCGCGTCGGGCTGGTGACAGGATTCGCACGTGGTGTTGAAGGTCTCGGGCCCCTTGTCGCGGAAGCCCTCGTGCGGGTTGTGGCACGTCACACAGTCCATCGCTGCCGACTCGATGAAGCAGGCACTCTCTTTCATCCGGTCGGCGTGGGAAATCACGCCTACGCGGTTGGGGTCGGTGTCCGCCAGCGCGAAGAGGGCACGGTGCGCGGACAGCGGCCGCCCGGGCCGGTAGGAATACGCCGACTCTCCCTCTCGCAGAACGGAGACCTCGCCACTGAGGTGGCACTGCTGGCACACGTCCAGCCGGAGGTCCAGCGACAGCCATTTCGGATTGACGATGGTGACATCCATCGAGTCCGGGGCTTCGGGCTCTTCGAGGCGGGCCTGGACATGGAGGTCGCCCGGGCCATGACAGCTTTCGCAACTGATCCCCGTGTCGAGCGACGCATACTTCCCGTTCGCAAACTCGACGGGTTCGGTGGTGGTGCCGTTGTGACACGCCATGCACCGATTCGGGACGGTCCGGTCGAACCGGCTGTTGAACTCATCGTAGCCAGGGCTGAAGCCCCAGAACCCTGTCACCGCGTCTCCTTCCCCTCGGGTGTACCACGTAAGCGGAAGCTCATAGAGCCGCCCATTCTCCTCCACCATGTACGTCCGAGCTGCTGAGCCGCTGCCCATCACATAGGTCATTTCACGGACGAGCTGGTGAGTCTTCTCGCCGCTTGGCCCGAGGCGGTACTCCTCCTGCACGTAGCGGTCTCCGTCGCGCCGGGCCACGTAGTAGAACCCCGAGGCGTCATGCGACACCACCACACCGGAGAAGTCCTCAACGGCGGTCTCTGGGGTTAGTGGGTAGAACGCCTGAGCCATCCCGTGTGAGGCGTAGCTCTCCACCAGCTCGCCGTGGCAGCTCGCGCAGGCGGCATCTCCTACGTAGGCCACGTCCTGCGAGACGTTCAGGAACGGGCTGGCGTCCTCCGTCGGGGCCGCAGGCCCCATGCAGGCCGCCCATCCCAGCATCAGGAGGAGCGAGAGGACGAGAGCCGCAGGAACACGCATGAGCAAGGGAGGGTCGAGCTGGCGACGACGCTGCCTACCAGCCGTGCGGAAACTACAAGCGGGGCGGACCCGAAGGCCCGCCCCGCTGATGTCCTGCGATGTGTGTGGTCTTAGAGGCCGACGCCTACGGAGAACACGTTCACACCACCGAAGTTGTTCGTCGGACGATAGGCGTAGTCGATCTTGAGAGCGGTGCTCGCAAGGTCGAGGTTGACGCCGGCACCGACGTTCCACTCCTGCCAGATGTCTTGGTCCAGGTCGGACTTCAGATCGAAGCCGCCCCGGGCGTAGAGGAGACCGGCATAACCAAGCTCCAAGCCACCCGAATACTGATCGAGGTCGTAGGAGTTGGAGCGGAAGTTCGCAAGGCCCGTCACGGAGACGTCTCCAGCGAACTGACGCGTGTAGGACGCGCCAAAGTTCAGGACGGACGGCAGCTGGGCTGCAAGGTCATCCAGCTCGGCCGCCAGGAGATTGTTCCCGTTCGGGCCCGTCTCCTGTGCGCTGGCGCGGAGTCCGGTGCCCGAGAACGTCATCTCGGAGCCCAGGTTCTTGAGGCTGACGCCGAAGCGCAGGCCCGACTCCGGCACCGCATAGGTGATGCCAGCGTCGAACGCCAAGCCACCAGAGTTCACGTCGTCAATGGTCCGGCCCAGCGCCTTGAGCGTGAGGCCTGCACCAATGCGGTCGGTGAACTGGCGGGCGAACGTGGCGCCTGCCATGAACGTGGACGCGTCATACGTGAGTGGGTTGTCGAGATCAACGTCCGGGTTCGTCTCCGAAGTCCGGAAGATCTCTCCGTAGTCCCACGCGGTCAGCGTCAGGGCGATGCTGTTGGCGCCAAACTTCTGGCCGACGCCGAAGTAGTTGATGCCGATGTCCGCGACGTACTCGGTCCGGCTGAACATCGCGCTCGTTCCGTTGGAAACGAGGAGAGCTGCCGGGTTGCTCTGAGCGGCCTCAATACCGCTCATGTCCGAGAGGCCCGAGGTCACAGCGGAGCCGAGGGAGACGGTGCGAGGCGTGACAGGCACCAGGAGTTCTTCCATGGCGGCTGTCCCAGCTCGATCGTCCGCCTGGGCGTTGGCGTCTGGCGCGCCGAGCCCGATCAGGGCTGCGGCGGCACAGAGCGCAAGTGTTTTGGTCTTCATGGGATTGTCAGGTTAGGGTCTTCGAAGACCAGCTTAGAAGAGGGTGATCCGGGAGCGACGGTTGACGAGACCGAACTTCATGATGCGCTCGCCAACACCAGCCACCTCAACACGCACGAGGTACATACCACTGGCAACCGGAAGGCCAGACTGTGTCTGCATATCCCAATCCAGGGAGCGGGACGAGCCTTCCTTGTTGAGCGTACGGACCAGTGTACCGGCCACTGTGTAGATCTGGATCGTGGTCGCCTCCGGTGGGAGGTTCGTGATCCGAACCACGCGGCTCAGGTTGCCCGTCTCGTAGTCCGACTCACCCAGGTACGGGTTCGGGACCATTGCGATGCGATCCAGAGCCTCTTCAGCAGTCTCGACGCCCTGCTCGAGGACCTGACGGTCCGCAGTGCTGATGCTGAACTGGTCACCCGGCAGGTTCGGCTTCGTCGTCAGGACGCGAGCTACGGTGCCGGATGCCGGCAGCACGCCGTCGCCAGCGAAGTCCGCGAAGACCTGGCGCTGGATGGGCCGAGTGCCTGTCGTGTTCGAGTTCAGGCTCTCGGGAGACGTGTAGCAACCGTCAGGAGCCGCATCGACCAATGGGCCCAGCGCTGCATCGAAGTCCGCATAAGACGTGGACGGGTAATAGGCGTAGATCCGGTCGGTAGCAGGGAAGCCGAATGTGGCCTCCTCAGCGATCTCACCGTAGGCGAACTCACAGGTGCCCCCATTGTCGGAGAAGAGCACCGGGATGAGCTGAACGTCGTCAGCCGGATCGTTCGCACCCGTACCTGTCGGCCCGATATCCCAGACCTCAAACGGTAGACGAATCGTCTGATATCCCTGGAAGCGCCAGTAGCCGATGCTACCTGTGTCCGTGAATCGGATCTCGAAGTCGTTCGGGGCATACTGGCCGATGAGAGCTTCGGAGCCCGTTCCCTGCTCACTGAAGTAGTAGCGAGCATCCGCATTCAGGCTGTGGTAGATCGGGTTGCCGTTGTTGTCGAACAGATCACAGCCCGCTGTGGAGCTAGCATCTGCACCGCAAACGTCAGCCCGGTTCGGGTTCGCAACCTCGATCCAGCTCGGGCTGTCCGTGTACCGCGTATCGATCGCCGACGGCGGGCCGGTCACCGAGAAGGACACGCCATCGATGACGGCGACGTTCTCCTCCTGCGGAAGGGCATTGCCGGTGCGGGCGAAGTACGCCGCACCATCGAACACCACCTCACCCGACGAGGAGTTGGTGATGTTGTAGTTGGTGGCGGTGTTGCCTGCGCCATCATCGCTTGTGAAGAAGTCCACGGTGTAGGTCGCACCGGTGACGCTGGTCGGGTCTACGACGCGAGCCGCGATGATGCCCTGGCCGCGTTGCGTAACCGTTGTTACGTCCAGTTCGTCGCCGAAGCCGGACTGAGCCAGGTTTCCGCTCGAGAGACGCGCCGGGCGGACCGTGATCTGCGTGGCTGCACTCTCGATCACCTTCGGCGTGGACTCGTCGTTGTGGGAGTAGGCCGTGATGCCGTAGAAGTAATCCGTGTTGTTGGTGAGTCCCGGAATGTCGAAGGCATACTCGATGCCCGAGTCCGTTCCGCGAGCCACAACCGCCGGGATGAGGCCACCCGTGTCCGGGTCACCCACCTGGTCGATCACCGTCGTCACGCCGTTGGCCTTGTCAAAGGTGGCGACGAGCTGGCGCTGGTCCACCTGGAAGCTGGACGTCGGGAAGCGGTAGATGTTGAACCCTTCCATGTTGTAGGTCGAGTCGGTCACATCCTGGCCTTCCAGAAGCGCGTCTTCCACCTCGAACTGAGCGAGGTAGTTGGAGCTGGTCGACGGGTAGCCCCACACGAGGGTCACCTGGCCGTCTTGCTCCACGGCCTCGAGGCATCCACCGGACCCAGGCCGGAGCTGTACGTTCGGGCTGTTGACGTTACAGAGCGGCGGCGGCGGCGGCGGCGGCGCGAGGCGGAAGCCCACATCGTAGGCCGTCTGTGCCAGAACGTCTGCGGAGCGGAGAGCAGCCACCGAGTTCAAGTTGTCGGTGCCTTGTGCGAACACAATGCCCATCACGATGTCCTGGGGCACGCCACGCTCGAGCGTGAACGGTCCGGTCGATATGACGAGACGGCGGTCACCCTGCGGGCTATCGGTTCCTTGTCCATCGTTGTTCACCTCACTGTAGTACGACTCCGTAACCGGATCACCCGCGTAGATGAACTTGGTAATGGGTGCACCAGACGCCGATTGAAGGTATCCGGTACCGAACTCGTAGTACGGCGTACCGTCGCCCCATAGACCTTGCATGTAGTTGCGATATGCTTCTGGCGTGCCTGGGTCAACTGTACCTGCTGGCCCACCGTTGATGAACGTCGAGAAGGCCGTTGCTCCGAGGGTATCGTCGCCCACGATTGGACCCTGGAAGAAGTCATAGCCGGCTGCCGGAGGCGGCGAACCGTACGCGCTGTCTTCGTTGGAATCGTTGTAGACGAATCCGAGGCTCAGCGTGGTATCGACACCGATGTAGTCGTCTCCTGCATCCCCAAGGTCAGGATCAGAGAAGATGGAGATATACGCATCGGTGATATCGACGCTGTTCTTGTTGATGACGCGGTAGCGGTAGAACGTGGTCTGACCGAGCGCGTCCGCGCGAGCGAAGGCCCAAGCGAGTACCTGAACCTCAATGCCAAGCGGTGCGCCCGGGTTGTGGTCGTTGCCCGCATCGTTCATGACCCACCAGATGCCCTGGTCGCCAATGATCTCGGGGCGGTCGCCGCCCGCGAGGTTGTAGTTGGTCGGGTCGCCATCGCCATCCACGACAGGCGCACCGAGGTCAACGGGCCACTCAGCGAGGTCACGCGCGGCGGGAAGGCCGGCTTCATAGTCCGCGATGTCCTGACGGGTGACGTTGTAGAGACGGTCGAACTCGCTACAGTCGTTCGGATTCACCGGAAGGCCGGTGTTCTCATCGAGAGGGCCAGGCCAGAAGTCGTAGCCACCGTAGCGGGCAGCTGCGACGCGCGGGTCTCCGTTCACGGTGCCCGCCACCCAGATGCCAGAGGCAAAGATGGGGGAGTTTCCGGATGCTTTGGGGACGAGATAGCCGTCGCCCGAGGTTGTGGAGCCTCCGAAGAAGAGGCCGCCAGAGTTGAAAAGGCTCGCTTGAACGTCGTTGACGCTTATAAACGAGATGGCAGTCCCCGTCACGCAGTTACCGGCGCCCTGGGCAAAAGCCTGTGGCGTCAGTCCTGCGATGAGGAGGAGCAGGAGGAGTTTCGTAGAGGTTCGCATAGGAGCGGTCTCCGGGTGCAGGTGAAGTCGGCGAACAGGGGAGGGACGCGTACGCCCCTCCCCTGGCGTCCAGTTTAGAAGTCGAAGAGGAGTCCGAGACGGATCTGGCGCGGGGAGCCGTAGAACAGCCCACCAGCCGAAGACTGGTTGCCCGAGACGTTCACCGGGCCGTACGCGTAGGCCTGGTAGTTGAACAGGCGTCCAGGGGTGTTGATCTGCGTCTGACCACCCGGGGTCTGTAGGTATCCGTCGTTGTCTGGCTGACCGGTGCTCCGGTAGACCGCGAGGACGTTCTGCGTGTCCAGCAGGTTGGTGACCTGCACGTACGCGCGGAGACGAGCATCGCTGAACCCGAGATCAAACGCGCGGTCAATCCGCATGTCCAACTGGGTGTTGGCCGGGAGGGTCGCGCTGTTGATCGACCCCAGGGCAGGCGTCGTGAACGAGTCGCCGACCTGGAAGCCCGTGTTGGGCTCGAGGCGTGTGTAACGCTGGCCGCTGCCGAACTGACCAATCAGGTTGATGCCGAAGTTCTCGAAGGCATGGATGCCACCGAGCATCGGGCCTTCGCCCTTGCCGAGACGGTAGTCCAACGTGACGTTGGCCGTGTGGCGCTGGTCGAAGGAGGCCGGGTTGACAAAGTTCGGGAACGGGTCACCAGGGCCTGCGCGCCAGATGAGAACGCTGACGGCGTTCGCGTCCGAGCTGGTGCCCTGTGCGTACTGCAGCGTGTAGTTGGCCGTCAGCGCGAGGTTGTTCGTCCGGCGAAGGTCGAACGTCAGCTCGGCACCCTGCGTGGTGGTGAAGTCATCGTTCACGTACGTGCCGTAGCGTGGGAAGGACCCATCGAGCGGCCGGTTCGTGATCTTGTTCTCCTGCGTCCGGTAGAAGCCCGCGATGGAGATCGCGGCCCGCTCACCGAGGCGCTGGCGGAAGCCTAGCTGGTACTGGGTGGTCCGCTCCGGCTCCAGGTTGTTGTTGGCGGTCCGGAAGGAGAGACCCGAGAGGTTGCGGAAGACCGAGATCGGCGCGAAGCCGTTCTCCGTCGGCCGCTGGCTCACCACGTCGTAGGACGCGAAGAAGAGCGCACGGTCGGTCACCGGGAAGCTGACGCCCACGCGGGGCATCACCGTCACCTGAGCCGTGTAGGGCTCGAAGGCGGCCGAGCGGGCCTCATCGGTCTGGACGACCTGTGCCTGCTCGTCCACGATGATGGCGTTGACCGTGGTGGACGCTCCTTCGGCGTCGAAGAAGTTGCCATCCAGGTCACGGTAACCAACGACGGTGGTCTCGTCCGACGCGAAGTACACGGCGTAGTCCGGCTCGATGCCTGCTGGCACCGACGCGAGCGAACCCGCACGTTGGATGGGCACTGGAGCGAAGAGGTCCCGGAGAACCTGCGTGTTGTTGTCAAACACATCCACGCGGAGGCCTGCCGTGATGACGATGTCCTGATACTCGATCTTGTCCGAGATGTACCCGGCGTAGTAGATCGGGCGGTAGGCGTCGATGTGCTTGGACTCGAGGCTTACGTCCTCGTTGTCGAAGAACCGGTCGATGTCCTGGCTGTTGACTTCCTCGGTCCCGTGGTAGTTGTAGCCGTAGTAGGACACGCGGGTCTGCAGCTCACGGAACGTGAGATCCGTGAAGTTGGTGATGCCGTCCGGGAAACCGGTCGGAGCGGAGTTCTCCAGTCCATCTTCGTCGTTGACGAAACCTGCGAGCGTGTACGCATTGACGCTATAGAAGCGACGCGCCTCCTGCTCGTACTCACCACCGAACTCGAGCTGGTGAACGCCGATCTGCGTGGTGGCGTTGCCCGAGAAGCGGTACTGCTGGTTGTGCGACATCTGGAAGTTGTTGAAGTTCGCACGGCCCGGCAGGCTGAACGCCTCGGGCTGAACACGCCCCGGACGGCTACCGCTGTCACGGGTAAACTGCTGCTGGTAGCTGTCCCCAATCAGCACGTAGTAGTTCTGAGCAATCGCCGACGCCGGGTTATCGATGTTCCCGTACTCGAGGAGGTCGGACATGTCGTCTGCGCGGCCGTTGGGGCGCTGGACGTACTGGAAGTCCTGGAACTCACCCTGGATCTGGTAGAACGCCTGGTCCGTGACGCGCTGGCGGAACGTCCCGTAGAGCCGGTAGCTGTCACGCTCGTCGATGTTGAAGGCGTCCCGGTTGTAGAGCGAGCTGGTGAAGCTCCGCTCCTCGTTGGTCCGGGTCTCGTAGCCTGCACCCACGCGGAGGTTGATGGCGCTGGTGAGGTCGAAGTTCAGGTTGCCGTTGAAGGTGAAGCTCTCGAACGGGTTGTCCTTGCCCTTCTGAAGATCGAAGTCATTGGCCGTGAACGTCTCAGCCCGGTTGGTGAGAGCACCACCATTGAGGATGGTCTCGCCCTCGGCGAGGGCGCCGCTAGCAAGGAGGAGTGTCTGAAGAGAGTCTCCGTCAATCCCCTCACCCGTGATCAGGCTTGGATCGAACGGAAGGAAACGCTCGTTGCCATCTGCGTCACCGATGGTCAGTACCTGTGGGTTGACCTGGAGCGAGTTGAAGGTCGCGTCCGGGAGGTTGTAGGTCTCGATACCAAACGGGTTGACGTCGTCGCGATAGAGGGCTTCACCCGAGAGGAAGAAGCCTGCCCGGCCTGGAACGACCGGGCCACCGAGGGAGAAGGACCCGAGGTTGTATCCGTAGGAGTCAAGCCCGCGGCTCGTCACGCCCTCGAGGGAGCCGAAGAAGTCCTGACGGCCCGTCTTGGTGGTGATGGACACGACACCGGCCTGCGCATCGCCGTAGCGGGCAGGGATGGAGCCGATGAGCATCTCCTGCTCCTGGATGGCCTGCTGGTTGACGCCTGTCAGGCCTCGCACCTTCACGCCGTCCACGAAGAACTGAACCTCTTCGGACCGACCACCGCGAATGTTGAGGCCACCACTGGAGCCTTCAACAACGGAGCCTTGGAGAGCCGTCACGGCACCCACACCGCGAACCGGAAGGTTCTCGATGTCTTCGGCGCCTACGACGCGCGGAGCACCGATGGCATCCTTCTGGATGATTGGGCGCTCATACTCAACGGTAATCTCGCCGAGTTCGCCGCTAGCGAGCGAGAACTCCAGCTCTTGGGTATACCCGTTGCTGATGCTCACGTCATCGAATGCCTGGGACTGATACCCAGCGTAAGACGCTTCAACGGTGTAGACACCGACAGGAACACCGATGATTCGGTAGTTGCCATCGATGTCGGTGGCGGCACCGAGCGTGGTGCCTTGAATGAGAACGTTGGCCCCGGGAAGGCCTTCGTTGGTGGCGCCGTCTAGGACGCGACCGGCGAGTGTGCCGGTGCCCTGCGCAAGTGCCACGCCCGGCAGGGCGAACAGCAGCAGGAGTACACAGGTACTCAAGGAGCGAAACATTGCTACCTCCAGATTGGTGGTGTGTGAAAGCGAGCGGTCGCGAACAGTCGCGTCGCTCGGCGTGGAAGGCGTGCCTCTCCGTACATCTCGTGAGGACGAGGGCTCGTTGGACACGGATCGACCAGGCCGAACGGCCCGGAGTGAAAGGGCTCGGGAGCGAGCGCTCTTCGAACCAATGCGGACGGCCTCAAGGCCTTTTTCCGCGGCCGTCATCTGCTCCACACACGAAACCGCCTCGGGCGTCGTTGACTCCATCGTCTGATGCAGGAGTAACAAGCTCAACGGGTCTTCTGGTGGGTGAAGGCAGGGTTAACGACTCGGCGAATATAGACGGGCGTTCACAAAAGGGTCAAGGCACGCGAGCGTGCATGGGGCAGAAACCGTAGGGCCTTTCCGCGTCCCTACTCGGTCCCGACGCCCGTCCCAAGACGGTTTCGTGTGTTAAGAAGCCGTTATCTGGACAACAATCTTTTTGAGGGAATGATGAGGACGCCCTGCACGGAGACCCTGTGAAATGCCGCCTGGGGATCCCCCGTTCACGATGTGCGTCTGGCCGAAACCGCTGCCGCCAGCTCGTCGTTTGGCCCGCCCTGCTCTCCCGACCGCATGTCTGTCTTTGCCCACCCTGAGGTTCTCGTCACCACCGACTGGGTCTCTCAGAATCTCGCCCGCACCGACTCCATTCGGGTCATCGAGTCCAATGAGGATCTGTTGCTCTACGCAACAGGGCACATCCCCAATGCGGTCCACATCGACTGGCAGACGGACCTCCAGGATGACGAGGTCCGCGACTACATCTCTCAGCCACAGTTTGAACGGCTCTGCTCCACGCACGGGATCCGGCCAGACACGACGCTGGTGTTTTATGGGGACCGCAGCAACTGGTGGGCGTGCTATGCCTTCTGGGCGTTCAAGATGTTCGGCCACGCCGACTGTCGCATCATGGACGGCGGACGCGCCAAATGGGAGTCCGAGGGCCGCCTGCTGACAACCGATGTGCCCACGTTCGATAGCACGTCATACAGCGCCAGCCCGATGAACCGGGAGATCCGCGCTCTCCGCGACGACGTGCTCGAGCACCAGCGAGGTGGCGGAGCGATGGTAGATGTCCGGTCCCCGGCGGAGTTCATCGGGGAAGTCACTCATGCTCCCGGCAACCCGCAGTCTGAAGCCGCGCTGCGCGGTGGCCACATCCCCGGAGCCTCGAACGTCCCATGGAGCCGAGCCGCCAACGACGACGGCACCTTCAAGAGCCGCGACGAGCTGGCGGCGATCTACATCGAGGAGCAAGGCCTGGACCCTGCGGAAACGACAATCGCCTACTGCCGAATCGGAGAGCGGTCTAGCCATACGTGGTTCGTGCTCTCGTACCTGCTCGGCTTAGAGCACGTGACCAACTACGACGGGTCGTGGACGGAGTGGGGGAACCTTGTGGGTGTCCCTATAGAGAAAGGAGAGCCCGACGCAACTGAGTGAGCCTCCCTTACCGTCATCTCGCCAGCTCGTGACCGACCGCCTCCAGGACATCGCCGACGACTTTCAATCGGTGCCGCAGGAGATGCGTGTGGAGCTGCTGCTGGAGCGCGCCCGGCAGTTCCCTCCGCTTCCCGACCGCTTCCAGGCTGCGATGGAGGCGGGACTGGGCCGTGTGCATGAATGCCAGGCCGAGGTGTATCTCTTTCCGGAGATCGTGGAGGGCGTGGTTCTCCTAAACGCGGCGATTCCCGGACACGCCCCCACACAGCGGGCGCTCGTCGGCATCTTGATGGACGCCTACGAAGGTGCGTCCCCAGACGACATCGCCGCCATCCCAGAGGATCTGCTCCGGCGCCTCGGGGTCGATGCGCTGCTCGGCGTCCAGCGCCAGCGCGGATTTGCCGGCGTCATCGCTCGCATCAAACACGTCGTGGCGGAGGCCGCGCGCTCATGACCCGCTCTCCCTGGCTCCTGGTCGTCGCGCTGGCGACGGCTCTCGCTGCCTGCGGAACGCCGCGCCCGGTCGGGCTGGCGGAGCGCCCGGCAGACCGCGTCTCGATTCCAACGTCGAGCGTGCACTACCGCGCGTTCGCTAGCTCGGACGCGCTGGCGGCGTACCTGCGCTGGACACCGGACGCACCCGTTCTCGTGAGCGCGCATCGGGGCGGAGCCGTGCCCGGGCTGGTAGAGAACAGCCTGGAGGCCTTCGAGAACACGCTCAACGTGACGGCCGCGCTCATCGAGATGGATCTCCAGTCCACGCGAGACAGCGTACTGGTGCTGCTGCACGATGAGACGCTGGACCGAACCACGACGGGGACAGGACCGGTGTCAGACCAGACGCTGGCCGAGGTTCGCGCACTCCGGCTGGTCACCGAGGACACGCTCGTTACCTCGTTCCGCATCCCAACGTTTTCGGAGGCCCTCGCGTGGGCGGACCATCGCGCCATCCTTCTCCTCGACGTCAAGCCCGAGATCGGATTCGACCACGTGATCGCCGCAGTACGCCAGGCCGAAGCCGAAGACCGCGTGGTGATGATTGTCTACTCGCTGGACGACCTCCTTGCCGTGCAGCGCATGGCGCCCGACCTCAACCTCTCAGCAACGGTGACGACCGAAGCTGAGTTGGATGAGTTGGTGGCCTCCGGGGCAGACCTCAGCCGGGTCATCGTATTCGGTGGCGTGGGCGTGCCGGACGCGCGCGTGGTGGCTCGGCTCCACGAGATGGGCATCCGCGTCCAGGCTGGCACCTTTAGAGTCGATGACGGCGCCACCCCGGAGACCTACGTTCCGTTTCTGGACGTCGGTACCGACGTGCTCTCCACCGATAATGTCCGCGCGGCCACCATCGCTGCCCAGCAGGCCACAATCCGGAACCGCCAGAATCGGTAGCTACGAGACCCCGCGGATCGTCAGCTCGAGCCATCGGCGCAGCCACTCTGTCTGGCCCGGAGCGAGAGGAATCGCACCAATTCCGATCTCCGCCAGCCCGGTCCACAACGGGCTGGTCTCGTAGGCGTCCAGGTCCGTCGTAGGCGGGTACAGGGCGATGGCCCGGTCGATCCACCCGGACCTGCCGCCCGGACCGAGGATCGCATCCCGATAGCGATGCAACGCGCCGATGGCATCAGCCGGTGGTCCAGCAACTCCGTAGCGAGCGGCGGAGTCGTCGCGCCGGTACTTGGCATCCAGGACGATCCGCTGGATGGACCGGCCCTGAACGGTCACCAGCAGGTCCGGCCGCTGCGCGAGAAGTGCCTTCGGGCTGGCGAACCGAGGCGCGTAGGCGATGTCCACCCGCACGTCGGCGGTCTCCAATCGGACAGCCGCTCCTTGCCCACGACGCAGCCGCACCTCCACGCCAGTTCGTCGCATTCCAAACGGCATCCTCGGAGACTCGACGCCCAGCACGTGAGCCGTCTCCCGAACCAGCACGAGTGCACACCAGGCTTCGTACAGACCTGCCATGTCGAGAAGCGGCGGCCGCACAGTCCCACCAGCTCGCTGGAGACCGCCCTCGAGCTGACGAAGCGCGTCGTAGGCCGCGGCATAGGCGGGTCGGCGCCGGAGAGCGAGCGGCGGCACGGCTGGCGGCCTCTCCGTTCCCTCAGACAGGGGGACCTGGGCGAGATGACGGTCGAGCTGGCGACCGTACCGCTCGAGGTCTGCGAGCACAAGCCGCCTCCGGTCGGTGTCGGTGCGCGCAGCTTCCGCACGCAGCACTCGGCGGAGCCGGGACCGGACCTGATTCACACGCATGGCGAGCCACCGATGCGAGAGCGTATCGAGCGTGAGGCGAGCCGGACGGGCTTCGAGGTTCTCCACGATCTCGCCTCCTGCACGTCGGATGCAAGCATGTGCGGTCGCGTCCGCTCGAGTGACGCGCGACGCGCGCACGCGCTGGCGGGTTCGAACAATGTTTCGGACAGGACGGCGGCGGATCTCGCGGAGCGACGTGTCGAGGTCCTCGGCGAAGGCCCGAAGCAGCGCGAGCCATGCGGGGGGTGAGCCCTCTCCCCGGTCGGGCTGGTGACACCCATACGTGGGGCGTAAGGCCGCGAGCGGGAGCCCTGCCCAGGCGGCCTCCACCTCATCACGCATGGCCTCCACAGCCTCCCACGTCACCTTGCGTGGCGTTACCACAGCGTCGATCTCCAGCTCGACC
>JBCBZH010000084.1:0-14777 GCA_039815415.1 Bacteroidota bacterium
CGCCCACCGCCCACCGCCCACCGCCCACCGCCCAGTGCCTACGCCGTTTCCCTACGCCATCGCCGACCTTGGCCTGTCCGATACCGACCGCGCTGCCGCTCACCCGGACCTTTACGCCGACTTCGTCGCCATCGTCCGGCGGCTGCGCCGCGAGTGCCCATGGGACCGCGAGCAAACGCACGACTCGGTCAAGCACCTCACCATCGAAGAAGCCTACGAGATGGTGGAAGCCATCGACGCAGGTAACACCGACGAGCTGGCGAAAGAACTCGGGGACCTGTTCTTGCACGTCCTCTTCCATGCCCACATTGCCGAGACTGAGGGTACGTTCGACATCGCTGATGTGATGCGGGCGGAGATGACCAAGCTGGTGCGGCGCCATCCGCACGTGTTCGGGGACGAGGTGGTGAGTGGCACCGGCGAGGTGCTGCGCAACTGGGAGGCCATCAAGCGGGCTGAGCGCGAGGAGGCGGGGAAGGCAGTGACTGCTCCATCGGTCCTAGATGGTGTCCCGGAGGCACTGCCTGCGTTGCTTCGCGCCGAGCGGGTTCAGCAAAAGGCGGCTGCGGTCGGGTTCGACTTTCCTACGCCGGAGGGAGCGTGGGCCAAGGTCACAGAGGAGATTGCCGAACTCAAAGCCCTTGCAGACGCCAGCGCGTCGCCGGAGGCTCTTGAGGATGAACTGGGGGACGTGCTGTTTGCCGTGGTCAACTATGCCCGGTTGAAGGGCATCGTGGCGGAGAATGCGCTCCGGCGGACGCTGGGCAAGTTCACGCGGCGGTTTCAGGCCGTCGAGGCCGAGCTGGCGGGGCAGGGGCGCACGCCTGCAGACGCCTCGCTCGACGAGATGGACGCCCTGTGGGACGCGGCGAAGGCTGCGGAACGGGATCCTGCCAGATCGTAGGCTCGAGCCGGCGAACAGCCGCCTACGCCAGCTCGGGCAGGGCGTCGATCCCGAGAAGGCCTGCGGCTTCTTCCGACGTTTGCACCACCACGATCTCGCGTCCGAATGGCCGCACCATCCGCGCATAGAACTGGAGCGAGTACCGGATCATGGGCCGGTCCACGATGATCACCGTGCGCGTCCCGTTGAGCCGCTCCTTCAGCTCCGTCTCAAGGGTCTGGAACTTGGGGAGGTCCGACGGCACGAGGTCGATCACGCCAGCCTGGCGCATGTCCCACACCTCTGTGAATCCCGGCTGCCAGTCCTCGTGGTAGGCGATCGCGCGGCCTACCTCGACGATGGTCTCACCCTTGACGTCGGTTCGAAGCTGAGCCACTGCGAACCGCTGCTCCGGGAAGCAGGCTAGCGCAAAGTCCGTGCTTCCAGAGGAACTCATAGGGTGTCTTTAGTGCTCGGCGTCCGGTCTCCCGACGCATCGCGCGCAATCGCGTTCCGCAAGGCCCGCCCAGTCGCCTTGAACACGGCCTCGATCTTGTGGTGATCGTTATCGCCTGCGAGAATGGAGATGTGAAGCGTGAGGGCCGCATGCTCGGCAACGCTCCACCAGAAATGGCGCACCAGTTCGGTGGAGAGATCGCCGACGCGCTCGCGGGCGAACGTCCCGTCGAAGACGAGGAATGCCCGGCCAGAGAGATCGATCACGGACCGGGCAAGTGCCTCATCCATTGGAACATAGGCGTGTCCGTATCGTGCGACAAACGCTTTGTCCCCGAGGGCTTCGCGAAGTGCCTTCCCGAGAACGATACCCACGTCCTCAACGGTGTGATGATCGTCCACATGCAGGTCGCCGGACGCCTTCACCCGAAGCCCCAGGCCCCCGTGGCGCGCGAACAGGTCTAGCATGTGGTCCAGAAATCCGACTCCCGTTTGGTTCTCGTAGCTCAGCGCCTCGGGGTCGAGGTCCACCTCAACCGTCACCGATGTTTCGGCAGTTGTGCGCTCGATGCGCGCACGCCGTGGGAGAAGAGCGGAACTCATACCCAAATCTACCCCGCCTGTGACCCTCGGAGGGTGCTGGGCGGCTAGTTTTGTGCTTCGTCCCCCTCATCGTGAATCATGGCTCGCTTTCTCTGGCTCGTTTGTGCCGTTGCACTGGTCTCTCTCTCCGCCTGCGATACAGGCGATGGCATTCCGCGCGGCGTCGAGATTTATCAAGTCGTTATCGAAGACACGCCGCTGTTCCAGCCCAATGGCGAGCGCTGGGATGGAGGCTTGATTCCGTCAGGGCCAGATGTGTACTTCCTGCTGGTGGACCGCAGCGGCAACATCTTGCTCAACACCGATGATGAAGAGTTTAACCGAGATGTGAGTGGGGACGGGGTCGGCAACTACACCGACATCGGCGGACCGGACTTCCCGCTCGTCTGGGACCTCGATCCAGACTTCTACCTGCCGGGCTTCGACCGTTCGTTCGAGATCATCGTCAAGGATGATGATCCGACTACGAGTGACGACGAGATGGACTTCACGGAGTCCTTCACCTTCCGCAGCGATGATGCGCCGCTGGACCTCGATACCGACCTTGTGGTGCGTAGCCCAAGCGGCGAGACGACCGTGCGGATCCGCTACCGGGTTGTGGACTGACCGGGCCGAGAACGAGCGCTCTCTCTCGCTCGAGGCACGCACTTGAGGGAGTGGGGGGCTTCGCCGTTGCAGGCAGCGCCGCTACAGGTGTTCCCTCCAGGCTCTCGAGCTGGCGAACAACTCTGGTCCATCTGACACACGCCTGTCAGCCTGTGGCCACACGTTGAAGGAGCCCGCCGCCCGTCGTACCCTCCGCTCTCGCCTGTGCTCGCCTTCATGCCCGCTCCCGCTACCGCTGATCTCTTCGCCTCGGGCGATGTCGCCAGCGCGTTGCAGGAGCACTTCGGGTTCGACACGCTCCGGCAAGGGCAGGAGGAGGCTCTGCGGCCCGTTCTGGCCGGGCACGACACCCTCGTGGTGATGCCCACGGGCGCAGGCAAGAGCCTCGTCTACCAACTCGCCGCGCTCATGGGCGAGGGCGTGACGGTGGTCATCTCGCCGCTCATCGCGCTGATGAAGGACCAGGTGGATGCGCTCCGCCAGCGCGATGTGGCGGCGGCCTACGTCAACTCGTCGCAGACCCAGGCGGAGCAGCGGGAGGCGCTGGACGATCTCAAGCGTGGGCGTCTGAGACTGGTCTACGTGGCTCCGGAGCGGCTGCGGGTGCCGTCGTTCGTGCGGGCGCTTCGCGAGGCGCGGGTCGGGCTGTTGGCCGTCGACGAGGCGCACTGCGTGAGCCAGTGGGGACACGACTTCCGGCCCGACTACCTCGCCATTGGGAGCGCTCGCGAGGCGATGGGCGCCCCGCCGTGCGTGGCGCTGACGGCCACCGCCACGCCGCGCGTGCAGAACGACATCGCTAGCCAGCTCGGCCTCCAGGACCCCGCCCGAATCGTCACCGGCTTCAACCGCCCGAACCTCTTCTTCGATGTTCGCTCGACACCCACGGCCAAGCTGAAGCGGCAGGCACTCAGGGCGTTTTTAGATGAACGAGCTGGCGATCCGGGGCTCATCTACGTTGCTACGCGGAAGGAGTGCGAGGACCTCGCGCGGTTCCTGCGCGAGGAGGTGGGGCGCCCATGCGAGGCCTACCATGCGGGCCTGCCCGACCGCGAGCGAAGCGACGTGCAGGAGCAGTTCGTGTCTGCGAGACTCGATCTGGTGGTCGCCACCAACGCCTTCGGCATGGGCGTGGACCGGGCCGACGTTCGCTTCGTGGCCCACTGGTCGATTCCGTCGAACCTGGAATCCTACTACCAGGAGGCCGGGCGTGCGGGGCGGGACCGCCAGCCCGCCAGCGCGGTGCTGTTCTATGCGCCCCAGGACCGCCAGCTCAAGGAGTGGTTCATCGAGCAGGGCGTGCCCACGCTCGACGATCTGCGGCGTGTCCATCGCTACGTCGAGCGCCGGAATCCGCTAGGCGCGGTGCGCGACGAGAGTGCGCCGTATTCGGCCACCGATGTCGATTTCGTTGAGGAGATGAGCGAGGCGCTCAAGGTCCACGTCTCGCGGCTTCCAAACATGCTGAGTCGGTTGCGCCGGGCAGGCGTTCTGTCTGAGCGTGAGGGCGAGATGGGCGCGTCGCGTTGGCGCGCGGAGCGGTGGGACGGGCGCGCGGTGAAGGGGGCGCTCTCCGCCATCGAGGCGCACCGCGACGAGCAGATGGACAACCTGTTCGGGATCGTGGGCTACGCGCAGACGGGCGACTGCCGTCGCCGCCGCATCCTCGACCACTTCGGCGACTCTGCTGAGACCGACGTGCCGCCCGAGGTGTGCTGCGACGCCTGCCGCGTCCGTGCCCGCCTGGAAGGTGCCGAGGCGCCGGACGAGATTCCGGATTGGGACGCGCTTCCCATGAACAGTCGTGTGGCGCTTGGGCTGCTGGATGCCGTCACACGGATGCGCTGGCCGGTGGGGCGCGTCACGCTTTCCAAGATCCTTGCGGGCTCCAAGGCCAAGGGCATGGAGAAGTACGAACGCCACCCCTACTACGGGCGTCTCCAGATGCTTGGGCAGTCGGAGGTGGATGGCATCTACAAACAGCTCCTGATGCAGAACTACCTCCGCATGGGCGGCGGCGAGTACCCGGTCGTTGAGCTGACGCCGCGTGGGGAGCAGGCGCTCGCCCACCGCGAGGCCCTCGAGGTGGAGGTGCCCGCGTTCGGAACGTCCACCAGCTCGAGGTCACGCAGCGTGGGCGCCGCTGCGGCCGTTGAACTGGACAGCAACGGGGAGGCTCTGTTCGAGCGGCTTCGCGCGTGGCGCACCGCGCTGGCGACCGAGAAGGCGGTCCCGCCCTACGTCATCTTCAGCGACAAGACGCTCCGCGCGCTGGCGTCGGCTCGGCCCGACTCGGAGGATGCGATGCTCGCCGTCAAGGGCGTCGGCCCGGCGAAATACGAGGCGTACGGGGAGGCGGTGATGGAGATTGTGGCTGAAAGAGCCAGTAGCCAGTAGGGAGTGGCCACTGGCAGAGTCGCCAGCTTGCTATGGCTCGTGGTCGATTGAGGAGCGAAGGATGGTCGAGATTTCCTTCAGGGCCTTCAGTTGCCCTGAGGCCTTCGCGGCTCGAACGGGTCGGTCTTCTGAAGCGTCCAAAATCAAGTGGCTCCGTTCGATTCGCTGCTCTATCGCGAGTTCAAGATCTCGAACGATGCGACTCAGTCGCCGCATTTCGCCATCTTAGCGTCTTCTGAGACGCTCGTAAGCGGCAATGAGGGCACGCCAGTCGGAGTCGTTGAAAGCTCTCCGTTTCGATGACACGCGCAGGCAATGGATACGGGCGATTTCGTTCCAATCGTCCTCGAACGTCAAGGCCAGGGCCGCTCCGGTTCGTTTTTGCTCTACTGCCCAGATGGTTGCTCCCAGAAGAGCGGACAGCATGCCTTCGTCCTCTAGAGAGAAGTCATGTAGGGTAAGGTCGAGAACAGGCTCCTCGATGGGCGGCGGTGCGATCAGGTCATAGAGGCGAATAGTGAGCTGGAGATCACGGTCGACAATCTCGACGGATTGGACTACTGAAGGCCGGTCAATTCGCAGAGTCATTGTAGAGTGCGCTTATTGGTCGCCTGCGCCTCGGGCTCCTCACCTCGAGCTGGCGACTGTATGCCACTGGCTCCCGCCCACTCGCCACTGGCCTCACCGCCGAGGAATCAACAGGAGCGCCTCCTGCCGGGGATCGATGTACCACACGGCTTCGCCGTCGAAGTAGGCGTCCTCTTCGAGGCTGAACCGGACAGACTTGTTGTTCCACTCGGGCACGTCCATGCGCGCGTTCAGCTCGATGGCGTACGCCGTGTGGGGGTAGAGCGGGTAGTCGCCGCGTCCGGGCACGCCGCCCTGCTGGTCCCAGAGCCCAATGGTCGGCCCGGCAGCGTGGCCGTGAAAGCCGATGGGATGCGTGTAGATGGTGGCGTTCAAGCCTTCGGCCGCTGAGGCGTCCAGCGCGGCCTTCAGAATGTCGTTGCCACTGCGGCCTGTTTGGAACGCGCTGGTCAGCAGGTCCTGCACGCGGTTCGCAGCGGCCATGCCAGCCACCAGCCCGGCCGGAGCCTCCGTCTCTTCAGGCCGAAGGACGTACGCAAGCTGCTGCGTGTCCGTGTGGAGGCCGAGGTACGAGATTCCGAAGTCCACCCACACGAGGTCGCCCGGCTGGATCACGTTGGCATCAGGGCGCCCTGAGAAGTCATCGCCCGCCGTCGGCGCGTCAGCGCGTTGGACGTCCACGCCGGGGTGGAACCACGTCGTCAGCTCGAGCTGGCGGATACGGTCGCGGTACCACCACGCGAGGTCGTCGGTGGTGGTCACGCCGGGCGTGATGGCCTTCAACGACAGGCCCTCATGGATGATTGACCGCGCGATGCGCACGATGGTGGGGTACGTCGCCATCTCGGACGCCGTCCGCGTCTCCAACCAGCCGACGGCCAGTCGCTCCGCGGACGCAATCCGGTCGTGGTAGCGCTCGGGCAGTGCTGCCAGCAGCGCCTCGTACTCGGTGTCCGTCATCCCGTCCGCCAGCGCGAAGGTGGACGAGCGGTTGACTCCGATGCGCTCCGGGTCGCGCTCCACGATGATCTCAGCCAGCCGCCCCCATTGGTCGGGTTGCTCCTCGGGGGTCCAGGCGCGAGGGAAGGGGCCCACGTCATAGCGCGCCACGGCCAGCCGCTCGACGGTCTCGCCATCGTCAGAGAACACGAGCGTCGTGCGCCGCCGGGCCGCGTGCCACGTGGCGGGCAACATCGTCTCGATCACCGGGTCCTCGTTGTACTCCCGCGCCGAGACGATCCATAGGTCGATGCCCTCCCGCCGCATCAGTGCGGGCACGACGGTGTCCAGGCGCTCGGCCAGCCACGCGTCCTGCACCTCCGCCCGTTCGCGCATCGACAGGATGCCGGGGATCTCGGATTGGGCCTGCCCCAACGGGCTGGCGAGGTAGACGAGAGCGAGGAGCGAAACGACGCGCATGAGCAACAGAAGGGGGATGCGAAAGGGTACGCACGCGCTTCGGTTCAGCGTCGTGTCGCCAGCTCGTTGCCTGTGTCTATGCAGGGTGCGATCAGTTCCCCGGCGTGGGAGGGAAGGGCGGGACGTTCGGGCTGGCGCTGAATGACACAAGCGTGATGTCGAACACCAGAGCCGTGCTCGGCGGAATGCCGCCGTCTCCATTCGGGCCTGGAGTTCCCATCATCCCATAGGCCAGATCCGGGGACAGGTAGATCGTGCGGCTCTCGCCCGGTCTCATGTCCAGAACAGCCTCGCGGAAGCCCTCGATAAAGATGCGGACGGGGTGCGTAGAGGGCTGTCCCGGCGCGGACTGGTCGAAGATCTCTCCATCCATGAATGTGCCCGCGTACTCGATGGTCACCTCCGAGTCCGGTGTCGGCTTGGCGCCCTCGCCAGGCGTGTTGACGGTGTAGAGCACGCCGCTGGCGCTCTCCTGAATGCCGTCGCGCTGGCGAACCACGGCGAGGAAGGAATCCGCGGCGGCTTGGTTGGTGGAGATGGAGGCCAGGCGCGCGGCGGCAGCAGGATCCGTGGCAGCCTGTTCACGAAGGGACGCCAGTTGTGCGGCTTCCTCTGCGCGGCGTCGGCGCTGCGCGAGGGAGTCCTGGACCACTTCGAAGGCCTGTTCGATCTGTGCGTCGGTTAGGCGGTTAGGGGTTCCGCCAAGGCCTTCGCGGAGGCCTGTGAGGAAGACATCAGCATTGATGTTTGCGAGGGTGTCGGCTCGCAGCTCGAGGCCGGAGCTAAGTCCGAGTGCGTAGGCGATCCGCGCAGAGTCCCCTGCAAGGCCATCGCGAAAGCCTTGCAGGAACACATCGTAGTCGAACGATTCGTATTGGGTCAGGAACCGCTGGGCAGAGCTGTGGCCTGCGTTGTAGGCGAGTTGGTCGAACGGATCGGCAGTGCTCATGTCGTCCTGCGCGGACGCGAGCGGGCTGGCGAAGAGGCAGAGGGCGAGAAGGGACGCGAGGCGCATACAGAGCGTGGCTGAAGAAGAGCCAAGGGTACGCACGTCACACGCTCTACGCGCTGGGAACCCCTCCCAACGGCCTACGCGGATCTATCCCGCTTGGCAGACCTCGTCGCAGGCCGCCGGAAGCCCCGTCAAGAGCTTCCCGGCCAGCACCACGAGCAGCGACCCCAGCGGGATCACCCAGCCGCCGGTTACGTCGTAGAGCCAGCCGAAGAGGGGAGGGCCGGTGGCCGCCACCAGATAGCCCACCGACTGCGCCATGCCCGAGAGCGCCGTGGCCGTCTCCGAGGTGTCCGTGCGGAGAATCAGGAACAGCAGCGACAGGCCGAAGGACCCACCGAGCACCAGCCCGAGAGTGGTGACCGCCAGCGCGATGTGGCCCGTGCCACTCAGGAAGAGGGCGCCCAGCGACAGGCCCTCGACGATGACGATGAACCAGATGATCGGGCGCTGGTCTCGCATGCGGCTCGCCCAGATCGGGAATGTGGCCGAGCCGACGATGCCTGCGGCCTGGGACAGGGCGAGCATCCACCCGGCGTTGGCGGCGCTCATGCCCCGGCTCTGGAGCAGATCCGGCAGCCACGCCAGGATGACGTAGAACGTGAGCGACTGGAGCCCCATGAACAGCGCCACCATCCATGCCAGCCGGGACCGCCCGAGAGTGCGAAGCCCCCGGAGGGCAGAGCCGCTCTGCTGGGAAGCCCCTGGGCGGTGACGCATCTGCGGGAGCCACACCGCCAGCGCGATCACCGCTACGACGGTCCAGGCACCCAGGGCCCCACGCCACCCGATGGCCGACGCGACGGGGACGCTGATGCCGGCAGCGGTGGTCGCGGCGATGCCCATCACGCTCGAGTAGAGGCTCGTCATCGAGCCAGAGCGGTGTGGGAAATCACGCTTGACGATGGCTGGGAGGAGCACATTGCCGAGCGCGATTCCGATGCCGAGGACCAGCGTGCCTCCAAAGAGCAGCGACACGGACGGGACGTATCGAACGCCCGTCCCGACCCCGATCAGGATCAGCGCCAGCCCGAGGGCGCCTTCCACGCCCAGCCTCCGGGTCACCACGGGCGTGAAGGCCGAGAGGGCTCCGAAGGCGAGCAGGGGGAGCGTGGTCAGCAGCCCGAGCGCGGAGTTTGAGAGGCCGGTCGCATCGCGGATGTCGCCGACCAGCGGCCCGACCGCCGCCAGCGCCGGGCGGAGGTTGAGCGCGATCAGGATGACGCCCGCGATCAGGAGGGCGCGCGAGTCGCGTCGAGCTGGCGGAGGAGTCATGCGACGAACGACGCGGGGCCGCCCTCACGCGGAGAACGGCCCCGAACTCACGACCCGTTGGTCGGTTACTGTGGGAAGCCCGGGGCTTGCGGGGCGTCGTTGAACGACACGAGCGTGATATCGAACTCCAGCGCGGAGTTCGGTGGGATGCCCTCTTCACCCTGCGGACCCGGAGCACCGAGGAGGCCATAGGCCAGGCTCGGGGGCAGGTAGATGGTCCGGCTCTCGCCCGGCTGCATGTCGAGCACGGAGGTGCGGAAGCCCTCCACGAAGATCCGGATCGGATACGTGACCGGCTCGCCCGGCGGCGACTGGTCAAAGACCTCGCCGTCGATGAAGCGACCGGTGTACTCGATGGTCACCTCCGACTGCGGCGTCGGGCTGTCGCCTTCGCCGGGTGTGTTGACGGTGTAGAGCACGCCGTTGTCCAGCTCCTGGATGCCGTCGCGCTGGCGAACCGCAGTCATGAAGGAGTCGGCGACGGCCCGGTTGGTGCTGATAGCGGCGAGGCGTTCGGCGGCGGCTGGGTCGGTGGCTGCCTGCTCGCGGAGCTGGGCCATCTCAGCGGCTTCCTGCGCGCGCTGCTGGCGCTTGCTGAGAGAGTCCTCAACCACGGCGAACGCAGCCTGGATCTGGTCCTGGGTCAGGCGCAGCGAGTCTCCGTTGAGGCCTTCGCTGAGGCCGGCGAGGAAGACGTCCGCGTTGATGTTCGAGAGCGTGTCGGCCCTCAGCTCGAGACCTGCGCGGAGGCCAAGGGCATAGGCAATCTGTGCCGAGTCCCCTGCAGCGCCATCCTGAAAGCCCTTCGCGAAGAGGTCGTAGCTGAACGTGGAATCGTACTGGGCGATGAACTGCTGGGCCGCGCCGTGGCCGGAGTTGTAGGCGAGCTGGTCGAATGGGTCGGCGGTACTGATATCGTCCAGGTTAGCGGCGGAGCCACCGGCAGTGTCGCCGCAGCCCGCCAGCGCGAGCGCGCCGACCGCTGTGGCAAGTGTGAGAACGCGAAGGGTCATCGGAAGAGAGTCAGGGGTGAGGGCGCAAAGCTAGACCTCGCACCTCGTGGCGACGGGGAAGAGCGAGCGAAAGGAGTGGTGGGGCGACGTGGGAAACGGACAGTGTAGCCTGAACGTGTGGGACCTCTTCTTCGCGTAGCCCTGTGCTCGCCAAGGCTCCTCCGCCAGCCTGCGGGCCGTCTCGAGCTGGCGGGAGACTTCCCATTCTGCATTCACCATTCTGCATTCACCATTCTCGCCCCCGCTAGCTTTCCGCCAGCTCGATCCCGATTGCATGTCCGTTCGCCCTCCGCTTCTCGTTACGTCCGCGCTTCCGTACGCCAACGGACCGCTTCACCTCGGTCACCTCGCCGGTGCCTACCTGCCAGCGGATCTCTACGTGCGGTACCAGCGCCTCACAGGGCGCGACGTGGTCTACGTCTGTGGCTCCGACGAGCACGGTGCCGCCATCTACATCCGGGCGCTCAAGGAGGACACGACGCCCGAGGCGATCGTAGACCGCTATCACGCCGAGATCGAAGCGGCGTTCGAGCGCCTCGGGATGTCCTTCGATGTCTACGGGCGGACCACCTCGGCGACCCACCGGGAGACGAGCCAGGACCTCTTCCGCTCCATCGACGCGGCGGGTGGGTTCGTGCAGAAGACGCAGACACAGATGTTCGACGAGGAGGCCGGGCTCTTCCTCGCCGACCGGTTCGTGCGCGGTACATGCCCGGTATGCGGCTACGAGGAGGCGTACGGCGACCAGTGTGAGAACTGCGGCACGTCGCTTTCGCCCGACGAGCTGATCGAGCCGACGAGCACTCTCTCGGGGGCTGTCCCGGTTCGCCGTGAGACGACGCATTGGTATCTGCCGCTCGGCGATCGCCAGCGCGACCTGGAGACGTGGCTTCAGACCAAGAAAAGCACCTGGAAGCCCAACGTGCTTGGGCAAGTGGGGAGCTGGCTCACCGACGGGCTGGCGGACCGCGCCATGACCCGCGACCTCCCGTGGGGAATCCCGGTCCCCGGTGCTGAAGAGGGGAAGGTGATGTACGTCTGGTTCGATGCGCCCATCGGCTACCTCTCGATGACCAAGGAGTGGGCCGAGGTGCAGGGCGATGCCGACCTCTGGCGGCGCTACTGGCAGGTCCATGAGGACGGCACCACACCGGATCTCATCCACTTCATCGGGAAGGACAACATCGTTTTCCACGCGCTGATCTTTCCGGCCATCCTGCAGGCCACCAACGCGGCGCAGCCAGACCTGCCCCAGTTTGTGCTGCCCGCCAACGTGCCCGCCAACGAGTTTCTGAACCTCGAAGGGAAGAAGCTGTCGACGAGCCGCGGCTGGGCCGTCTGGGCCGCCGAGGCCCTGGACGACTTCTCCGCCGACCAACTCCGTTACGCGCTGGCCGTCGGCCTTCCAGAGACCAAAGACGCCGACTTCACGTGGGCAGATTTCCAGGCCCGTGTCAACGGCGAGCTGGCGGATGTGCTCGGCAACTTCGCCAACCGAGCGCTCACCTTTACGGCCCGCTTCACCGAGGGCATCGTCCCCGAGTTGGTGGACCCGTCGGACGCGGACACGGCCATGCTGGAGGCGCTCGCCAGCGCGCCTGCTCAGATCGCTGCCGCCTACGAAGCCTTCCGCATCCGCGACGCGGTGGCGCTGACTATCGGGCTTGCACGGGTGGGCAACCAGTACCTCCAGGAGACGGAGCCCTGGAAGACGCGTACCACCGATGAGCAGGCGATGCGCAACACGGTTCATGTGGCGCTGCAGGTCTGCGCGGGGCTGTCGATCCTGCTGGAACCCGTCGTGCCCAACTTGGCGGCTCGGCTGCGGGGCATGCTGGCTCTAGAAGGTGTCCGGCCTTCCACGCCAGCTCGAGAGGACTCGGACCCAGCCGGCGGCCTCGGGTGGGCGGATGCCGGGCGATCCCTCCTGCGTGCGGGGCATGCCATCGGAGAGCCCTCGATCCTGGTCGAGAAGATCGAGGACGAGGCGGTGGAGGCTCAGCGTCAGCGGCTTGAGGATCGCTCGGCCGCCGTCAGCTCGACGGAAGAGCCCCAGGGCGAGCCGTACGCGCCGCTCGCAAACGAGATCGCCTTCGAGGACTTCACCAAGCTGGACCTGCGCGTCGGGCGCGTGGTGGCCGCCGAGCTGCATCCGAAGGCCGACCGGCTGTTGCGGCTCGATGTGGATCTCGGCTTCGGAACCCGGCAAGTGCTGTCGGGCGTCCGCGAGTGGTTCGCGCCGGAGGATGTGCAGGGCCGGTCCGTGGTGGTGGTCGCCAACCTCGCGCCCCGCACCATCCGGGGACTGGAGAGCCACGGCATGATTCTGATGGCCGAGGACCGTGATGGCACGCTCCGGTTTGTTGGCTCTGACGGTGAGCCTGGCGCCGTGGTGAGGTAGCCGCACCACCAGCTCGAGCTGGCGAGGGGGAACGGACGAAGGCCGCGCCCCCCACCACAGAGAGCGCGACCTTCAGAGTCTGCCCAACCGCGGCCGGGCAAACGAGGGATCAGGGCGTTGCAGCAACGTGTCCACCAGGTTGCCGCGACGCAGGATCAAGAACGCAGCCTGAGACCCTTCTGTCACTCCCCTGTTCAGGGGATATTGCAGCTCGCTCTCACGCTGTCCATGCGCTGTCTCGTTTGCCTGGCCGCCCTGACTCTTGTCCCTGCCGTGTTCGCCCAGGCGCCACTCCGTACCTCTGGGGGCGTACTGACGACAGAGCAGGCAGCCTACGATGTCACGTACTACGCTCTCGACCTTCGCATCGAGCCTGCCGATTCCACTATCGAAGGCACATTGACGGTGGAGGCGCGTGTGGTGCTTCCCACAGAGGTGGTCGTGTTCGATCTGGACGACGCGCTGACGGTCGAAAGGGTCGAGGAGGTCGCTGAGGTCCGCGCGGCGGGATCGATGGAGTGGCAAGAGATGGCGTTGGCGCGTCGGTTCGTTCGTGAGCCGGGCACCGTTCGGGTTCACCTGGGTTCGACCGCTCAGCCCAACCAGCTTCTACGCCTCCGGTTTACCTACGGAGGCATGCCCCGCGTAGCACCAGGACCGCCGTGGGATGGCGGGCTGACATGGGCACGCACCGAGGATGGACAGCCTTGGGTGTCTGTGAGCTGCCAGATCCAGGGCGCCGACCTGTGGTGGCCCACCAAGGATCATCCGTCCGACGAGCCCGACTCGGTTCGCATCGCGCTGACGGTTCCAGCAGATCTCCGTGCCATCGCGAACGGTCGCTATGAGGGGCGCATGGACAACGGCGACGGCACGGCCACGGAGCGCTGGTTTGTCTCTACGCCCATCAACAACTACGGTGTCTCGTTCGGCGTCGCACCTTACGAGATTGTCGAGCGGGAGTACGCCAGCCCGGTCGGCTACACGGACACCGTGCAGCTCTATGTGCTCCCCGAGAACCGCGCTGATGGCGAGCGCCAGCTCGACGGCTTCCTCGACGCGATGGCGTTCCTTGAGCGCACCTTTGGCCCCTACGCGTGGAGAGACGACGGCTACAAGATTCTCCACACGCCGTATCTCGGCATGGAGCACCAGTCGCTCGTGGCCTACGGGTCCGACTGGCAGGACAACGAGTACGGCTTCGACTGGCTCCACTTCCACGAGCTAGCGCACGAGTGGTGGGCCAACCTCGCCACCGCGCCCGATTGGAACGACTTCTGGATCCATGAGAGCTTCGCCAGTTACGCCGAGGCGCTCTACGCCGAGGACATCGCGCGGCGAGCTGGCGAGGACGCAGAGGCGGCGTATCTCTCATACATGGCGGCCAAACGCCCCAACCATCGCAACGTGATTCCGGTGGCTCCTGCCGATCCGCGCGGGACGCAGGAGATGTACCAGCTCGCAGATGGACGCTCCAACGGCGACATCTATGTCAAGGGCGCATGGGTGCTGCACAGCATCCGCTTCCTGATGGATGATGACCCTGCGTTCTTCTCCGCGATGCGGTCCATTTCCTACCCCGATCAGGCGCTGGAATCGGTGACCGATGGGCGGCAGGCCCGGTTCGTAGGGTATGCCGATGTCGTGCGCGCCTTCTCTTTAACCACAGGTGTCAGGACTGTGCCTCACCTGACCAATGAACACTTACAGCCAATGAGCTTGAGCGCCCACCCCTGTGTGCGATCAAGCGTGCGACTTGTGATCCCTTTAAAAGGGACAGCTTTCAATTCATTTGTGTTGAATATAGGAATTAGAATTATGAAATAGAAATTTGAATTGAAATTGTATTGTAAATTATTTTGTTATGTGACCGTTCAATACTTGAACACTGTAGAATCTATACCATTGATTCCTACAATAAATCTTGTGTGACAAACAGAAAAGAATTTGTCTGATTCGGAAAACGTTTTGGTAATAAGTTGAAGATCTTAAATAGTGTAAAGTAGACTTAGGCAATGGAGATGGGACAAGGCGAACAGTAGCTCGGACCCCCCGAGCCTGTGACCGTTCCAGTTGAAGGCCAAGCGTGCCAAGCGTACCAGTGAGCAGTTCACCGAGACCAAC
>JBCBZH010000249.1:0-6591 GCA_039815415.1 Bacteroidota bacterium
CACATGAAGCCAAGCCCCGTCAGGATGGTCTGGATCACGAAGAACGCGTACTCCTCGACAGGGACATGTCCGATTGTCGCTAGAACGCGGTCATCGGGGTACGTCCACACGCCCTGCGCAACGAGGTAATTGTCCCAGGGCGTCGTGTACACGAACGCGATGGTGACAAGCACGCCGAGAGGCCACCATGCCTGAGGCGTCCGGGGCCGAATGGCCCAGAGGACGGCGATGGCGGGCAACGTAAATACCAGGTGGAAGCCGAGATACGTCACAGGACCGGACGGGAAGAGCGGTGATCGTAGGCGACAGCGCGCATCCAGCCGAGCCCCATAAAGGCTCCGGCAGCTGCGAACCACCACCACGACTCGACAATGCCAACCCACGCGGGCGGTCCTCCCTCAAAGACGGAGGCGAGTGCTCCAAAGGCGACGCCGAACAGGGCCCCGAGGGCGAATCCGGCGGCGAGGCCGGTCAGAAGACGAGTCATCATGAGAGTAGGTGAGGTGCAGATCGAACACCGCGACCTCGGGAGAGCCCAGCGCCTCAACGCTGTGGATGCGTACTGGCGTTGCCAGAGAGGCGCCAGGCTCACACGAGGGGGTTCGGAACTAGGCGGCTGCCGCGAGCTGCGGCGAGTTCTCCACGGAATCAATCCAGCCGTCGGCTTCGCTCTTCTCGCGGGCAATGGCATAGATCATCATGCCATATCCGGCCTTCGCCAAGACGTCGGCGATGGTGTAGCCTACCTGGATGGCTACGACGGAGCTCGAGCCCTCGATGCCGAGGAAAGGCGCCATGTAGACGATGGGATAGAATCCCCACGTTGCAAGCAGCAGCAGGCGAATGTTCCGGAACAGAACAGCCACGCGCGGCGGCTGGCGGTCCATGGCACTGCCGAGCTCAGCCCAGAGGATGTAGAGGATGTAGACGAACGGAATCGTCGAAAGGGCACCCCAGAGAGCGCGCGTGCCGATGGCGTCGAGCGGGGCGATTTCGCCTGGATAGCCGAGCAGAATCATGGCCGCGGCAGCGAGACCGAGCTTCGCAATCAGGCTGGCTTGCTTCTGCTTGACCAACGCGAGTACCAGCACCAGCTCGATCACTAGGAGCGGGACGGTCAGTAGCCAATCGACATAGCGGTACGCGTCGTTAAAGGGTGTGCCCGAGAAAACGTACTCTGCGCCCGTGAGCGTGAATGCGTCGGACCAGGAGCCAAGGATGCGGTAGTAGTGGTAGCCCGCGATGCCAACGACGAGGGCCGAGACGATCAGGGAGATCCGGTACTTCGGCGCGACTCGGTTCTGCGCGAGAATAAAAAACGCGAACGCCGCGAACATCGTGGCGATCGTGAACGAGAACATGTTGAACACGAGGCTGTATTGCCCGGCGCTCAATGTCGGAAGCTCGATCATGAGAGTGGGTGCTGGATGAAACAGGTGGTTCCGCAGGAAGCGGTTCCGTGCAATCCGGCCAGGGGAATCATTGTTTCGATAGTTTTTGAAAGTTCAACATGTTTGTTACAACATCCTTACTTCTGCCAGCGTGCGCGGCACAACTCGGAGCTGGCTTCGCCGACGTGAATGTGCAGGCGTTGGCATCTGGAAATGGCCCTGGGCCTACCCTTGGGCGCCCACCTCTCGCGCGCCGAGCGCGTGAGAAGACAGGCCCGTCCTACGCCCTACCGCCAGCTCGAGAGAGGTCGCATCGGGATCCTCACTCCGACTGATGCCCGCTCACGGATCGCCAGCTCGAGGCGGGCTATCGGTGGAGGCGTGTGCCGAGGTGGCGACTCTCGGGTTGTGTGGGGTTCACTCCACCGAGCACTCCGCACATCGGATGCTCTCGACCGATGCCCCAGAGATCAGGTCCCCAACCCACTCTGACAAAGCGACTCCGTCCGCCTCGTACTCGTAGAACTGGTCTGTCCGCATGAGGCCATGGTCACGGCCAGCCACGACGAAGCTGGCTCCGTTGGGCTTCTGATCCAGGTGATCGAGAAGTGCGTAGGTAGACGCTCGGAACGTCGGCGAGCCGGAGATCATGTAGAACGCGGACTGGATCGCATCCTGGTCGCTCGTGATGTGGACAACCGCCCGCATCCGAGGTGTCGCTGCCGCTTGGGAGAGCGCCTGCTCCAAGGTCAGGGGAACGTCATCGTCGAGTCCCCATGCCGGCCGAAGCACAGATCCTGCTCCCCACAGCTCGAGAATCTCCTCGTAGTCGTTGAGCAACGGAACCCCTGAATCTCCGATCGTGACGAGGTCTGCGCTGGGGTAGAGGCTCGCAATCCGGGGCGCGTGGAAGATGGCCCCGTAGGAGCCTGCGCTGGCACCGGCGACAACCACCTGCGTCGGTTCCTCGTGGTGCGCTTTCGCCCACTGCAGCGCCTGATTCACGTTGTGAGTCCCCCGGTGCGAGACGGCCGGACCGCCCTCGCTGTACGTCCGGGCCGCGTCGCCGACGTGCACATCGCCTGTGCAATACGGGATGAACACCATCGCGAAGCCCTCGAAGGGATTGTCTGGGTTCGAGGCGTCAAAGATGCCCCGGAAGTCGCGTAGCTCCGAGGGATCCACGCTGGTGTCGAACATCCCTGAGCAACTCACCCACTCCCAGCAAGCCCCTCCGCCCTGGAAGTAGATCAGCAGCTTTGAGGCGTCCGCGCTGGGGCGATGGAAGAAGCCAAACGGAGTCCCGAATGCGCAATCCTCGTTGTCGTCGAGCTGGATGTACGTCCACCCTCCCGCAACATCCTCGGCGATCCGTGACTGTACCGACGAAGGCGACGCGCCCTGTGCGCGCGTGGTCCCAGCCAGAGCCACAACAGCGGTAAGCAGCAAGAGGATGCGTGTCATCGAGCGGGGGTCGGTATGCGCCGATGGATCGCACTTCGCCTCTAGGCATCGAGACGATCCCACGTCGAGCTGGTGAGACCTCCGCTTAGAACGCGGAGTCGAACGCCGCCTCGCCGCCGACTACCGGCAGCTCGAGCCACGTCCCGTCGAGATCCACCATCAGCTCGGTGCCGGGCTGCGGCCACAGCGTGAACTCGCGGTCGCTCGAGAAGATCATCAGCCCGAGCTGCTGGCCCTCGGCGAGGATCTGGTCGTCGGGCTGGAGGTCGAACTCGAGGTCTACGAACTCGCCTGGCGTCAGCGGCGAGCTGGCGGTGAGCGAGCCCTCCGCGGACCCGACGAAGTTCTGCGGATCGGCCCAGCCGCGCGTCACGATGCCGCCGCGAGCGAAGCGCCCATTGGTCCACGGCAGCGAGACGAGCCACACAGAGAGATTGACGGCAGGCTTGTTGGAGGCTACGCGGAGCCGGATGGGGGCAGTGCCTGAGAGGTGCAGCGGCGCCGTCAGCTCGGGTGTGGTGAACAGCAGGCGGTGCTCGGTCCACTCAGCCCCGGAGAGCGCGCGCCCGTTGAACGAGACATTGTCGATGACGGTCGCAATGCCCTGGCTGTCTCCGACGGGACTCGCCAGCCCGCCGACGCCATTCAGGTCGCCCAGTGTCGGGCTGGCGAGGGGCATGAGCATCACGGGTGCAGCCTCAGGATGGGGGTAGGCCGCATAGGGCGTCGGGTTCTCTCGCTCGTCCCCCTCACGCACGATCCATGACTTTGGATCGTCCTCGACGCCATTCTCAATGCCATAGAGGTAGCGCGTGAACCAGCGGTTCATGCGCTCGAGGGGCGGAGGGCCGCCGTGGCCGCCCTGGTGGAAGTACTCCTGCACCGGCACCCCGCGTGCCTTGAGGGCCTCGCTGATGCGCGTGCTGTGCTCCGGCATCACGTTCCAGTCGTTGAAGGCGTGGGCCATGAGCGTAGCCGCCTGCACATTATCAACCACGTTGAGGTAGTCGCGACCGGCCCAGAAATCGTTGTAGTCCCCCGAGAGGCGGTCCATGTTCGGCCCCATCTCGCCATCACGGACGGTGGCGTCGCAGGTGGCGCGGCGGTCGGAGTCGCGGCTGTGGATGAAGTCGTAGAGTACGTCGATGTCCTCGCCGAGGTAGCCGCCCGGGCTGCGCACCAGCCCGTTGGAGCGGTAGTAGTGGTAGTACGACGTGTTTGGCGCGACCGGGATGATGGCCTCCAGCCCCTCAACGCCGGTCGTGGCCGCAGCCAGCGGGAGCGTGCCGTTGTACGACGTGCCCGTCATGCCCACCTTGCCCGTGCTCCAGCTGGCAACCACCTCCTCGCCCCCGTCGGCCGCCGTGTATCCCTTCGCGCGCCCATTGAGCCAGTCCACAACGGCCTTCGGCGCCAGCGACTCGTTGATGCCGCCGACGGTCGGGCAGCCCTCGGAGAGCCCCGTACCAGGCGACGACGAGTGGACGACGGCAAACCCGCGCGGCACCCAGGTCGCCACGTGGCTGCTGGAAATGCCGGGGCGTAGGCGGAGCGTCACATCGGGTCCCATTGTCCTCATCGGGGGCATCTCGCCGATCTCATGCTGGACGTTCCAGAACAGGCCCGGCGCGTTTCCGGCGGTGCCCGCGAAGTACGGACTCGTCTCGTAGATGGTGGGCACCTTCAGGCCCTCGGTCTCGGTCTGCCGCTGCCGCACCACCGCCACGTGAACGCGGTCCATGGTGCCGTCCTGGTCGGAGTCAAACTCGGTCTCAACCCACAGTTCTTCGCGGATCCAGTCGGCTGCAGTCTCGAACTCAGGCACGACCTGGGCCTGACCGTCCTGGAAGCGAGGGCCCGCCTGCCCCATCGCGGGAACGGCAAGACAGAAACTGAGGGCGACGAGGAACGAGCGCATGTCGAGAAGGAGTGGGTGCGACGCCGAACGTACCACGACCGGCGCCTCCGCTCAACCGACTCGCCAGCTCGAGGGCGGGTCAGGCCAGTGGAGGGTGGGCGGTAGCCAATGGCAATCCCTCATCCTCTGACGCTGGCAGAAAACGCAGGAATCGAGTTGGCGAGGCCTTCATCTCCTGTCATCCTGAGCGCCAGCGAAGGATCTCAACGCCACTCCTGTATGCCAGATCTACTGGTTGTTGGGTCATGAGGGGTCGCGTTGAGATCCTTCCTCGCTTCGCTCCTCAGGATGACAATGCTGATTGCCACACACAGCCCTACCTCGAGCTGGTGACGGACCTACCCGCCTCGCCCAAAGACGACCGGGATCGTGTCGAAGAAACTCAGCAAGGAGTCCTCGGGACCATGGCGGAGATGCTTCTCCACCTTCGCGTAGGGAAAAACGGCGTTCTGCTCGTCGAATCGGATGCCCCAATCGTGAGCATCCTCGACCCACTCGCCGCCATAGGTCTGCACAATGCACTCGCCGAGGAAGGACCCGAGTGCGCTAACGAGACCCTTGACGTTGTCCGGGTCGCCGTGGTCGTGCTGGCGCGTCACGTAGCCGTCCAGCCATTCGACGGCCGCACGATCAAACCCCACCTCCACGCCCAGGTGGTTGTGAGCGACGGACTGAACCAGCTCTGCGTTGTGATGGATTCTATCGAGCATGTGTTCGGGCTGGCTAGAGGATAGCCCTGAAAATTCGACCTTCTGGCCAAGCGCGCTGCTGCGACCTCTGAACCCGTTAACCTTGATACCCGAACTCACAACGGATATGGAGCCCACGTCCCCTCTCGTACCGCAAGCGCCGTGGAGCCAGGGTGCCGCAATTGCCATCCTTCTGCTCAGCGTTGCCGCCACGCCCCGCGCCCAGCAGCAGCGCATCGTCCCTGGAAACGAGATCGTCATCGGCCACAGCCTCGTCTTCTCCTCAGACATCCTCGAGGAGGAGCGCGAGATCTTTGTGTCGCTTCCTGCCAGCTACGCGCACTCCGACCAACGCTATCCAGTCCTGTACGTGCTCCATGGGGACTTCTACTTCACGTATGGCACAGCCTACACGGAGCGCCTAGCTGCAAGGGGCGACATGCCGGAAGTCATCACCATAGGCATTCCAAGGAGCCCGAGTGACAATCCTCGGTTGATCCACGGAACCCCCGAGGCGGACGTTTTCCTCCGCTTCCTGGAGGACGAAGTCATCTCGTTCGTCGATGAGACCTACCGAACGCTCAGCCACCGAACCCTATCGGGCTGGCACTATTCAGCCAGCTTCACCCTGCACACACTTCTCAGCCGGCCTGACTTGTTCAATGGATTCATCGCCGCCAGCATCTTTCCACTCCGGACGGAGACCATCGACTTCTCACCTCTCGAACGATTCCTTTCCTCTTCCGAAGCGACCAAACGCACGCTCTATTTCGGCTCAGATGACACAGAGCGCTCCATCGCAGTGTCTACTCGCGAGTTTGGAGCACAGCTAGACTCTTTAACGCTCGACAATCTGCACTGGCACCTCGACCAATCAGCGGGCGACGGTGAACTCACAGAAACCGTCTACCGTCTGCTCCACCCCGGCTTGCGGGCCGTCTATCAAGACTTCCGGGTCCCTCCCTTCAACGATGCCGCCTCCTTGAACGAGTTGGGCGGCCTCTCCTTCATTGACGACTTCCTAGCCCAACGACAAGCCACGTACGGGACACCAGCCACCTCAAACAGCCAGCTCATCTTTTCGATCCTGAGGGTTGCACTGAGCGCCGATGACCTGAGTCTATTTGAG
>JBCBZH010000021.1:0-28109 GCA_039815415.1 Bacteroidota bacterium
GACCGAGAACGGGGTCCTCAACGCCCGCAGGGTCATCCTAGCGGTCGGGAACACCGAGCAGCCGTGCTGGCCCGGGTGGGCGCGCGCGCTCCGCACAGCAGGGCGGCGTGTAGACCATCTGTTCGATGCAGGCTTTGACCGATCGGCGATCCCTGAGGACGAGCGGGTGGCCGTCATCGGCGGAGGCATCTCAGCGGCGCAGGCCGCCGCCGCCCTCTCCCGGCGCGGCCCGACGCTACTCGTGGCTCGCCATGCCACCCGTGTCCACCAGCTCGACGCCGATCCGGGCTGGCTCGGCCCCAAGCACATGGATGCTTTCCATCGCGAACGGTCGCTCGCGGTGCGCCGGGAAACCATCAATGGCGCCCGAAACCGAGGCTCCGTCTCACCCAACGTGCTCCGGTCTGTCAAGCGGGCGGTTCGCCTCGGCGGGCTGGCGCGCATGACGGCGGAAGTCGAGGCCGCCGACGCTGGACCTCTCAACACCGCTCATCTCAAGCTCCGCCGCCCGGATGGGACCATGACCACGCTGGTCGTCGACCGCATCGTGCTGGCGACGGGATTCGAGACGAGCCGCCCTGGCGGCGCCTGGCTGGACGAGGCGGTCGGTGTGGAGGAGCTGCCGCTTGCGCCGTGCGGCTTCCCTCGGCTTCGCGCCTCGCTCGAGTGGGCACCAGAACTCTACGCTGCCGGCCCTCTGGCCGAACTCCAGCTCGGCCCGACCGCCCGCAACATCGCTGGCGCGCGAGCCGCGGCCCAGCGCCTCCCTGCCGCCTGATCTCGCCAGCTCGTTCTGTTCCCGCCTCGGGCGGCCTTACCCAATGCCATCCCCAAACACTATGTCTTCCCCCATTCCCGTCACCGTCCTGTCTGGCTTTCTCGGCGCGGGCAAAACCACTCTCCTCAACCACGTGCTCTCCAACCGCGAAGGCCGCCGCGTCGCGGTCATCGTCAACGACATGTCCGAGGTCAACGTGGACGCCTCGCTCGTGCGTCAGGGCGAGGCGGCCCTGGAGCGCACCGACGCCCGTCTCGTGGAGATGAGCAACGGGTGCATCTGCTGCACTCTCCGCGAAGACCTCCTCGTGGAAGTCGCACGACTCGCCCGCGAGGGCCGCTTCGACGCCATTCTGATCGAGTCGTCGGGCATCTCGGAGCCGCTCCCGGTCGCGGAGACGTTCACGTTTGAAGACGAGACAGGCCGCACACTCAACGACATCGCTCAGCTCGATACGCTCGTGACGGTCGTCGATGCGGGCAACCTGCTGCCTGAGATCGACTCTGTGGAGCGGCTGAAGGACCGCGGGCTCGAAGTGGGCGAGGGCGACGTACGCTCCATCGGGGAGCTGCTTCTCGACCAGATCGAGTTCGCCGATGTGCTCGTGCTCAACAAGATGGACACCGTCACACCGGACGAGGCGGCCACGGTCGAGGCGGCGCTGACACGCCTGAACCCCCGCGCGCATCTGGTGCGGTCTGAGTTTGGCCGCGTGCCTCTCAACGAGGTGCTCGAGACCGGTCGCTTCGACTTCGACGCCGCGGCAGATGCACCGGGCTGGCTCGCCGAGATGCGCGGCGAGCACGTCCCCGAGACCGAGGAGTACGGCGTCACCTCATTCGTGTACCGCGCGCGGATGCCCTTCCACCCCATCCGGCTGTGGCGCTTCCTGAAGGCGCGCTGGCCTGCCGTCCCGGACGCCCCAGGCGTGCTCCGCTCGAAGGGCGTCTTCTGGCTCGCGTCGGCGCCGCAGATCATGTGGGTGTGGAGCCAGGCCGGCCGCCACCGCCAGTACCACGCCGTCGGCCACTGGTGGGCCGATGTCCCACGCGAGCGTTGGCCGCAGGACCCGGGCCTCCGGGCCGAGACCGAGCGGGTCTGGGACGAGCGCCTCGGCGACCGTCGCCAGGAGATCGTCTTCATCGGGATTGGGCTCGACGAGACCGCCCTGCGCGCCGACCTCGACCGGTGCCTCCTCACCGAAGAGGAGGTCTACCAGGGCGAGGAGGCCTGGGGCGATTGCCCCTTCACCGAGTCCGTCACGCCATGACCCCGCCGGACGTTCTCATCGTCGGGGCGGGGCCTGCAGGTCTCGAGGCCGCCCTCGTCCTCGCTCGCGCTGGACGCTCCGTCGTCGTGCTTGACGGCGGGCCGGGCCGGAACGCCCCCGCCGCCCACAGCCACAACGTGTTCACCCGCGAGGGCGCCCCACCGGACGAGCTGCGCCGGATCGGGCGCGAGCAGGCCGAGGCCTACGGGGCCCGCTTCATCCAGACCGAGGCGACCGACGCCGACGCCGACGAGACGGGCGTCCGCCTCGAGCTGGCGGACGGCACGGCGCTGACTGCGAAGCGGCTCCTCCTCGCCACCGGCGTGGAGGATCTCCTGCCCGACATCCCCGGCGTGCCCGAGGCCTGGGGCGAGACCGTCGTGCACTGCCCCTACTGCCATGGCTACGAATTGCGCGGACGGCCCACCGCCGTGCTCGGGTCGGGCGAGAAAGGCGTCCACCTCGCCCGCCTCCTTCTCGGATGGACCGACCGCGTGACGCTCTGCTGCGGCCCCGGTGGCGTGTCCGACGACGAGCGACGCCAGCTCGAGGCGGTCGGTGTCGCCATGGACGAGCGACCGGTCGCGGCCCTCGAGGTACAGAACCGTGACGTGCGAGCCGTCGTGTTCGACGACGGCGCTCGGCTGGAGGCGACAGCCGTCTACATCCAGCCCGACCAGCGCCCGCGTGGTCCGCTTCCGGACGCCCTCGAGCTGGCGCGGACCGACCTCGGGCACGTCCAGGTGGATGAGTTCATGCGCACGAGCGCGCCCGGCGTGTGGGCCTGCGGCGACATGACCACTCCGATGCAGGCCGTCCAGATGGCGGCCTCCGCGGGCTTCGCCGCGGCGGCCTTCCTCAACCATGACCTTGTCGCCGAGGGCGCTCGCTACGCGCTGGCGGCCTCTCCGACCTCCTGATCCATGGCTACCGCCACAAGGAACTCCCGCCTCGACACCACGGGCCTCGTGCTCTCGGCCCTGTGCCTCGTCCATTGCCTCGCCGTCCCGCTCATCGCCACGGGTGCGCTCGCGTGGGCGGCCTCGGAGAGCATCCACATCGGCCTCACCATCGCGCTGGCGGTCATTGTGGTAGCGGTGGCCCTTCCGAGCTACCGGCGGCACCGCCAGCTCGCTGTCCCGGCGCTGCTCGCAGTCGGGCTGGCGTTCCTCGTTGGCGCGGTCGTCGGAGGCGAGGCGCTGGGCGAAATGGGAGAGACGCTGCTGACTGTCGTGGGGTCGATCACCCTCATGGCCGGGCACGTGCTCAACCTCAGGGCCCGCTCCGTCGCGCAGTGATGCTTCGGTCTGGTCCCCCTGTTCGAGCCGTCGCGCTGGCGCTTCTGGCGTCGGCCTCCGCGTGTGCGCCTGCGGCGCCGCTCGCGGGCGGGATGGACGGGCCGTGTTTCGATCTGTCAGGGCTCGCGCCAGACGAACGCGTCACCGCCGACTCGATCCTCGCTGTCGGGCTGGATCATGAGGGGCTGTACACTCTCGCTGAAGGGCTCAAACCGATCTCGACGCTGATCCAGGAGTCGTTCCCAATGGCTCGCCCGGACAGCATCCCGGCGGGCATTCGTGACGCCGCGCCGGACGGCTTCGAACGCGTATCCGCGCGGGCAGCCCGCCTCCATCGGATCGCTGCAGCGCTGCAATGCGGGCCCGTAGAGACCGTGGTGATTCCGTTCGCCCGTGCACATGAGGGAAACCGAACCCTTCACGTGGCCGCCGTGGACCGCGATCGCCTGGACACGGTTCTCGCACGCGATGCCCGGTTCTGGGCAGCCCTCGGTCTCACGCCCGGCACCGACCCGGCGCTCGTCGTCTCCGTGGTGGAACACGCACAGCCTTACGACCGCTGGCGCGGCTACGGCTATCTCTTCGGCTACCCCGAGGCCGCCGTCACCTTCTTCGTTGAGGCCGGACGCGAGGCCGACTCCACCGGGCAGTTCGTTGAGCGCGACTTCCTCCATGCCCCTGTCCACGCCAGCCCGACAGGCCACTTCACGTGGGCCGTGCCCAAAGGGCATACCCCAACACCCGACGACGCCCTCCGCCTCGACGCTGCCGCCGACCTCCTCGCCCGCTATCGCCAGCGGCGAGACGCCTATCTCCGCCCGGACTCGACTGTACGCGCCGTTGATCTCCTGCGCGATTGGGCCCGCGAGCCCCGCCGCACCTACGCCTTCTGACCCGCATGCCTCACCTCCCTTCGCATCCTGTACCGCTGACTGTCGTGACCGGCTTCCTTGGAGCTGGCAAGACGACGCTCCTGAACGCCATCACGACGAGCGCAGCCGCTCGAGGCCACCGGCTCGGGCTGATCGTCAACGACTTTGGAGACGTCAACCTGGATGCCTCTGAGCTAGACACGGGCGACTCGACGGTCCTCGCGCTCGAAGGCGGGTGCGTGTGCTGCTCGCTTTCGGCAGGGCTCGTGAGTGCCGTGCTCGCACTGACTGGCCGTACGCCGCGCCCCGAGCACATCCTGGTGGAGGCCTCAGGCGTGTCGGATCCGCTGGGGATCGTGCTTCCGATGCTGGGAGCGGGAATGCAGCCACTCGTCCGGCTGGCGGCCGTCCTGACGGTGGTCGATGTGGGGCAGGTGGGCCGGTGGCCGTCTCCAGATGCCGAGGCCCTCGCGGAAGCACAAGTAAAGGGCGCGAGCGTGGTGGTCCTGAGCAAGGTCGGGACGTACGGCGAGCCCGCGCGATGGGCCGCCGAGGACTGGGTCCAGGGCCTCGCCCCTGCTGCCCGGATCCTCGACGCAGACGACCTCGACCCCGCGCTTCTGCTCGACACCGACGACGACGTGCTGGCGGGCCTCCTCGACCCCGCCGCCCGGGACCGCCCCGTGGCTCGCCATCTCGATGCCTTTGACACCTGGACGTTCGAGTCGGAGGTGCCCTTTGAATCGGTCGCCGCGTTCCGCCGCACGCTCGCCGACCTCCCCACCGAGGTGGTCCGCGCCAAAGGCCTCGTGGCCGTCGCGGACAGCACCCGCCCACTCCGGTTTCATCTCGTTGGGCGGATGCTGTCCAACCGATTTGTGGACGACTGGCCCGCTGACTGGACGCCTGGAACGAGCCGGGTTGCCGTACTCGGCGCTGCGGGAACGCTCGACCTCGATGCGCTCAACGCTGCCTTCCACGTCGCGCTCGCGCCCGCCCATGCCTAGCGCTGCCCCTAGCCCCCGGAGAATGGCTCCCGCCGGATCCGTCCCTCCACTGCTCGACTGGCTTGTCGTCGGGGGCGGCATCCATGGCACGCACCTCTCGCTCGCCCTGACGGCCCGTCTTGGCTGGCCGCGCGACCGCGTTCGGGTGCTCGACCCACACCCTGAGCCCCTCGCCCTCTGGACCCAACAAACAGCCAACACGGGAATGACCTTCATGCGGTCATCCCTGGTCCACCACCTGGACCTCGACCCGTACGGGCTTAAGCAGTTCGAGAAGGCGCGCGAGGCGGCGACCGTCGCGCGATTCGCATCGCCGTACAACCGCCCGTCATACAGGCTGTTCCAAGCGCACGCGCGGCACGTCGTGGCCGAGCACGACTTAGGTGCGCTCCGCGTGCGAGGCCGGGCCACCGGGCTTCGCCGCGTGACTGGAGGGTGGCGCGTCGAAACAGAACGCGGCGCGCTCGACGCTCGGCATGTACTGCTCGCCATCGGCAACACCGAGCAGCCGTGCTGGCCAGGATGGGCACGGGCTCTCCGGGACCAGGGCACGCGCGTGAACCACCTGTTCGACCCCACGTTCCGGCGGGCCGAGGTGTCCGAGGGAGAGCGGGTCGCCGTCGTGGGTGGCGGGATCTCGGCAGCCCAGGCCGCGATCGCTCTCGCGCCGCGCGGGCCGACCGTCCTCGCCGCGCGCCACGCTGCACGTGTCCACCAGCTCGACGCCGACCCTGTCTGGCTCGGCCCAGAGCAGATGAGAACGTTCCTCAGTGAGCCATGCCCTGCCGCACGGCGGCGGGCCATCAACAGCGCACGGCACCGGGGCTCGATTCCTCCCGACGTTCTCTCCCGGCTCCAACAAGCCGTCCGTTGGCACGCGCTGTGCCACGTGACGTCAGAGGTTATGCCGGTCAAGATCGGACCGCACGGTGTCGTCCGGCTTGCGCTCCATCCACCGAACGAAGCCGCGTTCGCGGTAACCGTCGACCGGATCGTACTCGCGACCGGGTTCGAGGCCGCGCGCCCCGGCGGAGCGTGGCTCGACGCCGCCATTGAGGCCGAGGACCTGCCCCTCGCCCCATGCGGCTTTCCGCACCTCGAGAGTTCGCTTGCCTGGGCACCTGGTCTCTACACTGCCGGGCCGTTGGCCGAACTCGAACTCGGCCCAACCGCTCGCAATATCGCTGGCGCGCGCGCCGCTGCTGACCGCCTCCCCGTCGCGTAACCCTCCCCACCAAGCGGCAGCCCAGCCCGCCGCATCCTCTCTCCAATATGATGGACACCGCCCTCTTCCGCCGCCGGAGCATTCTCCGGTTCCTCTTCGCTGGCACGGCCGGTTCCGCTGCCCTCTCCGTCGTCCCTGGCTGCGCAGTCGGGCGCAACGCGGGCCAGCCGATGACTGTGAGCCGCCCCGGAGCGGCTCGTCGGATCGTGCCCGCCGGACCCGCCGTCACCTTTGACCTCTCGACCGCCGCGCCCAGCGCCTCGGCCGTGTACCCGTACGCACTGCCCGACCTGCCTTACGCGCCCGACGCGCTCGACACAGCCATCGATGCCGAGACGATGCGGATTCACCACGGGCGGCATCACCAGGGGTACACCAACAACCTCAACCGGGCACTGGAGGCCTATCCGGAGTTGCAGGGCCAGCCGCTCTTGGAGCTGCTAGGCAACGTGTCAGCGCTGCCCGAGGCCATCCGACTGGCGGTGCTTAATAACGGCGGCGGCTACCTCAACCACGCGCTCTTCTGGCCGATGATGCGGCCCGGCGGCGGAGGCGCCCCGACCGGCGCGCTGGCGGACGCCATCGACCAGACCTTCGGGTCGCTCGACGCCCTGAAGCAGCGGTTCAAGGACGCAGCGACGGGCGTGTTCGGGAGCGGCTGGGCCTGGCTCGCCCGCGACGGCGCAGGCACGCTCGAGGTGATTCAGACGACGGAGCAAGACCCGCCGCACGCCTTCGGCTTCGTGCCCGTCCTCGGCGTGGACGTGTGGGAGCACGCCTACTACCTCCGCTACCAGAACCGCCGCGGCGACTACGTGGACCGCTGGTGGAGCGTCGTCGACTGGGAGCAGGCCGCGCGCAACTACGCTGCCTGATTCCGCCTTTCGCTTAAACCCAACGACATCATGCCTGATCTCACCCCGCCCACTCAGCGGTCCCTCTCGCGATGGCTCGCCCCGTGTCTCTTCTTGATCGGCCTGCTGGCGGTGGGCACCGCCAGCCCGGCGAGCGCGCAAGTCGCAGCGAGCGAGAAAGCGGGGGCTTGGCAGGTCGTGGATGGCACACGGATGGAGGTCGAGTACTCCCGTCCGCGCCTCCGCAACCGGCCGAACCCGTACGGCACAATGGAGCGCTGGGGGATGACGTGGACGCCCGGCGCCGGCAACGCGTCGACGTTCACCGTCGACCGCCCGGTGACCGTCCTTGGTGAGCCCCTCGCGGCCGGGACGTACTCGCTCTGGCTCGTCCTCCGCGAGAGCGAGCCGTGGACGCTCGTGATGGACCCGACGGCCGAGCGCTTCCACCTCGACCCGCCCGACTCGACCGGAGTGGAGGGGCAGCTCCGCGCCGACGTCACGCCGGAGACGATGCCCCACACCGAGGCACTGACGTGGGCGTTCGCGGAGGTCCAGGCGACTGGCGCGACGCTCGTGATGCGCTGGGGCCCGCTCGGCGTCCGCATCCCCATCGAGGTTGAGCCGTCGTACCCACTGACGGTCGCGCCCGAGACCGCGGCGCAGGTCGAGGGCGTCTATGCGTTCAGCCGGACCGAGGAGATCGATGGGGACGGAGCGAGCCCTGCGGCGGAGAGCACAACGTTTACCCTCGCGCGACGCCCCGGCGGCGCCCTCGTCGGCGTGTGGGACCCGCCGCTGTTCGGGTCCATGCGCGAGGTCACGCTGGCCGAGGCGGACTCGAGCCGGTTCCTCTACACACTCACGCGTCGCGGTGAAGTCTGGGCGGTGTACGAGAACTCCCCGTTCACGTTCGACATGAGCCCGTCCGGTTCGGCACGAGGGTTCACGCTCCAGTTTGGAGACAACGAGTTCGGGCGGGGCGTCCGCCAGGGTCCGGTGCCCGCCGGATTCCTCGCGCAGACCGACAGCGCGGCGGCAGTTCGCTGGAACGTGCTCACGCGGGACCTCTGGCTGGCGGCCCGCGACAACGCCCGCCTAGCGGACTACGCGCCCGGCACGGTCGAGCAGCGCGCCGTCCGGCGGACGCTCGACCGTGGGCTCGCACTCGCCGCGGCCGTTGCGTACGACGCCGCCATCGCTGCGCGCGATCTCGCTGAGGCCGACACGCTCGACGGTCGGCGGCCAACGCCGGAGCCTGTCATCCGCGCGGCCATCGCGTCCGCCAGTGCGGTCGTGCTCGGCGATCAGTTCGCCGACCGGCTCGGCGACACGAAGGCGCAGCGCCTCATCGATGCCGCACTTGCGCGGGATGCGGCACAGGCAGAGCAGGCACTTGGCGCCGAGCGCGCAGAGGCGGCCCTCGCAGACGGCGAGAGCGTAGCCGCGCGCCTGCTCGCGTGGGCCGAGGCCGACGGCACCGACATCCTGTGGGAGGGCGAGGTGCCGACGGGCCCGGCGATGTGGACCAGCGCACCGGGCCAGGAGCCCGACGGCCCCGCCCGCGCCGTGTGGCGGCCCTGGGCGATGACGGCCCCCGACCAGTTCCGTCCACCGCAGCCGCCAACGATTGGTGACCGGGCCTTCGACGCGGCGCTGGAGGAGGTCCGGCAGGTCGTAGCCGCGCGGACCGAGGAACAGGCAGACCTCGCGCGCCGCTTCGCGAATGAGCCGCTCAACGTGACGTTCCACGAGGCCGCGACCGACGCCCTCGTCGACGCGCGCTGGGCGGGGGAGTACGAGTCGGCCCGGGTGCTCGCGCTGCTGGGGGTCGCGATGTACGACGCGAACGTGGCCTGCTTCGACGCGAAGTACCACTACTGGTTGCTCCGCCCGACGCATGCGGACGACTCGATCTCCATCGCGGAGGGGGTTCGCCTCCCCAACTTCCCGGCATACCCTTCGGGCCACGCCTGCGGAGCCGGAGCCGCGGCGGAGATCGTCGGCGCGCTCGTCCCCCGCGCCCGTCCCACGGTGGACGCCATCGCTGACGACGCCGCCATGTCGCGGCTCTATGCCGGTGTCCATTACCGCTTCGACAACGATGACGGGCTGGCGCTGGGCCGCGAGGTCGCGAAATGGGTTCTGGAGATGGACGTGCGGAAGCGGCTCGGCGCGTGGCGGGGAGCGATGACTCCCTGACCTGTCCTGCCCGCTTCCATTTTTCGCCAGCTCGGTGAGCGGGTGCTCGCCTGCCGTCGCTAGAACCATCCGCTGCTCGCAACTCCCCGCGTTCTCATGTCCACCCCCATTCTCCACGCCCGTGGCCTCACCAAGCGCTTCGGCAACACGACGGCCGTGAACGCCCTCGACCTCGCCATCCACCCCGGCGAGGTGTACGCCCTCCTCGGTCCCAACGGAGCCGGGAAGACCACGACCATCAACCTGTTCCTCGGCTTCCTCGCCCCCGACGCCGGAACTGCCCTCGTGGACGGCCTCGACGTGCAGGCTGAGCCCCTCGAGACCAAGCGGCGGCTGGCCTACCTGCCCGAGCAGGTGGCCCTGTATCCCTCGCTGACCGGCGCGGAAAACCTGGGCTACTTCGCCGCGCTGGCAGGCCTCGAGCTGGCGGATGTGGACCGCACGGAGTTTCTGACTCGGGCCGGTCTCCAGCTCGAGGCACACGGCCGCCGTGCCGAGACCTACTCGAAGGGAATGCGCCAGAAGGTGGGCGTCGCGCTCGCGCTGGCGAAGGGCGCCAAGGCGCTGCTGCTGGACGAGCCCACGAGCGGGCTCGACCCCTCCGCCTCGGTCGAGTTCTCGGACCTCGTGCGCCGCCTCGCCGCCGACGGCGCCGCCGTGCTGATGGCGACACACGACCTGTTCCGCGTGAAAGACACCGCCAGCCGGGTGGGCGTGCTCGTGGACGGTCAACTCCGGGAGGAGGTCGCGCCCGAGGCTTTGACCAGCACAGACCTCGAGGCCCTCTACCTCGGCCACGTCCGTGGCGCCGAGCCGTCGGTCCCCGCTTAAACGATGCGCCGATTTCTGCTCTGTCTCGCTTTGCTCACTGCACTGGCTGGGGTCAACCCAGCGGCGGCGCAGAGCCGCGCGCCCGTCGAGCTGGCGCGTCTCGCCAGCCCGATCACGCTGGACGGGAAGATCGACGAGGCGGCCTGGGAGTCAATCGCTCCACTGCCGCTGGTCATGTACAAGCCGACCTATCGCGGCGAGATGACCGAGGCCACGGAGATCCGGGTCGCCTACGACGACACGCACCTCTACGTCGCTGGGCACCTGTACCACGAGGACCTCTCGAACCTCCGCGCCAACTCGTACTACCGGGACCGGTGGAGCGGGGACGAGACCTTCGCCATCATCCTCGACACGTTCAACGACGACGAGAACGCGCTCTGGTTCTACACGACGCCGCTCGGCACCCGCTTTGACATGGCGGTTGCGAATGACGCCGAAGGAGGCCGTGGATCACTCAACAGCGACTGGAACACCTTCTGGGATGTCGCGACGACCCAGACGGAGGAGGGCTGGTTTGCCGAGATGCGGATTCCCTTCACCAGCCTCGGCTTTGAGGATCAGGATGGCGTCGTCGAGATGGGGATGATTGCCTACCGGTGGACGGCGCACAACAACCACCGCTACATCTACCCAGACATCCCGCCCAACTGGGACCGCGGCCACGCCAAGCCGTCTGTGGCCCAGGATGTGATCCTGAGAGGCGTCCGGGGACGAAGCCCGCTCTACGTCGCCCCCTACGGGCTGGCGGGCCTTCAGCGCTCGACGCCGGACGCCGTGACGTCCACGCAGGATCGCACCACAGAGGTCGGCCTGGATGTCAAGTACCCGCTCACGAGCAACCTGACGCTCGACCTGACGCTCAACACGGACTTCGCGCAGGTCGAGGCCGACGACCAGCAGATCAACCTGACGCGCTTCTCGCTCTTCTTCCCCGAGAAGCGCCCCTTCTTCCAGGAGCGAGCGGGCACCTTCGAGTTCGACACCGGCGTGGAAGGCAGCCGCCTGTTCAACAGCCGACAGATCGGGCTGGTGGATGAACAGGGGACCGTGCAGCCCGTTCGGCTCTTCGGCGGCGGGCGTCTGGTAGGCCGCGTGGGGGATTGGGATGTGGGGGCTCTCAACCTCCAGACGGGAGCCTCCGAGACGACCCCCTCCGAAAACATCGGCGTCGCCCGCGTCCGGCGCCGCGTGCTCAATGCTCTGTCGTCGGTTGGAGGCATGGCGACCACGCGCGTTGGCACAGACGGAACGGCGGACGTCGCCTATGGCCTCGACGGCATCGTCAACGTCTCGGGCGATGCCTTCCTCACCCTCAAGTGGGCGCAGACGATCAACGAGACCGCGGCGGACGGCCCCAGCTGGGACCCGCTGGAGACCGGCCGGGCGATGGTGAGATGGGAGCAACGCAACATCCAGGGCTTGAGCTACACCCTAGAGGCGGTCCACTCCGGCCAGGACTATGCTCCTAGCCTCGGCTTCGTGCGACGCCGCGGCGTCACGTTCCTCAGCCCGGACGTGAACTATCAGCGGTTCCTGAGTGAGGACTCCCGGTTCATGCGGACCTGGGTGGGCGTCTGGTCCAACGTCTACGTCCGCCACGAGGATCGCCAGCTCGAGTCGGTCTCCGTCTATCCGTTTGCCTACATCCAGTGGAAGAACGGGGCCACGGGGGTGGTCGCGAGCCAGCATCGCTATGAAGACGTTCTGGACGACTTCGCGCTGGCGGGCGAGGTGACCGTCCCCGCTGGGCGCTACGAGTTCCACGAGGCCCGAGCAGAGGTGACGCCCCCCGATGCGTGGTTCATGCGCCCCCAGGCCTACGTCTACACTGGCACGTTCTACGACGGGTGGAAGACGACCGCCGGGATGGGCATGACCTGGAACGTGTCTCGCCATCTCGAGCTGGGGCCTGAGTACGAGGTCAACGTGCTGCGCTTTGGAGCGCGGGACCAGGCGGTGACCACGCACCTCGCGCGCGTGCGCGTCCAGGGCGCGCTCGACGCGCACCTCTCCGCGGCAGCGCTGGTCCAGTACAACAGCGTCGCCTCGGCGTTCAACATCAACGCCCGGATGCGCTACAACGTCCGGGAGGGGCACGACCTCTGGCTGGTCTACGACGAGGGGCTGAACACGGACCGCGTCCGCCCCGACGAACCTCGGCTGCCGCTCTCGGCGCGCCGCGCCGTGCTGCTCAAGTACACCCACACCTTCCTCTGGTAACGATCCATGACGCTCACCATCGCCAAGAAAGAGGCCGCCGAGACGCTCCGCGACGGGCGCTTCCGCTGGGCCGCTGCTGCCGTCCTCGTCCTCCTCGCGGGTGCCCTCGCGACCGGCTGGATTCACACCGAGCGGCTCACCGCCCAGCACGCTGAGGCCGCCGGCGCCGAGCGCGATGTCTGGACCGGCCAAGAGGACAAGAATCCGCACTCGGCCGCCCACTTCGGGAGCTACGCCTTCAAACCGGTCACGCCGCTCCTCGCTGTCGACCGCGGGGTGACGGCCTACACGGGCGTCGCCCTGTTCATGGAAGGCCATGCAATTCAGGATGCCCGTTACCGTCCGGCCGAGGACGCTTCCGCCTCGGCCCGACTCGGGGAGCTGACAGCGGCCGCAGTTCTCCAGTGGCTCGTCCCGCTGCTCATCATTCTGCTCACGTTCAGTGCGTTCGCCGGGGAGCGCGAGCGTGGGACGCTACGCCCTTTGCTCAGCCTAGGCGTCTCGCGACGGGCGCTCGCAGCGGGCAAGGCGCTGGGGGCAGCCGCGCCGCTAGCGCTCGTCCTGATCCCAGCCGCGATCCTCGGCGCCGCCGCGATGGCGCTCTTCGCACCGTCTGAGGCCGCCGTGTGGAGCGCTCCTCGCGTCGCACTCCTGGCACTTGTCTACCTCGCCTACTTCGCCGTGTTCGTAGGTGTCTCTCTCCTGGTGAGCGCGCTGGCGAGGTCACCTCGGTTGGCGCTGCTGCTCCTACTCGGGTTCTGGTTTGCCAACGGGTTCATCGCGCCCCGTCTGGCGGCAGACTTGACCGAGCGGGTGCACCCGGGCCTGACGGAGGAAGAGTTCGCTGAAGGAGTGGCCGTCGTCGATGAGCTGTCGTGGCCCGATCTGTTGGAGACTGTATCCGATAGCCTCCTCGCCGAGGAGAACGTCTCGACGGTGGATTCCCTCTCGGTCAACATCATGGCCGTGAGGCTCTACGAGGGTGAGAGGATCGAGACGGACGGATACCGTGCCGTCTATGGACAGCTGGCAGACGGGTTCGAGGACCAGGGCCGCGTGTCGCAGGCGGGCGCCGTTGTGGCCCCACTGCTCGCCGTCGCGCCGCTCTCGACCGCGCTCACCGGGACTGACTACCGCCACCACCGCCACTTCGCCGACGCCGCCGAAGACTACCGCTACACCTACGTCCAGATGCTGAATCAGGATCTGATCGACAACGCTGCGCCCGGGGGAACGTGGGACAGCGACTACGTCGTCGGCGATGACTTCTGGGCCCGCATCCCTGCCTTCGATTACGACGCACCGAGCGCCGGGTGGGCTCTCGGCGGGCACGGCATCGCCCTCGGACTCCTCGGGCTGTGGCTTGTCGGACTGGCTCTCGCCGTTCCCGCCGCCGTCGCCCGAATGCCGCTCGATCCCCGCTGATGAAGCCATCCTGACGGACCGCCCCCTTGTCCCGTGGTCTGGGCGTGCTCGAGGGCACCCGGACACGCTACGAACCACGCAATACTCCGCTGTCCACGTGGCGATGCCACAGTCACTGACCAGTAGACACCTCTCCGATGCCTTCTCCTCTCCTCACCGTCGCCCGCACCGAGGCCCGGCTGCTTCGCGCCGACCGGACAGCGCTCTGGGTCACCCTCCTCTTCGCCGCCGCAACTGCCTACGCGCTTGTGACCGGCCTCGATCTCCGCGCCGAGCGCGCTGAGGCCGCGCGAACTATCCTCGCCGCCGACGCCGAGCAGTGGGCCTCTGGAGAAGCCGATGCCGACTCCATTGAGCAGGTGATGCGAGCCGAGAACGTTCCGCTCGACACCTACGAGTGGGGGCCGCGCTCGCCATACGCTGTCGGCATGGCCTATGGCCGCAGCGTGACCGCCGAGCCGACGCCGCTATCGGCTCTCGCCGTCGGTCAGGTCGACCTCTACCCGGTCGCCTATGAGGTTACCGCCGGAAACCGGGTGGCTGTCGGAACCAGCGATGCGCTCGCGAGCCCGCTCCGCCTCGCGGCGGGGTCGTTCGACCTCGCGTTCGTCCTCCTCTACCTGCTTCCGCTCCTCGCTCTCGCGCTGGGCTATGACTTGACCGCGAGCGAGCGCGAGCGGGGCACGCTCCGGCTCGTCCTCGCGCAGCCTCTCCTGCGGAGGACGCTCGTTGCCGGGAAACTCCTCGCCAGAGGCGGACTGCTGGCGCTCCTCGTGATCGCCGCGACGACGGCCGGGTTCGTGGCCTCTGGCGGGGGGCTGGGCCCGTGGGCGCTGTGGACCGCCGCGACGCTGCTCTACGGCCTCTTCTGGCTCGGCCTCGCCGCTGCCGTGGACGCCAGAGGCCGCTCGGCGGCGGCAAACGCAGTCGTGCTGGCGGTCTGCTGGCTTGGCCTCGGTGTCGTCTTCCCGGCGGCAGTCACGCTGTTGGCCGGGCAAGTCCATCCGGCCCCGACACGCGCCGCGTTCGTGGCTGCTACGCGCACGGCCGAGGCCGACATCACCCAGCGCGGGACAGAGCCTCTGGCGCAGTTCCTCTCCGATCACCCCGAGATGGCCGAAGCCGTGGGCGATGAGACCGCTGCCGCCGAGTCCTTCGCGGTTATGGCCGTCGCCCGAAACGCCGCCGTGGCCGAAGCCTTGGAGCCCATCGTAGCGCAGTTCGCCGAGCAGCGCGCCCGGCAGACGGCCTTCGTCCGAACGGTCGGGGCGCTCTCGCCCTCGATCCTCGCCCACGCGGCCTTCCTCGACCTCGCCGGAACGGGCGATGCCCAGCAGCGGCGCACGCTCGACGCCGTCGAGACCTACCAGGAGCAGTGGCGCGATCACTTCGAGCCGCTCGTCTTCGCCGACACGCCCTTTAACGCGGCCGACTACCCCAACGCGCCGCGCTTCACGCCTGCACCCGAGGCACCGGGCGAGGCTGCACGCCAAGCGTCAGGCCCGCTGGTCGGCCTTGCGCTGGCGTCGCTCCTCGTGCTCGGTTTCGGATTCCTGTTTCACTCTCGCGCCACGGCGCCTTAACCCCCTCATCTGTCCCTCCATGCGCTTGCTCTTCCTCGGGATGACACTATGAGCCGCCCTGGCCTCGTCCCTCTCTCCGTCCGCATGGGACTGCTCGTCGTCGGCCTCGGGCTGGCGGCGTGCGGCCCGGCGGACGAGGGCGGCGGCGTGAGTGGCGACGCTCCAGGCACGCCCATCCCGATGGCGCACGCCACGACCTTCTCTGTGACGGACCTCGGCGACGGCATCCGCGTGGTCGACCTCCGGGCGTCGGTCTCGAGCTGGGGGGGCGAGGCCGATGGGCCTGAGCAGCGAGCCCGCCTTGCCCTCGTCCCACGCGAAGGTGAGGTGCCGCCGCTCACGGGGCCGCTCGCAGGCGCGACGGTCGTGCGAACGCCTGTCCAGCGTGTCGCCACCAACTTCGCTCCCTTCGAAGTCGCTCTGACGGCGCTTGGCGTGGCTGACCGGTTGGTCGCCGTCGGCGGGACGACCTCCTACGACGATGCCGTCCACGCGCGCGTCGTCTCCGGCGAGCTGGCGCAGATCGGCTACGGGTGGCACATCCCGCCCATCCTCGACGCGCTGGCGGCGGCTGAGGCGGATGTCCTCTTGATGGCGCTGGCGGACCTCAGCCACGCGGAGTCCATCCCACGGATCGAGGCCCTCGGCACGCCCGTCGTCCCGTCGTTCATGGCCGCCGAGCCCCACTACCTCGGACGCGTCGACTACGTCCGCCTCGTCGGGATGCTGACCGGGCGCGAGGCCCAAGCCGATTCGTTCGTGACGATGGTGACCGACGAGGTGAACCGACTGAAGGCGCTCGCGGCGTCGCAGCCCCAGAAGTCGGTCCTGTTCGCGTGGTACAACGGCAGCGACCGCTGGGGCGTCACCGTCCGCAACGACGACGCCCAGCTCCTCCGTGACGCCAACGCGGAGGTCGTTCTCGGCCAGCCCGACGACGCCCGCCTCGATGCGATGGCGTTCCTCGGCACGGAACGACTCCTCGCGGACGCGACCGATGCGGACTGCTGGGTGATCCAGGAGTCCGGCACGGAGATCTATCCCAATGAGGCGGTGCTCGAGCGCTTCCGGGCGTGGCAGGAGGGATGCATGTACGGAGCGACGCTCCAGAGCAAGCCGAGACGGAACGCCTGGGAAATCTTCCAGGACGGCGTCATCCGCCCGGACTACATGCTCGGCGACATCGTCAAGATGCTCCACCCCGATGTGCGACCCGAGCCCTTCCGCTACCTCGCCCCCGTCGGCCCCACGCCCGAGACTCGCACCACGACGCCATGACGACGGTTGCCCTCCCCGCGAGCACACGGCCAGCCCGTCCGGCGCGTTGGCTCCTGGGCTCGGTCGCCCTCGGGCTGGCGGTCGTCGCCGCCGCGCTGGCGTCGCTCAGCTACGGGCAGGTGTCAATCCCGCTCGGCGAGGTCGTTGCCGGGCTCCTCGACCCGTCCGCCGACAGCACGACCGCCCGCATCCTCCACGACCTCCGGTTGCCGAGGGTCGGGACGGGGATTGTGGCCGGTGCCGCGCTCGGCATCGCAGGCGTGCTCATGCAGGCCCTCCTCCGCAACCCCGTGGCTGATGCGTGGTCGCTCGGGCTTCTCGCAGGCGGCCAGCTCGGCGTGGCGCTGACCGTCGCTGGGGCCGCCTTTGCCGGCCCGGCTGCGCTCCAGTTCCTGGAGGTGTTCCAGGGCGTGAGCCTCACGCTCGGCGCGGCCGTCGGCGTGGCCGTCGCGGCGGCGGCGGTGTTCTGGCTCGGGCGACGTGTTGGAGCAGTGACGCTCCTCGTCGTCGGGCTCATGCTCTCGTTCACGGTGCAGGGCATCGTGAGTGTGGTGGTCCACTTCGTGAGCCGGGCGGGTGGGCGCGTCTTCGGCGGGTGGAACGACGGCAGCTTCACCAGTGTGGTCCCAGCCGACTGGCTGCTCATGGCTGGGGTTGTGCTCGTCGGCATCGGGCTGGCGATTGCCTGTGCGAAACCGCTCAACTCGCTCCTTCTCGGCGAGGCGTACGCGAAGAGCCTGGGCACACATGTTGGACGCCTCCGGGCGCTCGCGCTTGCGGCGACGGTTCTGCTCGTGGCGCCCGTGACCGCATTGTGCGGCCCAGTCACCTTCATCGGCCTCATCGTTCCGCATGTGGCGAGAGCCATCGCCAAGACGGCGCGGATCGGCCCGCTCCTTCCGTTGGCAGCGCTCTCTGGCGCGCTCCTGGCCGTGCTGGCCGACTTCGTGGTCCACCTCCCGTGGCAACAGCACTTCCTGCATCTCAATGCTGTGCTCGCGCTCGTCGGAGCCCCCGTTGTGATCGCGCTCCTCGTGTTTTCGCCGGTCATGCGAGGCCTCCGATGAACAAGCTCTCTCTGATCCTCGACGGCCTCACTGTTGGGTACGGAGACGTACCTGTCCTTCAAGACCTCCACGCCCGTGTCGAACCAGGCGGCTTCATCTGTGTGCTCGGGAGGAATGGCTCGGGCAAGTCGACGCTTCTGCGAACGGTTGCCGGACTCCAGTCTGCGCTCGCAGGGAATGTCCAGCTAGGCGACACCTCCGTTGGGTCAATGCCACCAGCGGATCGGGCACGCCGGATCGCGGTCGTGCTGACGGAACAAGCCCACAGCCCTGGCCTCACCGTCGACGATGTGATCGCGCTCGGTCGACAGCCATTCACGGATTGGCGCGGGGCACTCTCGGCGGAGGACCGGGCGCACGTCCGGGAGGCGTTCGCGCTGGCCGGAGCTGAGCCGTTTGCAGGCCGCCTCTTCGACGACCTCAGCGACGGGGAGCGCCAGCGCGTGATGATCGCGCGAGCGGTGGCGCAGCGGCCTGCGCTCATGGTGCTCGATGAGATCACGGCGTTTCTCGATCTTCCCGGACGCGTCGAGGTGATGGCGCTCCTGCGGCGCCACGCCCGAGAGACGGGAACGGTCGTCCTTCTCTCCAGCCACGACCTTGACCTCTCGCTCCAGCTGGCGGATGCGGTCTGGCTTCTGGCCGATGGGACGCTGCAGGTCGGTACACCGGATGACCTCATCGCCCAGGGAGCCGTGGGCCAGGCCTTCGACACAGTGGATGTCGCCTTCTCGGTAGAGCGAGGGCGGTTCGAACTCCGCCAAGGCCATTCATCCACTCGTTCCTGATAGATGGCAGCTCCCACCGTGGCCCGCGAACGCTACGAGGTGCTGGACGCGCTTCGGGGATTCGCACTGTTCGGCATCCTGCTGGCCAATCTCAACAGCTTTTTCGGGCTGTACTTCTTGTCATCCTCCGAAATCGTAGGGCTACCCCTCGCTGATCGTCTGGTCCTGTTCGGCATCGACTGGTTCGTGGAAGGGAAGTTCTACACCATCTTCTCGCTGCTCTTCGGCATGGGGTGCGCCCTGCAAATGCCCCGATTCGATGCAGGCCCAGACGCGTTTCGGTGGTACTGGATCCGGCGCATGCTCCTCCTCATGGCGATCGGGCTCACGCACATGTTCTTCGTCTGGAATGGAGACATCCTGACGCTGTACAGCGTCCTCGGGCTGATCCTTCTTCCGCTTGCGAGGCTCCAGACCAAGACGCTCTGGGTCGTCGCGGTCGTCCTGCTCCTGATCCCATTGGCAAACCACGCGATCGTGATGGCGACCCAGGATGCCGCCTTCTGGAGCAGCCTGTCGCGCCTTTCCGATGGTTGGAAGGAGTCCCTCGGATACGGTGGCTTGAGCCTCTTCGAGATGCGGACCTCGTCGGACCCTAGAGAAGTCCTGATTATCAACATGCTTCAAGCCGTGAAGCGGCCCATCGGATACCTGATGACGGCGCGGTATCAACAGGTCTTGGGCATTTTCGTCCTCGGGGTGATCTTCGCCCGCACGCTTACTCCACGCATACAGGGGAACGAACCGATTCCTACGAGATGGTGGCTTGTACCCGGCCTCATCGGCCTGGTGTTCAGTTTCGCGTATGCATGGACCAAGTGGGCGACGGGGTCCTACTTCGGGCTCGACGCATTCGGGCTGTTGCAAGCCGTGGTCTATCACATCTGCGCTCCGACGCTCGGCGTCGGGCTGGCGGGCGCGTTCTACACGCTGTGGCGTTCCAGGGGCCGGTCGGCCATCATGTCGCGACTGGCCCTGCTGGGGAGGATGGCGCTAACGAATTACATCCTCCAGACGACCCTTGCGATGCTGTTGTTTTTCGGCTACGGCCTCGGGCTGATGGGCACGCTGCCCTATGCAGCCATTCCCCTTGTTGCCGTGGTGATCTTCCTGTTCCAGACCCGTTTCAGCGCGTTCTGGCTGTCTCGGTATCCCCAGGGCCCTCTCGAACTTGCTTGGAAGCGGCTTGCATACGGTGCCACTCGTGATTCAGAACGGGAGGCAGAGGCCTCTCAACCCTCCTGAATCGGCTACTTCGAACTGTAGAGTGACCTCAAACTGAACCGGACGGCTCCCAAAGCCCCATCGTGGCGTAGAAGTCAATGCCACCAACAAGATCGCGGCCGGTTTTCTCTTCTCAACCTTTACGACGTCCCCGTATACGTTGCTCGACTCCCTTCCCGTTCCTTGCGCTCCGCCAGCTCGCCTTCCTTGGGTTCATCATGGGCGCCAGCGAGGGACTCGTTGGCAGACTCGCGACGTTGTTGTGACCACTCGCCCTGTGCATGGCCCCGTCCCTGAGGTCCCCACCTTGCAGGCTCCAGACCACAACGGTGTCTGACCCGCTGGCCTAGTGCTGTATCCTCGATCCGCACCTCTTCGTTCCGTAGCGCCTTCTCTTCCATGCGCCCGGTGATTCCACCGCCCTCCGCTCGATCGCGACGTCTGTCAACCCCAGAAGGGCGCTGGCGCCTGATGCGTATCGTCGTGCTGGTGGTGCTCCTTCCACTCACAACGGTCGCCAGTTCGGCGGTCTCGGAAGCCCAGACGTCGCTCGGCTGGACCACGCTGGACGAGGTCTACGTTGATCCCCGGACCGACCGCGTGGTCTATCCCGAGACCATCCGCCCCCTCCGCGGCGAGACCATCCGAGTCACGGGCTTTTTGCTCCCCCTCGACGCACATACCTCGCCGAAACGATTCCTGCTCTCCGCTCTGTCATTGGCCGATTGCTTTTACTGCCAGCCGACGGGACCCGGCACGACCATTGAGGTCCGCGCTGCCCAACCCGTTCGGATGCAAACGACGCGACCGGTCCGCATAGAGGGGCGCCTCGTTCTCCTGTCCTACCGAGGCCGCTACGATGGCGGCCTCGTCTACCGCCTGGACCGCGCCCAGCTCATTCCCTGATTTTCCCTAGCCCCATGCGACTTCTTCCTCTTGCCCTGTTGCTTGCTTTCATGGTTCCGCCAGTGCAGGCCCAGACTGAACTCGGCTGGGATGTTCTCGAAGCCGCCGAGATTGTCCGGGCCCGGGGTGGTGGCTGGGCGGTTCGCCACGCGATGGACGCGGTCCGGGCGGAAGGCCAGGTCGTCGAGATTTCTGGCCACATGGTTCCTCTCGAGGCGGGCCGACGCGTGACTCGGTTCGCGGTCTCACGGATGACCGCGGAGGAGTGCTTCTACTGCCAGCCCGGTCCGGCCTCGCTTGTCGAAGTCACCATGGATCGGCCGGTTAACCTCACACGCGAGAGCATTACCGTCGTTGGACGGCTGGCGCTCCCCGCCCGGGGCAAACGCTACAAAGGGGGGACCATCTATCGGCTCAACGACGCTCGCCTGACGCGCGTGGGACTCCAATGAGCTGGCGACCTCGCCGATCTGCCCTGGCGGGCGGCCTCGTTGGAATCGGCCTTAGTGCAGCAGCCATAGGACTCGGCGCCTGCGCCCCTCCTGCCGAGGCGGACACGAGCGCGGCAGACCCCATCACGGTTCAGCTCGAGCCCACGGCGATGGGCACACCCGCGGACCCCACGCTCTTTGATGCGGCGTCGGCGGCCCACCCGAAGGCCGTGCCCGATGCCGGGTGGGACACGCTCTGGACTGCTCTCAGCGAAACACCGATGGGGCTGGACTGGATGACACGGACGGGGCCCTTTCCTCCTGCCGTGGCCGCCCTCAACGAAACCGACGTGACCATCACCGGATACATGATGCCGCTCGATGCGAGCACGGCTCCGACCCGGTTTCTCCTCGTCGGCGTGCCCCTCGCCGACTGTGCCTTCTGCATCCCGAACGGCCCAGCGGGTGCCATCGAGGTGCTCGCGCGTGAGGGCGTGCCAGGGACCTACGATCCGGTCACGCTCCAGGGGCGCTTCCACGTTCTTGACGCCGACCCGAACGGTCTTCTTTTCCGACTTACCGACGCCGCCCTCCAATGAGCCCGCTCGCCCTTACGCTCGCGCACCTTCGCCGTAGGCCCTGGGGGACGGCTCTCAACGTCCTCCTCCTTGCCCTCGGCGTGGGGTCCATCGTGGTGCTTCTGCTGGTGGGAAGCCAGCTCGACCGGGCGCTCGAGCGCGACGCCGAGGGCGTGGACCTCGTCGTCGGGGCAAAGGGGAGCCCGCTCCAGCTCGTGCTCTCGGCCGTCTACCACGCCGATGCTCCAACGGGAAATGTGACGGAGTCCGAGGTCGAGACAGTCCTCGACAACCCTGCAATCGAAAGCTGGATTCCGGTCGCTCTAGGCGACTCGTATAGGGGGTACCGGGTGGTCGGAACGACGGCGGCGTACCCCGACCTCTATGATGCCTCGCTGGCTTCGGGCCAACTGTGGGAAGGCATCTGGGAAGTGACACTCGGAGCCACCGTAGCTCGCAGCGAGGGGCTCGCTGTCGGAGACGAGGTCGTTTCGAGCCACGGGCTGACAGCAGGTGGCGAGGCGCATGGCGAGACCCCGCTCCGCGTCGTCGGTGTGCTGGCTCCAACCGGCGGCGTCATCGACCGACTTGTGCTCACGTCCGTTGAGACCATCCGGGCCGTCCACGACGACCACGGAGATGATGAGCACGATGACCACGGAGACGAAGGTCACAGTGATGACGACCACAGTGATGACGACCACAGTGATGACGACCACAGTGATGACGACCACAGTGATGACGACCATGGAGAGGATGATCATCAGCATGACGACCATGGAGAGGACGACCACGACGAGAGCCATAGCGATGATGGCCCCTCCCTCACCGACGACGCGCCCCTCGAAGGCGGAGAGACCTTCGACGAGACCGAAGCGGGCGAGGCGCCACCCGGGTTCGGGTTTCCTGGCCTGCCTCCGCCAGCCGCAGCGCCCGCCGAGGAGGACGGCCCAGAGATCACAGCAGCCCTCGTCCGCTACGCATCCCCGCTCGCGGTCGTAACGTTTCCCCGCTACATCAACGCTGAGACCAACCTCCAGGCAGCCTCTCCTGCTCTCGAGGCGCAGCGACTCCTCGGCCTGCTTGGTGTGGGCCTGGGAGCCCTCCGCGTGTTCGGGCTGGTGCTCGTCATCGCGGCCCTGCTCGGGGTAGCGGTCGGGCTCTACAACGCCATGCGCGACCGGCGCACGGACCTAGCAGTGATGCGCACACTCGGAGCCACCCGGGGGCGACTCGTGGCCCAGGTGCTCCTGGAAGGCATCCTGCTCACCGTGGCCGGGACCGCCCTCGGGGTCGCGCTTGGGCACGGCGCCGTCGCTACTCTCGTTGCTGCAGCGGCGGACACTCGCTCGCCGCTTCCAGTGACCGCATGGGCGGTAGCCCCCGCCGAGATCGCCGTCGTGGCGCTGGCCGTCGCTGTCGGCGCTCTCGCCGCACTCATCCCGGCCATCCAGGTCTACCGAGCGGACGTGGCCGATACCCTCGCGCGTTCATGAGGCGCCGGGGGCTCCGCATCGGACTCATCGTGGCGTTCGTGCTCGCATCGAGCGCGCTCCTCGGGCGCGTCCGGCCCTCGACTCATGACGACGCCTGGCGCGCGCTCCCGCTCCAAGTTGCCTCGGAGGACTCGCTCCAGGCCATCGCGGGGAGCGAGGTTGCCCTGGAGGGATACGTCGTCCCTCTCGGCATTGGGCAGCCGGAGCGGTTCCTGCTCACGCCGTTCGCGCCGGGATGCCCGTTCTGTCGCCCCGGACTCGGCACGTCGGTCGAGGTCGTCGCCAGCTCGGCACCTCCTCTGGGCAGCGGGCCGGTCGCCGTGCGCGGCACGCTTTCCATCCGCCCCGACACGGAGCCCTCCCTCGCGCTCATCGACGCCACCGTACGCCCCGCCTCTCTGTGACTGACGCTCCTGCTCTGCCTGCCCTCCGCCTCGACAACGTCCGTCACGCCTACGACGGCCCATTGGTCCTCGACGTCACCCTCGACGTGACGCCCGGACAGCACCAGCTCGTCCTCGGCCCCTCCGGGAGCGGCAAGACGACGCTGCTCCATATCGCCGCCGGGCTTCTCCGGCCCGACGCGGGGCAGGCCGACGTGGCGGGGCAAGACCTCTACGCCCTCTCCGAGGCCCAGCGTGACCGGTTCCGCGGGCAGCACATTGGGATTGTGTTCCAGGGGCTCCATCTTGTTGGCGCGCTGACAGCGGAGCAGAACGTCGCGCTGGCGAGATCGCTGGCGGGCCTCCCCCCAGACCCCGGCCGGGTAAACGAACTGATCGAAGCGCTGGACCTGGCGCCCCGGCGCAGGGCGCTTCCGGAGGCCCTCTCTCAGGGTGAACGCCAGCGCGTGGCCGTCGCCCGTGCCCTTGCGTGCAGCCCGACGCTGCTCCTCGCCGACGAGCCGACGAGTGCGCTCGATGACGCCCGCGCTGAGACGGTCGGAGCGCTCCTTCTCCAGCTGGCGGAAGCAGAGGGCGCTACGCTTGTGGTGGCGACGCACGACGCTCGCCTGATCCCGCTCTTCGACCACCAGCTTACGCTCACTCGGTCGTGATCCGTCGCCCCGGCTTCAGGCCACGGCGTTCTGGCAATACAACTCGCTGCGGGATCTGGCGTCGCTGAATGCACGGATCGCCTGGGAGTTCGCTCCGCTCTCGTTCGTCTACCTCGTCGTCAACGACTCGAGGTACTATGTCCCCTCAACGGACCGGATGGCGGTGCCTGAGGCCTTTCTCCCCGAGCAGCAGGCCGTGCTGAAGGTGAGCTACCTCCGCCAGCTCTAGCGCCGCCTCCACGCGGTGCTTGCCATCTCGAGCTGGCGACTCATGCCGTCTCCGGCGCCACGTTGCGCGTCTCGACGGCCTTCGCGATCCGCTTGGCGAAGTAGTAGACCCGCTTCAGGTACTCGATCAGCTCAGACTCGAAGCGGTAGAGGCCCAGGCGGTCCGGCGCGTCGGCGCCGAGGCGGTGGGACAGGTGCGCCTCCGCCTCCCGGGCCAGGTGCTGGATGTCTTTCTTGGACTGCCGCACGCGCCGCGCCATGTCCGGATCGCTGGCGTCGAGAGCCTGGAGCGCCAGCCCGACGGCCTCTGAGACGGCAGTATGGAGCGCCTCCAGGTGAGACTGCGTGCCGTCACTCACCGTCAGACCGAGCCCCAGCCGCTCCATCCCGGCGCTCACGAGGTTGGTCTCCACGAGGTCTCCAATGCTCTCAATGTGGTTGGCCGCCTCGAGATAGTTGTAATGCTGCTCGGCCTGCGAGCCGTCCAGCGTCTCCTGCGAAAGCTGTCCGAGGTAGCTCACGATGGCCCCGTGGAGCGTGTCCACGTCTTCATCGAGCTTCTCGAGGGCGCGGAGGTCCTCGAGCGTGCCGCCGAGTGTGACCGGAAGCGCCTGCTGGACCATGGTGGAGGCGCGTTCACCGAGGCGGCGCAGCTCCATTCGCACACGGTCGAGCGCCAGCGCGGGCGTCCCGATCAGCAGCGGATCCAGGTAGCGCGGCTGGATGGTCGCACTCTCCGATTCGGGGCGGTCAGGCACAAGGCGCGTCACGAGACGCGCCATCAACCCCGCGGCGGGCAGAAAGAGGAGCGTGTTGGCGATGTTAAACAGGGTGTGGGCATTGGCGATCTGGCGCGGCGTCTCTGCGGCCAGGCGCTCGAGGCCCTCCAGATCGGGGGCCTTCGGTGAGAACGCTGTCACCGCATCTGCCAGGGCCCCGATGAACCCGAGCCACACCACCACGCCCAACACATTGAACAAGACGTGGACTGCCGCCGCGCGCACAGCCTCACGTGGCTTCCCGATGGTCGCCAGCAGCGCGGTGACACAGGTCCCCACGTTGGCCCCGAACGCCAGCGCGATGCCGGCCTCGAGCGTAATGAACCCCTGCGTCGCCAGCACGATGACAACGCCTGTGGTGGCTGAGGACGACTGCACCACTGCCGTAAACGCAGCTCCCACCATCAGGCCCAGCAGCGGATTCTCCATGCGCTGCATGAGGTCGATGAATGGCTCGTAGCTGCGGAGCGGGTACGTGGCGTCGCTCATCAGCTCCATCCCGAAGAAGATCAGCCCGAGGCCCATCAGCATGGCACCATACTGCTGCACCCGGTTTCGCTTCGAGATGAACAGCGCCGCGAATCCAGCCGCGACGAGCACGAGGGCATACTGCGTCACCTTGAAGGCCACGATCTGCGCTGTGATGGTGGTGCCCACGTTGGCCCCCATGATGACGCCCACAGACTGCGTGAGCGTCATCAGCCCCGCCGAGATGAACCCGACCACCAGCACTGTGGTCACGGAGGAGGACTGAATGATGGCCGTGACAATAGCCCCGGCGCCTGCGGCACTGTACCGGTTGGTGGTCAGCCGCGCCAGAGCTGCCTTCATCCCACTCCCGGCTACCTGTTTGAGGGCGGAGGTCATCTGCTCCATCCCGAAGAGGAACAGTGCGAGCCCGCCCGCCAGCCCGATCACGATTGGGCCGACCTCGAGAGCGTTGGAAGGATCCATGCAGTGTGGAAGGCGAGATCACGACACGCCTTGATCCAGGGCCCGTCATGAGCCTGGCCCGAAGCGTTGGATCAAAAGAATACGAGGCCGCGGCCTATCCGAGCATCGCGCTGGCGGTCTCCGTGTTGAGAACCTCGACTGTCTCGTCGTAGAAGGACCGTGCTCGAGCTGGCGAATCTCCGATGCACAACACGCCGAGCTTGCCGTACTGGGACAGGGCACCGATGAGGTGGAACACGACGCCTTCCTGGCGCCCACTGTGGAAGTGCAACCCATTCTCTACTACGAGATCGACGAGGTCGCGAGGCGTCAGCCCCTTGTACTGCTCCGAGGTCAGGTTGTCCGAAGCGAGGTAGTAGCGCGCCTGCCCGGTGGGGCTTCGGTAGACACCGCTGTGCTCGTCGTAGGCGCCGTCGGTCAGGAACTCGAGCATGTCGTACGGGTGCGTCGTGCCTCCTTTCCGCAGATTGATCTCGATGGCGTAGGAGGTCCAGCTTGCCCCCTCCCGAACTGAGACAAAGTCCACCGCGAAGCGGCCCAGTGCCCCGTGTTTCGCCAGCACGTCGCCCACGCGGCGGCCCGCGTCGGTGATGGCCGCTCGGTAGATCCGGTCTGCAGGGAAGGTGCACCCGAGGAATACCTGTCCGGTGGGGCCGCCCAGAACCTGATCGTGCGTGGAGATCACCGTTGTGCGCCCGAGTGGGTCAATACGACACTGCACAGACGGTGAGGCCTTGAGCGTGCCGTCCACGAACGCTTCCACGATCCCACCCATCTCGGCATACGAGCTGGCGTAGTGGTCATAGGTCTCGCTCTTCGCCTCGAACTTCAGGCGCTCGGGCAGCTCGCGCCGGATCCATGCCGCCAGCCCGCTACTTATCGGCGCGCCGGTATAGTCGAACACGCTGTTGCCTTCGCCACTGAACCCGTCGTTCAGCTTCACCACGGCCCGCCTCAAGCCGGGCTGCCGCTGCCGCAGCTCGGTGAGTGCCATGGCGACGTCCTCCATATCTCGGAGGTCTTCGGTGCCATCGGGGCACGGCACGCCCGCCTCCTTGAAGGCCTTCCGGCTGCCGCTTTTGTTGCCGAGGTGCTCAAGCGCTGGATCGCAGGCGTAGAGCGGAATGCCAAGTCGGACGGCTAGCGTCCGCTCCAGTCCGGTGGCGTTGAAGCACGTCAGATGCGCCGAGGCCGGATCCTGAATCGCGCCCCGGATGCGCTGCACCAGCCGGGGCCGCTCTAGAATTTTCTCCGATAGGGGGCGGTCGGACGCGTCATGGCAGGAGAGCAGCACCAGTCGTTCGCGGGCGTGAATGCTCGGGATGCCCGGCAGGAGATTCAGGTAGTAGTCAATGATGCCCGGCGCGATGGGCTGGCTGGTGACGTAGACCAGACGCGTGTGCGGCATCCGCAGCAGCATCAGCGTGAACAGCATCCGCTCCTCGTAGTGCTGGACGCCGTCGATCTTCGCCAGCTCGTCCGGGTGGAGAGACAGGCTCGGGACCACCACCACGGTCCGGGGGGCCTTGGGGTCGGGGAAGATCTCCTCGTACTGTCGGCGGAAGTCCGCCTGGAGGGCTGCGAATCGCTCGGCCTCTCCTTCGAGAGTCCGGCGGGGCCGGAGAGCTGCTGTCGGTGGGCGGTCCCATGAACCCCATCGCGTGGCCTTCTATCTGTATGATCTGGCCAGTGAACTGCATGCGCTTTGGAACCGGGGCAATGACGTGCCGGAATTGCGCTTCTTGCAAGAGGGTA
>JBCBZH010000270.1:0-5836 GCA_039815415.1 Bacteroidota bacterium
AGCTGAGCCGCATCAGCCAATCCCGTCTGCAGGAGTTCCTGGCCCGCGTGGAGCGTTCCACACGCCAGGTGCTTTACCTCGTGGTGCCCACCGTGGTGGGCTATCTCTGCTTCGGATTCCTGATTGTGCGGACGCTCTTCGGCGGGGGCGCGTTCGGGTTGCAGGACGCGTGGCTGGTGACACTCATCCTGGGCGGCTACACGCTCGGACTGGGTGCGACAGCGGTGAGCCGACTGCTTCAGAACAGCTTCTATGCCCTCAACGATACCAAGACGCCGGCCAAGATCGCGGTCTTGCGCGTGGTCACATCCGGCGTTCTCGGGGCCAGCCTCATGTTCTGGCTCGATGGCACCACCGTGGCTGAGGCCCTCGGCATCGACGACGAAGGACTCCCGCTGACCCTCGCGGCGGTCGGGCTGGCGGTGGGCACCTCGGTAGGGGCGTGGGCCGAGTTGCTCGCACTCCGGGTCGCCCTCGGTCGGAAGACCGACGGCTTTGTGCTTCCCGTTCGGCGTGTGGCGCAGATGATCGGGCTGGCGGCACTGGCGGCACTTCCGGCTGGCCTACTGTGGTGGGCCCTTCCGGAGTGGCCCGTCGCGGTCGTCGCGGGTCTCGTCTTGGCTGTGTACGGAGGCACGTACCTCGGGCTGGGGCATGTGCTCGGCTTCTCCGAGGGGGAGGCCTGGATTGGGCGCTTCCTGCGGCGGCGCAAGGCCTGATGCGCCAGCCCGTTGGCACCCACAGCGGCGTTCTTTGTCGCCAGCTCGAGGGATCGTTTCACGACCTCGATGCTGTGCGTTGGCCCTCCGTGGCGCACCGCGCTGGCGTAGTACTAGAGACGTATCAGCGAGGCGTCTTTACGGGCGCTTTGGCGGAGAGCTGACGCCATCCGGGACGAGCTGGCGACCTGAACTCATCTCACCTCACTCTTTCCCCATCACCCATCCATGGCGGGCTACAAAGGACACCTTACAGGCGCGGCCGTCTTTGGCGCCATCTACCTCGCCGGGCTGGCGTGGGTGTACTCCGTTGATGGGGCCTACCGCCAGTTCACCGAGATCGAGGTGGTGGCCTACCCGGCGGTGCTGTTCGGGCTGGTGCTGATGTTCGGCCTCTGGCCCGACGTGGACACCAACTCGAAGGGGCAGAACCTCTTCTACTCCATCTTTTTCGTGGTCGATGTGCTGCTGATCGCCACGCGCCAGTTTCAGGAGGCGGCGTATCTGGGTCTGTTCTGCATCCTGCCCGCGCTCGGCAAGCACCGGGGCTGGACGCACACCTACTGGGCGATGCTCCTCATCCCGTCACCCTTCCTGGTCGTTCCCTACATGTTGTTTCCGGAGCGGCCGTACGCCGGGGTGCCGTTCTACCTCGCGGCGGTGGTGGGCTACTTCAGCCACTTCGTGATGGACGGGATGGTGTTTCGTCGCAAGAAGAGAGGGGGGTAGAAAGGCCAGTGGCAGACGACCCTCGGTATCGCCAGATCGAGGGTGTGTACATACGGCTCGGCCCCGGTGTGTCTCTGCAGGCACCCCTGGGGTGCGACCCCATTCTTCGGGGTCCTTCGCGTGCTGGCGGCCTCTGCCACTGGCCGTTGCCCGCTCGCCACTGGCTCCCTACTGGAAGCGCACGGTCACGGTGCCGGGGGGCAGGGCGCGCAGACCGGGCACGTCGATGGGTGCCCCAGTCTCACGGAGGGTGGCAACGGAGGCCAGGGTTCCGGCCTCAGCCTGCTCCCGCGCGAACGGCAGGAACTCGCTCATGGTCATCTCCGACAGCGTGACGACGTTGCCATCGGCCCAGCCGCCGTCCGTGCTCACCAGCTCGCCGTCCACGGCCACGCTGAGCTGGATGCGGGCACGTCCCATCATGATCATCGCGCTGTCGTACTCCCGAGCGAAGTTCTCCGACTGGGCCATCTGCTCGGTCATCTCGTCGGGGTCCATCTCGTCCAGCATGGGGACAGCGGCGCTGTCTGGGATCGTGATGGATAGCGTGGCGGGCTGCCCGTCCGACGCCGCCTCGAACCCGAAGTGATAGAGCGCGGTCTCATCAGGCGTCTCGGTCATCTCATCCGACTCATCGAAGGAGAGCAGCTCCTCCAGCCCGTCCGGGTTGGCGGCGTCCGAGAATGAATACTGGAGCGTCGAGACATCGGCGACGTCGTAGGTCACCACGTAGACCAGCTGGCCGGGCTCGACGAGCCTCTCGGCGGACTGGAAGGTGACGCCCTCTCCGAGCGTCGAGGCGCGCGCCTCGAAACCGGCCATCTCGTCGTCTTCATCTGTCGAATCCGGTTGCATGCGCATCATGCCCATCATGCCGGCGGCCGCCATGCCCTCGAAGGTCATGCGCTCCACGAGCTGAGCACTTCCATCGGGCCGGACAGTAAGGGTGGAGAAGACCTGGAAACACCCGCTCAGAGCGAGCACGAGCGGGAGTAGGGCGAGGAGAGCGAAGCGACGCATGCGAGCGGGGAAAGCGGACGGGTAGAATACGCGCAGAGGGGATCGGCCTTCACGGCTGCACCGTAAACGAAGCCTGCGCCTCCTCCTGCCCAAATGACCGTTCTTCTTACTGGCAGCACCGGCTTCGTCGGCTCCCACGTTCTCCAGGCTCTGCTCGACCAGGGCCATGCCGTCCGTGCGCTGGTGCGCAGCGGGACGACCGATCCGAAGGTCGGCGCAAGCCGATTGGCGACCCACGAGGGCGTGGAGACGGTTCGCGGCGACGTGATCGATCCCGTCAGCCTGACCGGCGCCTTCGACGGCATCGACGCCGTGGTGCACCTCGTCGGCATCATCGACGAGGCGCCCTCGAAGGGCGTCACGTTCAAGCGTATCCATGTGGAGGGCACGCAGAACGTGGCCGAGCTGGCGAAGGCGTCAGGGGTCACGCGCTTCATTCACATGAGCGCCAACGGTGCCCGGCCCGATGGTGTCTCAGCGTACCAGACGACCAAGTGGGCGGCCGAGGAGGTCGTGCGTGCCGTCGGCTTCGACCACCACGTCATTTTCCGACCGTCGACGCTCTTTGGAGACCCAGGCCCAGACAACCCGGAGTTCGCCAAGCGGCTCTGGGAGACATTGGTGAAGCCGTTCCCAGTGCTTCCCGTGTTCGGCGATGGCGCCTACGAGCTGCAGCCGATCCACGTGGAGGCCTGCGCCAGCGCGATGGCCCAGGCGGTCACGCGCGACGCCTCGAACGGCATCAGCTACTGCGTGGCCGGGCCGGAGCGAATCACCTACCGCGAGGTCCTGAAGCGCATCGCACGCGGCGGCGGCATCGACCCCAAGCCGACGGCCCCGGTGCCCATCTTCGCCGCGCGCCTGGGCGTCAACACGTTGGGCAAAGCCGGACTGCTGCCCATCTCGCCCGCCCAGTTCGAGATGCTGGTGGAGGGCAACACGTGCGACCCTACAGCCTTCTTCGACGACTTCGGCGTGGAGACGCCCCGCTTCGACGCCGAGGGGCTGAGCTACCTGCAGCGTTACTGATTTCGCCAGCTCGAGGCCGAGACTCCAGAGTACAGGAGGATGCGTGCCGACGCTTCCTGTCATCCCGAGCCGCTAGGCCGACAGAGTCAACTCATGTGAGGGATCTCAACGCCATCCCACCTCATCTACCTGATCCAGCTGTCAGGGCATGAGGGGAGGGCGTTATAGCGTAGCTCACTTGGATAGACAGAGCGTTGATAGACTCCCATCGAGCTGGCGAGTGGATGCCTGCCTCCGCAGGCATGACGGCAGGAAGAAAGAGCTGCGGTGGATTCAGCCAATCCCGGCGAGCGCCGAAACATGGAGAACCACGTCTGGGAAACGTGGGCGCAGGATGCGCCAAGCTGGCAGTTGAAACCGTTGGCGGCGGTGCGGCGACCGCTCAGAGCTCTCTTTCGACCGTTGGCTGTCTTTGTGCCGTTTGGAACGAGCGGACGGTCTACGTTGAGTGTGCACCCACGCTCTGCGTATGCGCCTCTTGGTTCTCCTCGCCAGCGCGATGCTGGCCGCCCCGGCTCTCGCACAGACGCCCGGCACCTGCACCACTGGCACCGCCATCCGCTTCCTGGATGTCAGCAACGTCCAGGCCAGCCTCTTCACCACCGGAGGCCTGTTCTTTGGAGGTTCCACCACCTCCGGCGATGGCTACCTCGTCCCGAAGGTCTCCGGCAACTCCCCCATCTTCGCTGCGGGCATCTGGCTCAGCGGCACCGTCAACGACGAGATCCGCGTCGCCGCAGCCCGCTACGGCGGCTACGACTTCTGGCCCGGACCGCTCAACGACGACGGCACGCTGCCGAATCCCTCGGACTGCTCGGCCTACGACCGCATTTACGTCGTCAATGTGCAGGAGGTCAGCGCCTACGAGTCGGGGCAGTCGCCAGCTCGAGACCTGGCGGAGTGGCCGGTCGGGCTGGGGGCGCCGACGGTGGACTCCGAGGGCAATCCGGTTGAGATCACAAGCCGGGAGCAGGTCATCGATCTGGCGGCGGGCGAGCGGCCGGACCTCTACGGGAGCCAGACCGCCTTCTGGGTGATGAACGACGCGGGCAACGACCACAACCCGGGAACACCGCTCGGTGTGGAGGTGCAGGTGACGGCGCTTGTGGTCGCGGGTGCGGACGACCTCTACCGATCGGACGAGGCCTCGTTCTACCGCTTCCGCATCCTCAACCGGAGCGAGAACACGATCGAGAATGCGCGGTGGAGCTTCTTCACGGACCCGGACCTGGGCGCTGCGGGCGATGACTATGTGGGCGTGGACACCACGCGCAGCCTGTCGTTCGTCTACAACGACTCGAACGAGGACAGCAACTATGGCTCGCCCCCGCCAGCGGTGGGCTACGATGTGCTAAACCTCGAGCTGGTGGCATCGAGCACGTTCATTGGAGGTGGCCCCGATGGAACGCAGGACCCCGGCTCGCCACAGGAATACTACTTCTACATGCAGGGGCTATGGGGCAATGGGACACCGTACTACGAGTTCGGAACGGGCTTTGAACAGCTTGGCAACCCGATCACCAAGTTCCTCTATGCAGGTGACCCAGTCACGGAGTCGTTCTACAGTGAGGTGAACAACGATGGCAACGGCACAGACAACCCGCAAGGTGATCGCCGACTCGTAGCGACGGTCGCGCTCGGGGACCTCGCGCCGGGCGACACGGCGACTGTGGACATGGCGATCCTCTATGGATTGGGCTCCAACAACCTCGACTCGGTTCGGGACCTACGCGAGGTCAGCGACGCCGTGCAGGCGGCGTATGACGACGGCACCCTCTTCCAGCTCGGCGGCGAGCTGGCGACGCTCGCGGCTCCGGTGCTGCTCAGCCCTGAGGACGGGGCCGATGCCACACGAGCCGACACGGTCCGGTTCACCTGGATGCCTGTGGAGGGAGCCGAAGCGTACGACCTCCGGTGGGACGACCAGCCCGATGGCGGGTTCGAGCGATCCGTGTTCGCCACCGACACCTCCGCCACGATCTGGGTCAACAGGCTCTCCAGCTCGAACGGGACGCAGACGGTGTACTGGCGCGTCTCGGCCATCGCGTCGGGGGCCATCGGAGCGCTCTCCGAGGTGCGCTCGGTGGTCCTTTTTCAAGGCGGACATCTCGAGCTGGCGGATGGCTCGCCCGCGTATGTGGAGGCCTCCGGCCCCGATGGGGCCGATCCCTGCGCCGAGACCGCTGAGAGCCGCGACGGATGCGATGAGGTCAACGGGAACCTCGTCTACCACTCCTTCAACTCCACGGGCGAGTATTACCTCTCCGAGCAGGGCACTGGCTCCCAGGCCGTCATCGGCACCTATTCCCCCAACGACTTCGAGATCCGCTTCACCGACA
>JBCBZH010000120.1:0-11839 GCA_039815415.1 Bacteroidota bacterium
CGAGGGCCACGATGACCGAATCCAGCAACCGCGGCGCCATGTAGAAATTGCCGCCGCCCGGCAGCACCTCTTGCTGGCGCAGGAACCCGAGCGAGATCCCGAACACCTCCTCGAAGTTTCGGCTGTTCTACGTCGTCGTCTCTTGCATCGTCCTAGGAGCGTGCGCTCACCATGACGCATTCCTGTACAATGCTTCGACACCCGATGAGCCGCTCCCGCCGAACAGCGTCCGGATAGAAGCGCGCGTCGAGTCCTGTCAAGGAGCAGGAGAAGCGAGGTACACCTGCCAGCTAACTGCCAGTCGTGTGATCTCCTATGGACGCGGCGGTGCCGTAACGCCACCCAATTCGCCACTGGAAGCCGTGTTCAGCCACCGAGATCTGGGCATCGAGCGCGCACCGGAAGGTGGAGCGAAGATCGATGTCCTCATTCTTGTCGATAGCCCTCCCGGAGTCCCTCGGGTCTTTCGTGCAAGGCGTTTGTACACCTACGCAACGTCTTCATAACCACCACAATTCATCCTCTTGCCATGCGTTTTCGTGTTTACGGTTTTCCGCTCCTCTTGGCGGCTGGCCTGATCGCTGCGTTCGCAGTCGCCACCATCTCACAGTCGACCGATTCCGACCGGACCCGCATTCGCTCTGCGTCGTCTCCAAAGGCCTCTCTTGAGACAAAGCGTGCTCGGGCTGACTACTTCCACTGGATGCTCCGCGACCCTGCGGCGGGAGTCGTTCCACAGAATGCCCGAGAGAGAGAGTTGGGCTTCGCCCGGTCGCTTTCCATCGAGACTGCCAGCGCGCGCCGGAGCCGCCCGACCCTTCAATGGTCGGAGGCCGGACCGTATGACGTCTCAGGCCGTACTCGCGCCATCGCCATCGATAAGAGCGATGCCACCGGAAATACGCTTCTGGCTGGCGGGACCTCTGGAGGCATGTACCGCACCACCGATGGGGGAGCAAACTGGACGCTCGTCAGCCCGCCTTCCGACGGGTTGGCTGTGACCAGCGTAGCCCAGGACCCACGCTCAGGCGAGTCTTCGACGTGGTACTACGCAACGTGGGAGTTTGACGGAACGGTGTTCTCTAACTCTAACCTGGCCCAGAATCTGTTCTCCGGTCAGGGCATCTTCAAGTCCACCGATGATGGACAGACATGGGTTGTGCTCCCCGCCACCCGTCCGAGCTCTCCGGGTGCCAGTGAGGGAGGAGCTGAGCGATTTGACTACATCCACCAAGTGGCCGTGAGCCCGACCGGGACTGTCTTCGCGGCAACGAACGGGTATGGCATCCAGCGTTCGACGGATGGTGGCACGACGTGGACATGTGTGCGAGGGGCTTGCTCTTCGTTTGGAGCGACCTACGTCGATGTCGCGGTCTCTGCTGGTGGCGTCATTCTGGCGTCCTTTTCCGGCGAGAAGGGGGTTCCTCAGGGAGTCGAGCCGGGGCTGCATGCTTCGTACGATGACGGGGTGACATGGCAGGACGTGACTCCCGCCTCATTCCCGGATTTCCACGCGCGGACCACACTGTCCTTCGCAACAGACATTGGCTATGCGTTTACCTATGCGGACGAGGCACGGCCCGACGGGAATGACGATGTGCGCCTCCACCGCGTTGCGGTGACGCCAGGTGGCGGAACACCTGCGGCCTTTGACGAACGAACCGCGAACCTCCCATTCCTGGCCGAGAGCAACGCCACCAATAAGGCCGTTGACGTACAGGGCAACTACAACATGATTGTCGTGGCAAGTCCCCTAGACCCCGATCTCGTTGTCCTGGGAACGACGAACCTCTTCGTGTCCACGGACGGTTTCTCAACCGCATCGAGCGTGAGTTCTTGGATCGGCGGCTACGAGCCCCAGCAGTTCCTTGGCGGCAACCCAGCGCAGTATCCTCAGCACCACCCGGATAACCACGCGGTTGTCTTCGATCCGATTACTCGGACCAAAGTATGGAGTGGTCACGATGGTGGCATCTCGCTTACCGCTGATGTAACCGCCACCAACGCAGCGGGCAACGGCGTGCAATGGGAAACGCGCGAGCGTGGGTTCAACGTGACCCAGTTCTTCCACGCCTCACTTTCGCCTCAAGCTGGGAGCCCAGTGGCAGCCGGCGGGTCACAGGACAACGGGACTCCCGTGTTCCGGATGGGCCAGTCGGCTATGCCCTCCGCAGACTTGAGTACAGGAGATGGAGCCGTCTCATATGTGGGAGCCCAGTTCATGTTCGTGCAGGCACAGCAGGGAAGCGTTACCCGGTATCCGATGGTGATGCAGGGTGGAGATGCCTTCCCAACGCCAGATGCGCAGGAGTTTGTGGAGGTACCCAAGCCTGCTGGTGCGTCCGGCCAGCTCTTCATCAACCCCTTGGCAGTGGATCCCAATGCAGAGTCCGTCCTGTTTTACCCTGCTGGCCAAGACATCTGGCGTAGTACCACGGCTGACGGTGCTGATAGCGATGCGATTGGTGCGTCCTGGCAGAAAGTTGCGGTAACAGGTGTCGACGGCTATGCCGTCAGCGCGCTTACGATGTCTCGGAAGGCGCCTGAGCATCGTCTCTGGACGGGATACTTCTCGCCGACGGGCGTGCCTAAGGTGGTTCGTGTGGACGATGCCAACGGTACCGCGACGGCAACCGAGGTCAGCATCTCCACGGCGCCGCAGGGTGCCTGGATCAGTGATATCGCTGTCAACCCGGATGACGGGAACGAGGCCATAGTGGTGATGAGCAACTACTCCATCACAGGGCTCTATCACACCACGGATGGAGGCAGCACGTGGACAGCCATCGAGGGCAATCTGACGGGCACCGTCAGTGCTCTCGGCCCTTCCATCCGGTCGGCCACGATCATTACGCCACCCGGTGGAGGCGACAGCGATAAGGAGTTCTACGTTGCAACCTCGACAGGCGTTTACTCAACACGTAGCCTGAATGGCGATGCCACAGAGTGGACGCAGGAAGGGGCGGCTGTGATCGGAAACGTGCCCGTGAACTGGGTTGCATCTCGCTCTTCGGACGGGACGATTCTCGCTGCTACGCATGGCCGGGCCAGTTACATGGCGCAGACATCCCTTCCCGTCGCCAACGAGGAGAGTGGGGACCATGAGGGCTGGGCCTTAGCTACGCCGTCGCCTAACCCGGTTCGCGGGAACGCCACAGTCGAGTACACTGTGGCATCGGCAGGGCCAGTAGAGCTAGCACTCTTCGATCTCAGCGGTCGCCGCGTTGTGCTGGTGGATGAGGGCGAGCGTAGTCCTGGTACCTATACAGCCGCGATCGAATCGTCCCGCCTGGCCGCCGGTGCCTACGTGGTCCGGCTTCGAGCTGGCGGACGGTCGCTCACGCAGCGAGTTGTTGTAGCCAGATAACGTCCTGAAGCCCCCTCGAAACCTGTTCGAGGGGGCTTCAGCTCTGATTTCGCGTTGTGCTGCGCTTGGAGTGTAGCCTCGCTCCACGCCAAGTCCTTCATGGAGCGCGGCGATCTGCTGATCCTGCGGCCAATTCCACAGGCCGCACCCAGAGGCGCCAGCGTGCCTTGCGGAGTCAGGCCGTTCTCGCTTTGAGGGCGGGCTGGCGGATGACCTCCCAGACCAGATGCGGAAGCTCGGCCACAATCAGCCGGTCCATCGCCAGCTCGACCGCCGCGACCGATCCGGGACAACAGAACAGGAGCGTCTCCGCTGGCCCATCTTCATGTCCATACAGCCCCGCCGTGGCGCGGGACAGCATGGCGGCCGGACCGATGTCCTCGAAGGACAGCATCCGAAACAGCTCCCCGAAGCCAGGCATCGGCTTCTGAATCAGGCGCTCGGCAACCTCGATGGTGGCGTCGCGACGCGCAATGCCAGTCCCGCCCGTCGTGATGACCACGTCGACTTGGCCGGACAGGTGCAACAGCACGCGTCGGATCTGCTCGCTATCGTCCGGGACGATCCGATAGAACTCAACGGGGTGCTCTGCGTCCCGCAGGCGACTCTTGATCGCGTCTCCGCTCCGGTCAGTTGTCTCCGTCCGTGTGTCCGAGATGGTGACGACCGCGCACGAGACGGGCGTGTCTCGGGCGAGCTGGCGATGCGTGGGCGCTGACATAGCGAGGCGAGTGAGGTGTGGATTTCACTCGCCAGCTGGAGGGGGCGTTCCATCCTCGGGCCGAGGCTCTCCGAACCAGCGCGGAGGATCGTGGCCGTGGCCGCCCCATGGGTTGCACCGCAGAATGCGCCAGACGGCGAGGATGGTGCCCCGGACGGCCCCGTATGTCCGAAGCGACTCGATGGCGTACTGGGAACACGTCGGCGTGTAGCGGCACGACGGGGAGAACAGCGGCGAGAGGACGACCTGGTATAGCCGCACGGCGCCCGCCAGCGCGAGGCGAGGGAGGCGCCAGAGGCTGTTAGCAATCTGGACTAGAGGAGACGTGGGCTGACGATCAATCACCGTCTACAAAGACCTGCAGCTTCCAGTCGTCCTCTTCCTGCCAGAAGGTGGCTCGGTACCCGACTGGGCTCACGGCGTGGGTCCGGGGGATGTACGCCTCCGACCCATCTGGAAGAACGATGTTCCAAACGTCGGCGTCTGTGAGGTCCGAGAGCGGAAGGATCAACACGCCGGACAGCCGCGCAACCTCGCGCCCGTCAGGCTGGCGGCGCGCGATGGTCGAGTCGCCAACAGCGGCAACGTGCGCGAACGGATCGAGAGATTCCGGCCACAACCCAGCTACGAACGGGATGGTAAAGGCGCCATCTTCTTCGACACTCCCAGCGGAGAGCAGACGGTCGAAGACGGTCCACAGGGGTTCCGGGGGAGAGGCGTCGTCGGCCAGCCAGAGCGCGCGCAGTCCCTCCGGGCCACCAGGGGCCTCGTCATAGGACAGCTTGGCGTCGTCGGCCACGAGCGATAGAAACGCGAGCGTGTCTTGCCGGGCAACGATGCTGCGGAGGGTGTCTCGAAACACCGCGAAGCCCGGGTTGTCGACTCCGTCGTCCATAAAGGCATCACCGCCGGTAAACACCGGAAGCGCCTCGGGAGAGGACGAGGGCTCGCACGCCGCCAGCCCGAAGGCGAGCAGGAGGAGAGAGGACCGCACGGGGGAAGGGGTGGGTGAGTGCGAAGCATACGCCCCAGCCGCTGAACACTTCCCGTCATCCCCCTGGTCGCGATTCTTCCCCGACCCTCCACACCGCCTACGCCTAGACTCTGCGGCCCACGCTCACCACACCTCGACTAGATCTCCAGCCTGTTTTCGACGCGCCCACTTTCAACGCCGAAGGGCTGGTGGCCGCCATCGCACAGGACAACGCAACTTGCGATGCCCTCATGCAAGCGTACATGAAGCGGAGCACGCCTCGGCAAACGCTCTAAACCGGGTTGGAGTCGGGCTCCCGATTCAATCCGGCCGACCTAAACCGCACTCCCCGCTCGGCCCCCGCCAGGTTTCCGGGCAAGCCCAGCACAACTTCCTCATTCACATGTCAGAAAACGTCCTGTCCGAAATCCCTTTTGCTCCGCGCACCTCCGTCGAACAAGTCGAAGAGGGGGATGAACTCGCTCCCAAGTTTGACGAGAACGGCTGCATCCCCTGTATTGCAACCCACGCCGAAACACGCGAGGTGCTCATGTTTGCTTACATGAATGCCGAGGCTCTGCAGCTCACGATTCGCTCGGGCTTGGCCCACTACTGGTCGCGCTCACGCCAGAAGCTCTGGAAAAAGGGAGAGACCTCAGGCATGTTCCAACATGTTCAGCGCATGCTCATCGATGATGACCAGGACTGCGTCATCCTGGAGGTCACCCTTACTGCGCCAGCAGTCGGCGGTGACGAGGCATCCTGTCATGTCGGCTATCGGTCCTGCTTTTATCGGGAAGTCACGTTGAAGCCCGAATCCGACAGCGAACTGAAACTCCGTTTCATTGAGGGGGAGAAATCGTTTGACCCCGAGAAGGTCTATCCGGGCGTACCGAACCCTACGCGCCTTTGAGTCTCGATGAATCCGTGTGCGTGGACTGTGACCGACCATGGCTCGCAGTCCATGCTGAACGCAGAGCGCCAGCTCGAGCGAGCGACGAGATTTACTCCCACGTGATCTCTGGAGCCTCGTACGTGGTTTCCGCGTGGAGGACCATCGCGTACGTGCGGAGGCGCCGGCGCTGTTCGATCTGGGCATCGACGGTGTGAGAGGTCGGGATGTCGAGGCCATCGATACGAGTGTAGGTGGTCACACGCGTGAGGGTGTCCCGGTGGCGCAGGCGTCGGTCGCGCTGGATCTGAAGGAGGCGCGGCGATGTCCGCGAGGGTGAGAACCATGCGGTCAATCGCTCCGCCGGACCCCGGCGCGGAGGACGAAGGAGCGACACTTCCCAGGCCGGTGTGGCCCCGAGGCGGACTGCTCGTACCTCGCCTACCGGCTCGGCGGAGGCCAACAGATGGATGGGAAGTGGGGCTGGGCGGGTCAGGTCTCGCGAGGCGCGTCCCAGGGCGCGGCGAAGGCGTCGCTCCATCTCGGAGCGCCTCTCCAAGTCCACGCGGTCGTCGTTAACCCACGCGTCCGAGACCGCGCGACGTGGGCGCTGATCGAGGAAGAGGTCAAGCGTGCCTTGAGTTTCAATGTTCAAGGTGCCTCGCGGCCCCTCGATGGTTCGAGTGAGCGTCTCGTCGTACGACACCGATTCGAGCCCCTGGGCTGCATCATCCCAGGTGCGTATCCACGTCTGCACCAGCGCGTCCGCAGAGGGCTGCGCCGAAGCGGGGATCGCCACCAGCACGAGGAGCAGGAAAAGGAGTCGGGGCACAGGCATACAGGGAGTCAAGTTCCAGAAAAACGCAGCCGCGTAGGTGGACGTGTCACGGAATGGTGGCAGAGCGCCGTCCTTTGTGCGACTCTGGCCCCAGAACGTCGTGAACGGTCTAGTTTTGTCGCATCTCGCGGTTCTTCCTTCCCATTTCGTGTCGATGTCGCCAGCTCGCCTTCTGATCGTCGAGGACGACGATGACCTCCGTCAGATCCTGTCTCAGCGATTCTCCGAGTCCGGCTATGACGTCGCGACGGCGGCGACTGGGACCGGCGCATTGGCGGCCGTCGAGGCCCAGGTGCCAGATCTCGTGCTGCTCGATGTGATGCTTCCGGGGCTCGATGGTGTGGAGGTCTGCCGACGGCTCCGAGCTGACCACCCGCTGTTGTACATCTGCATGCTGACGGCCCGAGCAGACGAGCTGGACCGTGTCGTTGGGCTCGAGGTGGGGGCCGACGACTACGTGACCAAGCCATTCAGCCTCCAAGAGGTGGTTGCACGCGTCCGGGCCGCTCTGCGCCGCGTTCGCGCGACTCAGGAGCGCATGGCGTCCCCCCCTGACGATGAGGACACACCGATTGAAGTCGGCGAGCTGAGGATTGATGCCGCACGCCATGAAGTGTGGCTACGAGGTGAGCCCGTTCACCTGACCGTCCGCGAGTTCGACCTGTTGCTGTTCCTGGCGCAGAACCCCGAACGCCCGTTCACCCGCTCGCAACTCCTCGAACGGATCTGGGGCATCACGTATGAGGGCTACGACCGGACCATCGACAGCCACGTGCAGCGCCTCCGCGCCAAGATTGAGGCGGATCCCGGAAGCCCGACGTTCGTGCGGACTGTATGGGGAGTGGGGTACAAGTTTTCCGGTGAGGACGGGGACGCCTCCCGGTAGGCTCGGAGGCCGCGCAGACTCAACTCTCGCCAGCTCGAGAACTCCCTCTCAGCGGCAACGCTCGCGCTGGCGACGCAGGTGAGGCCACGTCCCCACTCGGATTTCTTGGAGCAAAGTGGCGATGTTGCGCGGAGTGGGAGAGCTTCCAGACTCATTACACGCCCCACACTCGTGTCCCTCGCCACGGTAAGACTTGTCAATGCGGTCTTCTACGCCCACCACGGGGTGATGGAAGAGGAGCATCGCATTGGGGGACGGTATGAAGTGGACGTGTCGATGGACCTGGATGCCCGCGAGGCAGCGGCGACAGACGATTTGAGCAAGACCGTGGACTACGAGCGTGTGTATACCCTCGTTCGTGGGATCGTCACTGGAGCCAACGCCTACCTCATTGAACGGCTGGCAGCCCAGATTGCGGAGGCGGTGTGTGCAGCCTATCCCGCCGTCGAACATGTGGAAGTGGTTGTGCGCAAGCCCAACCCGCCCGTTGGTGGCCCCACAGACCGGGCCGAAGTCATCTATCGCCTCGATGGCCGGTCCTAGCGACGTCTACATCGGGCTGGGGGCGAACCTGGGAGATCGCCTCGCAGCGTTGCAGCAGGCCGTGAAAGGGATGTCGTCCTGGCCCGAGACAGAGGTGGTCGGCGCCAGCTCGATCTATGAAACGGAGGCCCATGTCCTTCCGGGCCAAGACCGCCAGCCCGATCACCTGAACGCCGTCGTGCAACTGAGGACGGCACTCTGTCCGCACGACGTTCTCGAACGGCTTCAGTCTATCGAGCGAACCGCAGGTCGAGATCCAGAGGCGGCTCCGTGGTCTCCGCGACCGTTGGACCTGGACATCCTCATCGTCGGCGCTGAGATCGTGGACGATGACGAGCTGGCGATTCCTCATCCGCGGATCGCAGAGCGAAGGTTTGTGCTGGCCCCACTTGCGGAGATCGCCCCCGAGATTCAGGTCGGAGGCATGACCGTGGCTGCCCTACTCGCGGAGACCTCCGACACCGCCCGAATCACCCGCACGGGGCTGACACTTCTGGAGGACCAGCGTCTCGGGGAGTGACGCACTTCAGTCACCCAAAGTCCGGATTCTCGCGAACGCACGTTGCGATCTTGGAGTCCGTCACCTGATCTCCCTCATGGCCCATCCGTTTCCAGAGCATCTTCGCTACATCGCCGTCGAGGGCGTCATTGGGGCCGGAAAGTCCACGCTGGCTCGCATGCTCGCTGAGAAAAGCGGTGGGCGGCTCGTGCTGGAGGAGTTCGAGGACAACCCGTTTCTGGGCACGTTCTACGGCGACCGCGAGCGCTGGGCGTTCCAGACCCAGCTCTCCTTTCTCGCCAGCCGGTTTCGCCAGCAGAAGGCGCTGGCCACGCGCGACCTCTTTCACCAGCACGTGGTGTCGGACTATACGTTCGACAAAGACCGCATCTTCGCTCACGTCACGCTCTCCGGCGACGAACGCCAGCTCTACGATTCGCTCTACAGCATCATGGAGCCCAATGCCCCCACGCCCGACCTCGTGGTCTACCTCCGGTCGTCAGTAGACCGCCTCCTGCACAACATTGCCATGCGGGGGCGCAGCTATGAGGCCCAGATGGACCCAGCCTACCTCGCAGACCTGACGGAGGCGTACGATCGCCACTTCTTCCACTACCGCAAGAGCCCGCTGCTCATCATCGACGCCTCCCGGATCGACTTCGTGGGACAGCCCTCACATTTCACGGAGTTGGTCCGGCAGATCGGGCTGGTGAAGGGCGGGACGACCTACTTCAACCCGCCGGAGACGATGCAACTCGCGTTCTAGGAAACGGACGGCGCACTCGGGGTCTCGCCAGCTCAAGGCCTCTCGCGACGAGCTGGCGACCGGCTCAACGGTTGGCTGCTCGCGCGCTTAGGAGGTGCACCGAAGTGTGATGGTCGTGTAGGACCGGACCCGCTGGTCCCCATCCCGAGCAGGGCGGAAGAGGGAGCGGCGGGCCGCTTCGAGCATGGCACGATCCAGGGAGTAGGGGAGCGTGGCGACCTCCTGTTCACGGTCGCGTCGGTCGGTGACCGTTCGCTCCACGATCTCCACGCTCTCCACTCGCCCGCTTGCACTCACCAGCACCTGCACGCGGGCCCGCACCTGCACGCCATCCCGACGAACATCGTCGGGGCAGACGGGAGGGGAGGTCTGGACGGTGCGAGGACTGCGCTGGGGACGCTCTACGATCTGGTCGCTAGCGGCGGACGGGGCTGAGGGAGCTGGCGGCGGCGGCGCGGGTGGAGCCGGAGGCGCAGGCGGTGCGTTGGGGCTGGGTGCAGCGGGCTGGGGAACCGGAGGCATCACCGAACGGATGGGGATGTCCAACTCCTCGATGATCTGTTCGTCCGGAACTTCCTCCGGCGGGAGGTCGGAGACGGGTGGCGGGGGGGGAGGGGACGGTGGGAACGGCGTTGTGGGAGGCGGCTGGCGCGTGGGCTCGATCAGCTCGAGCACGATAGGGGCCTGTTGCGTTCGGTCCTGGATCTCTGGAGCACTGGGGAGCAGGCCGTTCGGCCAGAACCAGAGAACGCCGTTGACCAGAAGCAGGCTCGTCGCCAGCGCGCTAAGCGCCCGGATCCGGTAGGTTGGATCGCGCTGGGAGGGAAGATGGGGGACGGGGACGGGCACAAAGGCAGAACGCAGGAATCCGTTCGGGCGTGCGCGAAGGTAGACCGAATGGACAGCGCGCGGGCAGGCAGAAGGCGTCGCCTCGTGAAGCTGTCGTGGCTGCACGCGCGCCTCGGCGAAGCACGCACGCATCAGTGTTGCGCCGACTCAGAGGGGCCCCCCTCGTGACTGCCGAACGCCGCGTGAAGACGCCCGTGCGAGTTGTCGCCAGCTCGTGTGGGCGCGTAGCTTCCGTGAACCGTCGGTGTCCATGCCTGCCCTCCACATCGCCCCCGACATCGCCGCTCTCGCGGACCTTGCCTTTCGGCCCCTAGGCCGCTGAGCCTTCCGTTTTCGGGAGGCTTTTTTTGTATCCCACTGCCATGACCGACTCGACCCCTCGACCCGCTCGCCTTGCCCTCGAAGATGGCACCGTCGCGCACGGTGTGGCCGTTGGCGCTACAGGCACTGCCGCCGGCGAGCTGTGCTTCAATACGTCGATGAGCGGCTACCAGGAGATCCTGACCGATCCCAGCTACCACGGGCAGCTCATGATGATGACCTACCCTCACATCGGCAACTACGGTGCCTTCGAGGATGCGACGGAGGCGGATCGGCCCCATGTGGCGGGCCTCATCGTCCGGGACTTCAGCACGTCGCCGTCCAACACCGCCATGGAAGAGACGCTCGATGCCTACATGCGGCGCCACGGGCTGGTGGGCATCTCTGGCATCGACACGCGCCGGTTTGTGCGCCACATTCGCCAGGCAGGTGTCATGAATGCCGTCGTGTCGTCCGAGGAGGGCCTCAGCGACGACGAACTGGTGGAGCGGGCGCGTCAGCACCCCAGCATGGCAGGCCTCGAGCTGGCGAGTCGAGTCACCACGACGGAGGTGGTGGACTACGCCGATGGCGACGGCCCTCGCGTGGCCGTGTACGACTACGGCGTCAAACGCAACATTCTGCGGTCTTTCGCGGGGTTGGGCTGCGCGGTCCGCGTGTTTCCCGCCAGCACGCCGCTCGCCGAGGTTCTCGCATGGGAGCCGGATGGCATCTTCTTCTCCAATGGCCCTGGAGACCCACGTGCGATGCCGGATGCCGTGGAGACGGCGCGCGAGGCGATTGCGACAGGCCTCCCGCTGTTCGGCATCTGCCTCGGCCACCAGCTCATGGCGCTGGCAGAGGGGCTCGAGGTGTACAAGATGAAAGTGGGGCACCGAGGCGCCAACCATCCGGTTCTGAACCTGACGACCGGGCACGTCGAGATCTCGACACAGAACCACGGCTTCGCCGTCCGCGAGGAGGGACTCGAGGGCATCGCGACGGTGGACCACCGCAACCTGAACGATCAGACGGTGGAGGGGCTCCAGTACGAACGGTTCAACGGCTTCTCGGTGCAGTACCACCCGGAAGCGTGCCCCGGCCCACACGACAGTCGCTACCTGTTCGACCAGTTCATCGCGCGGATGACCGGCGGGAAGACTGTGCATGCTGATCGTCAGCCCGTAGCGGTCTGATGCCTGAAG
>JBCBZH010000260.1:0-6264 GCA_039815415.1 Bacteroidota bacterium
AATGCGTGCGCCGCTTTCTATGGTGACGCCGGGGCCAAACACGACATTCGGTTCAATTATACTGTCCCGCCCGATCACCGTGTCAAAGGCCAGACACCTTGCGAAGGTAGATCTGCCCAGGGTACAACGGCATGTCGTGTAGTTCACCCGGGTCGGTAGCGCGGTCGCAGGCGTTCCTCGAGCTGGCGAGTGAGAGATCTCCCCACGTGAGCTTGGCTGCATCGTGGGTCGCCAGCGCGTCGGCGGGGTGCTCAACGGCTCGCGTCTCCCCGGTACTGATCAAACCATGCGAGGATGTAGGCCACCTTGGCCGCCAGTTGACTGGGGCGAGACGCAATGCTGTGAGACGCGCCCGGGATCTCGACGAGCGCCGTGTCGATGCGGCGGAGCTTCAGCGCGTGGTAGAGCTGCCGCGCTTCCGAGGGCGGCGTGCGGAGGTCGTTTGTGCCCACCATCACCATCGTTGGGGTCGTCACATTGCCGACGACGGACAGCGGCGATTCCTGATGGTAGATCTCTGGATTCTCCCAGGGCTGGCCGGGGTAGCGGTAGTTCGCGTACGCGTAGTAGTTGTCCGCGACGAGCGTCTTGGAGATCCAGTTGACCACGGGCTTGATGACGGCCGCCGCGCGAAAGCGGTCGGTGTTGCCCACCATCCAGGCCGTCATGATGCCTCCGGCACTTCCGCCGGTCACGAACAGCGAGTCAGGGTGGACATCTCCGGTCGCCAGCACGGCATCGACCCCAGCCATGACATCGTGGTAGTCGTCGCCTGGGTAGTCGTGGTGGAGCAGGTCCGCGAAGGCCTCGCCGTAGCCGGTGCTCCCGCGCGGGTTGGGGTAGAACACGACATACCCATCTGCAGCGTAGAGCTGCACCTCAGCCGAGAACATCGGGCCGTAGGCCGCAATGGGCCCTCCGTGGTTCTCCACGAGCAGCGGGTACTGGCGGCCCTCTTCGAATCCCGGTGGGCGGACCACCCAGCCCTGAATCTCCAACCCATCTTCGGCCTCCCAGGTGATCTCTTCAACCTCGCCGAGCTGGCGGTGGGACAACAGGTCATCGTTCAGCGCCGTGAGCACGCGGACCTGACCGTCATCGACCACTGCCACGTCTGCAGGCCTATATGAGGTGCCGTGGGTGTACGCGATCGTCCCGTCAGAGGCGACCGAGTAGGATCCGCTCGTGTACGGACGTCCTATGGATGTGCCTCCCAACGCATCCGCAATCTCACGAACGGTGCCATCAAGTCCGACGTGCATCAGGCGCGTGTCGCCTCGGTGCAGATACGTGGCATATACACCGCCGCCCTCGGCGTCCCAGACGATGTTGGAGAGGCTACGGTCGAGGTCGGCGGCGAGCTGACGAGAGGATCCTCCCTCGAGGTCGTGGATCGAGAGCGTCGAGTTCTGAAAGGTGCGGACGCGGTCGGTGTAGCCGAGGTACGCGACGTGGCGGCCATCGGGCGACACCCTCGGGCTGGTGTCGGGGCCGTTGCGGTCGGTGAGGGGAACCACAGTCGTGTCCTGCAGCCCGATGAGGTGCACTTCAGAATCGCGGGTTTCGTACTCCCAGTCCTCGGTACGGTTGGCGGAGAACACCAGCCCGCTGCCGTCGGGGAGCCAGGATGGGGCTGAGCTGTGCTGGTAGTCGCCGTGGGTCACCTGCCGCGGCGTGCCGCCCTCGGCGGGGACCACGAAGAGGTGCCGGAATCCGGTCTCGAGGTGGCCCGCGCCGTCGGCCTCGTGCTTCACGCGTGTGATGATGCGCGGCGCATCGGCCCAGTCCGCGCCCTTCGGAGGTTTGGGCATCTCGACGTCGAACGACGGGGCCGCTTCTGGCACAAGCATCGAGAACGCGAGCTGGCGACCATCAGGGGACCACACCAGCCCGCTCGGGGAACGGTCGAGTTGGGTTAGGCGGGCTGTCTGGCCCGTGTCCATCCAGCGCACGTACAGCTCGGCGCCTTCGTCTGTGGAGGCGACGTATGCCACACGGGTCCCGTCGGGCGACCATCGGGGGGAGCCCTCGTTCTGCTCCGACATCGTCAGCTTCCGATGATGTTGCCCGTCGGTGTTAACCATCCACAGGGACCGACGGCGGCGGTCGGTCATGCGGTCCATGCTCGTGCGGACGTACACCACATGCTCCCCATCTGGGCTAATCTGCGGATCGGCGGCCCACTCCAGCTCGAACACATCTGCGGTGGAGAAGGGAGTGGTTGGCTGCGCCCAACTCGCCGCAGAGAGCGACAGGGCAAAGATCAAGAAGGGGAATCGCATGAGGGCACTCAGTGGAGGCAAACTGTCAGGTGGGAGGCTGCGTGTTCTAGAGGACCAGCCCGATGGCTTGGGCCAGATCCGTAGCTCGGGTCTCTCGGTAGGCATCAAACTCGATGGGTTCCCGGTCGGCGAGTGCCGGGGGGAGGCGGGCCACGAGCCTATGAAACGAGTCATTGTCCAGGCGTTCGATCAGGTCAGCCAACGCGTCCGCTTCAGCAGTGGCGGGAAGGGTGGATCGATACAAGGTGGCGATGCGTTGAAGCATCGGCAGATATGGCTCAAGTGAGGTTGTCGTAGACTCGGCCTCACTGTCAATCCAGGCGACAGCGACCTTCTGTAGCGCGCCCGGCTGAAGGAGCTGGATTCGCAAGAGGAACTCGATGTCGAATGAGAAGCCGTTGTCTTGGATGTCCCCAATCCAAGTAGCCAGGTGCTGGGCATCGAACGCTTTGAAGCCACACTGCGTGTCGATGATTCCCTCGAGCTGAGGGATCAGGCCCTTCCACAGATAGACAAACAGCTTGCCGCGTAGGTTGCGGGTTCCCCCTTTGACGGTGACCGAGGACGCTTCGCGCCGGGACCCGAGAGCAGCACGCGTACCCGGTTGCGCCAGGGCGCTCGCCAGCAGCCCGATCTGGCCGAGGTGCGTCGAGAGGTCGGCATCGGTAAACAGCGCGATATGCTGCTTGCTCTCGCGAGAGCGCCGCGCCGCATCCCAGAGGCCAAATCGGATCGACCCCCCTTTTTGGCTCTGGGTGGTGGATTCCAGGGTCTGCACAATGGGCAGGCGGTCTCGAATGGCGTCCTCCAGGAACAGGACTCGAGTCTCCTCGGAGTCGAGCGCGAACTCGTTGAGAATGGCTTGGGCCTTGGCTCCGCTCTGATCCGGGCACCCGTCATCCACGATGGTGAGATCCCACGAATGATGCGGAGCGGCGCTGAACAGCCAGCGAAGCTGACGCAGCTTCCAGCGCACCAGGTCCTCGCCTGCGGGATGCTCCTCCGCCGTCAGCATGCGTCGATGCTCCTGGTAGACGGCAAACACGACGGACACGTGAACGGGTGTCTCGAGCTGACGGAAGGCCTGGCGGCTGGTCGCCAGCTTGAGAGCCACGCGCGCGGCAACAGGGATGTCATCGTCGGGTGCGACGCGGAGGTCCACGTCCTGAAGCGCGTCCGCGTCCAACGAGAGTGCTTCGAACGCCTCTGCGATGGACCGGACCGCATCCTGATGATCCGGGTTGGCAAGGTCCAGCACCTCCGTCGCGTCGCCAGGGATGCAAGCAAGGACGCGAGAGTAGGGGTCGGGCATACGATGGGGAGAGGTCGTGTGGCCAGAGGCTCGGGGTGACGCATCGACGTGGACGCGCTCTACGGTACCACACCAGCACGTTCGGCGCAAAAGAGCTGGTGGTTGTAGCCCCGTCCGCCGGGCTCGTTCGTTCTCTACGTCGGCTCTCTCCTGGATCCCTCGTCCGGCCTATACTCGTCGCGTCGCTTCTGCTTCTCTACATGCACTCCGATTCCCCTGGGGATTCGCTCTCACCTGCCTCTGTCGATGGGCTCACCAACGAGGAGCCTTCGCGGAAGCTCTTTGGAACGTTCGGCGGGGTGTTCACGCCCACACTGCTGACCATCCTGGGCGTCATCATGTACCTCCGCATGGGATGGGTGATGGGCAACGCGGGGTTGCTCGGGGGCTTCGGCATCATCCTGCTGGCCTTTGGGATCACGGCCTGCACCGGGCTGGCGATGTCGTCTATCACCACGAACATCCGCATTGGGGCAGGTGGCGCATACGCCATTATCTCGCAGTCATTGGGCCTGGAGGTGGGAGGGAGCCTCGGCATTCCGAGGTACTTGTCTCAGGCTCTCGCGATCACGCTCTACATCTTCGGCTTTCGGGAGGGCTGGCGCTGGGTGTTTCCAGAACATCCTGCGTTCCTGGTGGACATCGTCGTGTTCCTTTTGCTGTGGGGGATCGCGTACAAAAGCGCCGATCTGGCGATTAAGACGCAGTACGTGATCATGGCGGTGATCGTCGCCTCGCTGGTCTCCATTGCGATGGCTGCGTTCAACGGCTCGATGCAGTACGAGCTGGCGAACGTGGGACTCTGGGGGCCATTCGTCGGCGCACCCGAGGACGGCTTCTCGGGGACTAATTACTGGATCGTGTTCGCCGTCTTCTTCCCGGCGGCGACGGGGATTATGGCCGGCGCCAATATGTCCGGCGATCTCAAGAATCCCCGACGGAGCATCCCCATCGGGACGATGGCCGCCATCGGGGTGAGTCTGGTGATCTACCTGCTGCTGGCGGCCTGGCTCGCACGGAGCGCGACGCCTGATGAGCTGGTCTCGAACTACTACGTGATGATTGAGAAGGCGTACTGGGGTCCCGCCGTCCTGGCCGGGCTCTTTGGTGCTACGTTCTCGTCGGCACTGGCGTCCATGGTGGGTTCGGCGCGCATCCTGCAGGCGATGGGGCAGCATGGGATCGTCCCGAGAGGCACGTGGCTCGGCGAGCTGACGACCAAGGGCGAACCCCGTAACGCGATGCTCGTCACGGGCGTCATCGTGTTCCTGACCCTTCTGATTCGTGATCTCAACGCAGTGGCGCCGCTCATCACGACGTTCTTCCTTATCACGTACGCCATGCTCAACGTGGTGGTGCTGGTGGAGCAGGGCATGGGGTTGGTCAGCTTCCGGCCCCTGCTGCGAGTTCACTGGATCGTCCCGGCGTTCGGGCTGGTGGGGTCGTTGCTTGCGATGGTGATCATCAACCCCGTGGTGAGCCTCGTCTCGGTGGCGGTCGTGCTGGCGTTCTATGGCGTCCTTACGCGTCGCCAGCTCGATGCGCCGTTCGAGGACGTGCGGAGTGGCCTGTTCGTCGCGCTGGCGGAGTGGGCGGCGAAGCGGGTCGTGGAGATGCCAGACATGCAGGAGCGAGCGTGGAAGCCCAACCTGCTCGTGCCTGTGGAGGACCCGCACGAGCTGCGGGGGAGCTTCCTGCTGATCCAGAACATCGCGTCGCCGAAGGGGTCGGTGAAGCTGCTGGGCCTGCGGGATGGCACGGACAAGAGGCTAGCCGCCCGGCTTCAGCCCTTGACCGAAGCGTTCCGGGAATGTGGCGTGTTCGCGACGTCCACGGTCGTGGCCAACGGAGGTCATGCCGAGGGGGCGGGCAACTTCGCCGACCGCGTGATCACCGGAACGCAGGTACTGCGAGGCGCCTTCTTCCGGCCCAACATTGTGTTCCTGACCCTGCCCAGTACGCCAGCTCGTGAGGCCGCCTACGGCCAGGTGATCACCGAAGCCACGGATCAGAACCTCGGCGTGCTGCTCTACGCGCCTCACCCGGTGGCCGGTCTCGGGCAGCGACGCTCGATCAATGTGTGGATTCGCGACCGCAGCCCGGACTGGCAGATCTCCTGGGACATCGGCAACCTCGATCTGTCCATCCTGACGGCCTACAAGCTCAGGCGGAACTGGGACGCCACCTTCCGGCTCATCACGGTGATCGAGGACGAGCGGGAGGTCGAGCGTGCCCGGGACTTCATGGTGCGCCTGACCGATCTCGCCCGCATCCCGGAAACGGAGGTCGTCGTCGCCTCCGGGGGCTTCAACGACTTTCTGCCCAAGGCGCCCCAGGCCGACCTCAACATCTTCGGCCTCGTGCCCAACCCCAACTTCGGCTTCGTCCGGCGGATGGTCACCTGCACCAACTCGACGTGTCTGTTCGTCCGCGACTCCGGGCACGAGAGCGCACTCGCCTGAGTCTCGCCAGCTGGACGTCGCGCATCGAGCTGGCGGGCAGGCACAGCGTCACGACACGCTGTACAGCTCGGGGTCGAACATCTGGATCCGGCGAACGATCTCGTCCCTGCGGTCGGTGAGGGCGAGCACCTCGCCGTACATCTTCCCGTTGGCAACGCGAGCGAGCAGGGGCCACACCGGGCGCACCGCCGTCCAGTGTTCCTCGCCG
>JBCBZH010000380.1:0-2886 GCA_039815415.1 Bacteroidota bacterium
CCGCGTGGGTGCCTAGGCTGGCTGTTGAGAGCATCCTCTCGAGCTGGTGATCTTCGTTCTGAGTCCCTGCCGTATCGTAGTTCCACTCCTGCCGTTCCCACTGTGCGTGTTCTTGTTTTCCTGTCCCTTGTCCTCGCGCTGGCGGCCTGCGCCGACGCGCCCGAGCCCACGCCTGCCGCCATGTCCACGGACACTCTCCGAGACTCCATCGATGCCATTGTGGCGCAGTACGACAGCGCCGAGGTGGCGGTCTCGCTGCGCGCCGTAGTGGAGGGAGAGACGCTCGAGTTTGATCGCCAGTCCGAGACCGTCTTCCACGCAGCGTCTACGATGAAGGTGCCCGTGATGATCGAGGCGTTCCGCCTCGTAGAGACTGGGCGACTTGGCTGGGACGATCCCATTCCCGTCGAGAACCAGTTCACGTCCATCGTGGACGGCTCTACGTTCGCCATCGAGGATGACTCGGACGATGCCCTCTACGAGCTGAGAGGGCAGACCGTCAGCGTCCGCAATCTCGTCGAGCGAGCCATCACCACGTCGTCCAACCTCGCCACCAACCTGCTCATCGAGTTGGTGTCGGCGGATTCGGTTCAGGCGACCGTAGACGGGATGGGCGCCAGCGGGATGCGGGTGCTGCGCGGCGTGGAAGACATCAAGGCCTTCGAGGCTGGGCTGAGCAACCAGACCACCTCCGAGGCACTGGCGACGCTGATGGTCGCTCTCCGTGATGGGCAGGCGGTCTCCGCAGAGGCCGACACGGCCATGCTCGAGATCCTGGCGGCCCAGAAGTTCAACGAGATGATCCCGGCGGGCCTGCCCGAGGGGACACGCGTAGCGCACAAAACCGGCGAGATCACAAGGATCCACCACGACGCGGCCATCATCTATCCAGAAGGCGCCGAGCCCTATGTGCTGGTGGTGCTCGTTCGCGGGCTGGCGGACACCGCCGATTCCGCCAGGTTGGGTGCCGAGATCAGCCGGGTGGTCTACGAGGCCGTCGTGCCTCAGTAGAGCGACCGATTGAACACCGGCCGGTGTGCTTGCACCACTGGGACAGCCTCGCCGAGCGTCTGGAACCGCATTGGGCACCGTTCGGGCCTATGCGACGTTGAACCCTCTCCCGCCAGCCGCCTGTTACGGATGCCTGCCCTCACGAACCTCCAGCGCGAGCTTCTGGACTTGTATGCCCGAGAGGTTTCCGAAGAGGATCTCATCGAAATCCGAGACCAGATCGCACGCTACTTCGCAGAGAAAGCGACACGTGACCTAGAGACGTTCGCCGATGCCAACGAGTTGGCGACCGAAGACACCGATGCGTGGGCCTTCGAGCACAACCGTCGGGCATCAAAGCCAGGGTGATTCGGGCGGTCATCGATACCAATGTTCTCTTGGCGTCTTTGCGCCGAGGTGGACAGTACCGCTGGCTGTTCGATGCCATTCTGGAGGGACGCGTCGCCGTGGTTCTCTCGACGCCCATTGTGCTGGAGTACACGGAGATCATCACCGCCAAGACAACTACCGAGATCGCGGCAAACGTGATCGGAGCGCTGGCACGGCTTCGCCATACTCATCACGTTGAGGTGGCCTATCGGTGGCGACTGATCGAGGCCGACCCCGACGACGACAAGTTCGTTGATGCAGCTATCGGAGCCGGCGCCGATGTTCTGTCACACACGACCGGCACTTCGATGTGCTCAAGACCATCAGCTTTCCTGTGGTCCGAGTTGTCACCGTAGACGAGTTCCGTCAGATGCTCAATACAGCGACCGGTTGAACACCGGTCGGTGTTCCTGCACCACCGGATCGGTCTCGCCGAGTGTCTGGAACAGCGCCACCGCCAGCTTGCGCGCGCCGTCATCTTGATAGGCGCGGTCCCGCTGCACGACGTCGATGAAGGCCGCCAGCGCCGCATCCATGTCACCAGCTCGTAGGGCTCGCAGCCCGTCAGCGTAGCGGTCGCGGATGGGGGCTTCAGGCAGGGCGTCTGGGCCCTGTGCCAGCGCGTCCGCGAGCTGGCGGATGGCGTCGGCCTCCATCGAGAGCTGGTCCTCCACGAGATCGCGGGCGCGGTCGGGAGCGTCGAACACCTCGAGGCGTGCGAGCTGGAGGCGGGCGTCATCGGCCCACGAGGCGTCGGCGTCGGCCTCCAGAGCGGTCGCCAGCTCGAGACGAGCCGTGTCGCGGTCGCCCGAGGCGAGTGCCGCCTGCCCGGCGTCGTAGTGGCCTCGAGCTGGCGAGGGGAGGTGCTCGTCCAGCCAGCGGCGGACCTGCGGCTCCGGCAGGGCGCCGGTAAACTCGGCCGTCACCGCGCCGTCCACGAACAGCTTCACCGCTGGGATGCCTCGGATGCCGAAGGCCTGCATGAGCTGCGGGTGCTCGTCCGTGTTGACCTTCACCAGCGCCCAGCGCCCGTCTGAAGCGTCAGCGAGGCGATCCAGGGTGGGGCCGAGGACGCGGCACGGCCCACACCACGGTGCCCAGAAATCGACCACGATGGGTGTGGTCCGGCTGGCGTCCAGCACGTCCGTTTGGAAATCGAAGGCAGGCGTGTCGGTTCGCATGGCGAAGAAACGAGGGATGCGGTGTCGTGGGAATCCGGGAACGCACAGCGCGTGTACGGTGGCGCGTTGGCGTTCTTCATTTCCGTGCGATTGCCACGGATGCTCACGATCTCAGTTCCTCACCCGATGCGTCTCTCTTTCGTTTTCGCACTCGCTTTTCTGGTGGCCGGATGCGCGGCCAACTCTGACACGCCTGCAGATGCGCCCGCTGAATCGGAGCCCACGGCGGAGGCTTACGAGGCGGCCTCGGATACTCTCCGGTTCACGGGCGAAGCCCACCTTCGCAACATCCGCCAGCTCACCTTTGGTGGGAACAACGCCGAAG
>JBCBZH010000340.1:0-3757 GCA_039815415.1 Bacteroidota bacterium
CTAGCGTTCCGCCCCGGAACGACGAGGTCCACTGTACGTCCAGCACCTCATCCAACGTGAACGACCGGCGGCGCATCGGAGACCAGAGGCCTCCAAAGTGCGGCTGGGGCATCTCCACACCCACCCGGTACTCTCCAGTTACGGTACGCCACAGCGAGAGCGTGCCCGCGATCGTCGTTTTGTTCTCCGCCGAGACGGTCACCGGCACACTCACCAACTGATCTCCTGGCTCCGCCTCTGGTTCGATCGCAGAGGCGACCGTTCGCACCAGCTCGCGGACCCAATCCAGGCCAGTGCGGGGCGGAATGCTGGACGACGGCATCAGGACAGAACGGAGTACGTCTCGGGTACGTCGAGATGGCGAGATCGGTTCGTCAGCATCAGGCTAGAACACCCGTGCGACGCCGACACCTATCACCGTTGCGGGCCTGTCCAACCGCTGCGTCACATCCAGGCGCAGGCCTCCCACGAGGCCACTGAGGGAGATCCCCAGCTCGTGGTGGGTCTGGGTTGAGGCGAAGGGGCCGTCCCATGTCCGCGCGTGCGCACCATGGAGAATCACGTTGTAGGCGCGACGCGTGAGGCCATCCAGGCCGAGAATCTCGAATGGGATGGTTCGGAACGAGTGCTCCCAGGCCAGCATGGCGTAGCGGTCGCCGGCCTCCGGTGCATCGGTTCGAGACCGAAGGGCGCCGAATGCCGTGAACCCCACCGGCCCGGTCCCGACGGCATGCTCGAGCGCGAACTGCCGAAACACCGGCACATCGCCCCCAGCCACACCGCCGGAGAGGCGGACATCAAGCGCAGCAGGGAGCACGCGGCGGCGACCAAACGTGACGATGCGCGTCTGGGCCACGGCCTCCGCACGCCAGTAGTCGTCCCCGGACCCGAACAGCGTGGGCGCCAGCTCGGCCATGACGGAGAGCGAGCGGCGCGGAATCAGGGCGATGGGTTCATCGAGGGTGCCGATGGCTGCATCGAGCCGGATCGAGCGGGTGGTCTGGCGTCGTCGTTCCGCCTCGAACTCGAGGAGGTTGTCTCCGAGCCGCTCCGGGCGGAACGGGCTGGCGGTCTCGGCGATGAACCGCAGGGAGGCCTCGGCCTCTACATCGAACTGGACAAACCCGCCATCGCGGATGGCAGTCAGGTTGCTGACCGCCAGCTCGAGTCCCCCCGACACCTGGCGGCTCGCGTAATAGCCGCCCGGTCCCGACAGGAGGCTTCCCAACACGTCATCGGCACTTGCAGCCACGCGGCGCTCCACGCCATCGAAGACGTTTCCGATGAGCTGGAGTCGAGCTGGCGAGCGGTCGCCAACGCGAAAACGCGCAAGCGGAACGCGGGCATCTGCGCCAACTGATACGCCCTGGTCGGCCGCACGAACATCGGCGTACGGCTCGATGCGCGACCGGCCGAGCCGGAGATCCAGACCAAGGCCCACCCGAGCCGCTTCCGCAGGGTTCACCCCAAACCGGGGTGAGAACCCAAACCCGAAGAACGGGGGGGCCGATGTGGAATCCGACGGGCGGCTCGCTCCTGAAGTCACACGGATAAACCCGCGAGCGGGTCGCGCCATCGGACCTCGGAGCACGAGCACCTCATCGATAGCGCCCAGGCTGTCCCCAGCGGCGTAGGCCTCCGTCTCGTCCTCCGTCAGCGGAACCGCAACGCCCGGCGTAGCGAGCCGGGTGGTGTCCAGCTGAGTTGCCCGGCGAACCGTTGCTCCATTGAGCAGGGAGTCAGGGGCAATCGCTCCGAGGCGATAGTCCGAGAACTGGGCGGCGCGCTCGATGAAGAAGGGATCGGCAAAAAGCAACGCGTCTACGTGGATCCCGAACCCATAGGTGCTCTGCAGGCCTGTGGGAAGCCAGAGCGACGAATCGGCCGCGACGGGCACGTACTGCTGGCGCAGGGGGGTGTCGGTGATGCGGATGGGTGGCGGTAACAGAAACGACGCCCCAGGCGCGAGGTCCGCCGCCAGCACGTCGGCGCTCTCGAACAACACCTGGAGGGTCCCGATGAATGCGCTGGCGGTCGCCCGCTTGGGTTCCAGCGCCACCTCCACCACGAGTTGGTTATCCAACGCCTGCGTCCCCACGATCTCGAAGTCGTACACGCGCAGCGCGTCCGTGTGGGTGGGGCCGATGAGGGTGTGGCCAGACACCTCCACATCCTCGTCCAGCAGATCCAGCAGCCCATCGGCGATGGCGGTCGCTCCGCCGCCTCCGGAGCCGAGATTGCCCGTCCGCTTCCGCGCGACGACCACCTCTCGCCAACCCGTTTCGGGCGCCCAGTACGCATCCGACGCGGCTTCGATGATACCCCGGATCTCGCGCTCGGGGGTTCGGATGGTCGTCCGCGCATAGGCCGTCACGGCGTACGGTCCAAGAGTCGACCGCTGCGTACGCGTTCGCTCGATCACTCGCCGCATCAGGGCATCCGCTGGATTCTCGCCTGGCGTGACCGTCACCTCCGCTAGCTCCCCCACCTCCGGCCGAAGCACGACCTGCAACGGGCTGGCGTCGGTGACTCGCACCCGTTCTGTCTGATACCCGATATAGCGAATCGCCAGCTCGACGGGGAAGGTGACGACTCGAAGCGAAAACCGCCCGTCTGCGTTGGTCGTGGTTCCTCCCACCACTGCGCCCTCGGGGCTCAGGATGGCGACGTTGGCCCCCACCAGGGATTCTCCAGTCTCCGCATCGGCAACGGTGCCGTCAATCGAGCTGCCGGTCTGTGCGTGGAGGGCGGTTGAGCCGAAGGTCGGCGCTATCCAACTGGCGAGGACAAGACAGGCGGCGAGCCACGAGCGAGGCATAGACACAACAGGTGAGGTCCAGCACAGCCGCGCCGAACACGTCAAAAGGGTCGCGCCCGCCAGCGCGCAGATCCGCCACCTACGGCGTTCCGTCTATCGGGTTACACACCGCTGCTACCGCCGACGGCTGCGACGGCTCTTGGGGTAATGCGGCCAGTCATCCGCAAACGAGATGGCGTTCGTGACGGCGGGTTCGTGCGGATCGGACACCGGCGCACCGTCGAGGTCCAGCACCTGTGCCGGGTTGTTGTCCGCATCCACCAGCACGACGCGAGGCTTGTGCTCCTTCGCCTCCTCGGGCGTCATGTCCGCGTACGCGATCACGATCACCTGGTCGCCGGGCGCCACAAGCCGAGCCGCAGGACCATTGAGGCACACCGTCCGGCTTCCGGCTTCGGCCGGAATTGTGTAGGTCTCCAGCCGCGTGCCCGCGTTCACATTGAGCACCTGTACGCGCTCGTAGGGCAGCAGCTTGGCCGCCTCCATCAGCTCGGCATCGAGTGTGATCGAGCCTTCGTAGTAGAGGTCGGCTTCCGTCACCGTGAGGCGATGGAGCTTCCCCTTGAACATGGTTACGGTCATAGGAATGGGGATCGGGGAATGGGCTTTGGGGGTTGGGGAATGGCCCCAATCCCCAGCCCCTACTCCCCAACAACCAGCGTGGTGTTGTCAATCAGGCGGGTGGCGCCGAAATAGACGGCGACGGCGGCAAGGTACCGGCCCCCAGAGGAACCGTCCTGCACGAGGGTTTCAACCGGCTGGAGGGTGTCGGCGTCTACGATGTCAGTGTACTGCACCTGCGCCAGTGGCGCCGTCTCGAGCTGGCGACGGATCGCCTGCGCCAGCTCGAGGGCTGAGCGCTCCCCACCACGGACGGCGGCGGCGGCCTGCCGAAGCGCTTGCGAGGGCACAACGGCCTGCGCGCGTTCCTCAGGCGAG
>JBCBZH010000354.1:0-3487 GCA_039815415.1 Bacteroidota bacterium
AATGAGTGTCAGGTCGAACGGCCCATAGCGTTCACCGATCTCCGCGAACTCGGGCGTCAGCGCCGTGTCGCCGCTGTAGAAGACGCGCTGGTCGCGGCCCAGAATGGCCCATCCACTCCACAGCGTCGCCGACTGGTCGTTCACGAAGCGGCCCGAGAAGTGACGAGCTGGCGTGCTCACCAGCTCGAGGTCCGCCACAGGCGTCGTGTCCCACCAGTCGAGTTCAGTGATGGCCTCCGGCGGGATGCCCCAGTGCTCCAAGTGGGCGCCCACACCGAGTGGCACCACCCAGCGTGGTACACGCGCAGCGAGCTGGCGAACCGTTGGCAGATCGAGATGATCGTAGTGGTCGTGCGAGATCACGACGGCGTCCAGGGGTGGCAGATCCTCCAGCGCCAGCGGGACGGGGGCAAACCGGCGATTGCCCACGAAGCGCGAGGGCGATACACGCTCGCCCCAGACCGGGTCGATCAGGATGCGAGAGGAGTCCAACTCGACAAGCAGCGTCGAATGGCCGAGCCAGGTGACACGAAGGCTATCTCGCGGCTCGGCGAAGTCCTCGCCAGTTCGTTGGACGGTTGCCAGCGGTGCCTCCGGGACCTGAGCCGGCGTCTGGTCGGTGACAAACGCCCACATGGCGGTCATCGTGAACGCACTGTCGACGCGTGGGAGGACGTTCTGGAAGGCGCCATCGCGATACTGTGGCGATTTCTGCACGCGCTCCAGCCGTTCGCCCTCGATGGAGCCGCCGAGCGCGGGCCATGCTTCGATCGCCAGCCCAATGAGGACCAATATGGGGGCGAGAGAAGCCCAACCGAGAATGCGGAGCCAGCGACGGCGTGCCTTCTTCTCTTGGGATGGCTGCTGATCGGTTGGGGGCATGTGGCAGGAGTCAACGGAGGTGCGAGAGCGACATCGGCGCTCTCGGTGTGGAGTTGGCAGTCGAAGTGATCGGCGCGGTCAACGCGATCGTGCTCTCATTGGAGAGGCAGCGGGAAGAACGTTCTGATGTGAGTCCGAAGGCTTCCGTTGCAGAGAACAGGGTCTGCTACGGCTCTTGATTGACGTGCAAGGCGCGTCAATCGGCTACCCCATCGCGCCAGCTCGATGGGGTGCAGCGCGCTCGGCCAGGAGTCGGAGCGCGGACACCTCGAGAATCTGTTCTGGCGCACCCGCCAGCCCGGCCTCCACGAGGGCGGCCCCCAATTCATCCGAGTCGATCAAGGCGTTGGGCGCCACGCGGCGAATCAGAGATGCGACTGGACCCATGACGGCATAGAGCGTGCGATACAGGGCCGTCTTGGATCGAGCCCCGCCAACGGGCTGGATGAAGCCGGGGCGCGCGTTGTAGACCCCGCCGAAGGGCAGCGCCATCAGCGCATTCTCGATCTCGCCCTTGACACGCGCCCACATCTGTCGGCTCCTTGCATTGGAGCCTGCGCCTGAAACGTAGACGAACGTCATCTCCGGGTTGAGGCCGACGAGCGTGGTGGCCACGCTGTGCGTCAGGTCGTAGGTGATGCGCCGGTAGTCCGCTTCGTTCATGCCTGCTGACGAGACGCCGAGACAGAACAGGCACGCATCCACGTTGGCGAGCTGATCGATGATGGGAGAGAGGTCCGTCATGTCGGCGTGGAGGACCTCCACCAGCTTGGCGTGCTGGCGTCCAGTCGACCGCCGTGCGACGGAGACCACGCGGGTCACACGGTCATCAGCGAGGGCAGCGTTGAGGGTGCCGTGGCCGATCATGCCGGTAGCACCGAAGAGGAGGATGGTCATGCGTGGGCGAGTTGCGTGCGGGCTTGTTCGGATGGGGGTTCAGTGGAGCGCAACGGGTCGCCTCCACCTCCTCTCTGCTACCGCCTGACCGGAATGGAGGTCAACGGATTGAGGTCGTTCCGAGGGTCCAGGAGCACGCCCGCCCGTGCAGTCACTTCGCTCGCGCGGGCCGATGTGTCGAGGCAGAGATGCTCGTAGTTGTCGTTGTCGCCGAGGTCGCCAAGTGCGAAGGGGCTCATCTCTCCGTCGCTGCTCATGACCCGGTACATCGTGCGGTGCGCCTCTTCCGTGACTCCGCTGTCGGGTCGGACGCCGCCCGCCCACGTCACCTGAATCACCTGCTGCGTGGCTGCTGGGCAGTCGCTCTCGATGGCACCGGCCGCGTAGGCGATGGCGAGAACGAGCGTCGGCCCGTCCTCCAAGGGCGTCACCTCAATCTCAAGGCCCCGTCCTGAAGCATCGCCCTCCAACATCACGTCCCCCACGACTTCCACGCGGTGTGGCGGGTCCTCCGCACTCCCGAGGTCGCCGATCAGGAGAACGGTGTGACCCTCTGAGGCTTCATCGGCGGGTCGCAGCGTCGCGCACGCAGGTGTCTTGCGAACGCCCGACTCGGTGGTTACAAGAAAGTCGCCTGGCTCCATCGACGTCACGCGCCGCGAGAACGTGAGGGGCATTCCATCACTTCCGGGGGCAGATCGGCAGATGAGGCGGGTTTGCCGGGTCAAGGCGTTGTCCAAGCCAAAGAAGGCGTTGAGCAACTGGGGCGGCTCGCGGTCGAGAGAGGTTTCGGGCGGAATCACCGAAGACGACGAGCCACAGGCGCTGACCAGCAGAACGCATAGGCCCGAGGCGACGAGCGTCAGTGGACGTGAGGGAATCAGCATGGAACGCGCGAAGGTGGTTCTGGTGGACTGGAAACGGCCTCAGGCTGGCACCCCGAAGTCGTAGCGGACGCCGGTCAGGTCCTCGCTGACCTCCCAGAGCCGCCGGGTGTCGGCGTCGTTGAGAGCGCGTTTCTCCATCTGGACTGACACGGGGTAGCCGCGCATCTGGCGGAAGCCGTGGGGACCGAAGTACGTCCCGCCAGAGGCCTCCGGGTCGGTGGCCGCGCGAAGGGTTGGCAGGGCGCCCTGCGGCGGCTGCATCGCAAAAATGGGGTTGAGCAGCCGGGCCAAGCCGCTCGTGCGCTGAAGATCCGTCGCCGTCCAGCCAGGGTGTGCCATCGTGACCCGAATGGCCGACCCGGCCTCGCGTAGCCGCGTTTGAAGCTCCCGCACGAAGAGCTGGTTCGCCAGCTTGCTCTGTCCGTAGGCGGGCCACGGCTTGTAGCCGCGTGTTTCGAAGTGCAGGTCGTCGAAGGTCATCTCACCCATCGATGCGGCGACGCTCGACACCACAACCACGCGCGCGCCCTCCGTCGCTTGGAGCAGCGGGAGCAGATGGCCCGTCAGGGCGAAGTGGCCCAGGTGATTGACGCCGAACTGAAGCTCGAAGCCCTGCTTCGTCTTGCTCTCCGGCGGCACCATCACGCCCGCGTTGCAGATGAGCTGGTCGAGACGTGCCTGCGCTGACCGGATGCGCTCCGCGAAGGCCGACACGTTGTCGAGGTCCGAGAGGTCGAGTTGTTCGAGCGCCAGCCCGGCGCCCGGTACCTCGGCCTGCATGCGGTCTAGCGCCGCTTGGCCCTTGGTGGTATTGCGGCAGG
>JBCBZH010000175.1:0-9229 GCA_039815415.1 Bacteroidota bacterium
AGTGGACAGTAGGAAGTAGAAATTCTCAATCTCCCCAATCAACCATCAACAATTAACACTCGAGGCTAGCGGATATAGACCACGGATCGGGTCTGGCGCTCCGTCTCGGTATCCAACACAAGGATGTAAGTCCCAGAGCGGATACTGGCGCTCGGGGACCAGGAGAGGCTTTGTGGACCACTCGCTCGAGGGGCATCGTCCAGAAGGCGAGCCACCTCACGGCCCAGCAGGTCCACCACTCGGAGGGTCACCGTCCCCGGCTCCGGGATCGAGAACGACACGCGCGTCTGGCCTCGGAACGGGTTCGGGCTGGCGGGCTCCAGGCGGAGCGCGAGCGCGAGCGCGTCCGCCGGGCCATCGGTTGAGATCACATTCTGGACCTGCGCCGTGTTGCTCGGTGAGCTCTCGATGGAGTTGGGGCTGACGGCTGTGACGACGTAGGCGAAGTCGCCGCTCTGGTCCGAGTTGTCGATTGCTGTGGTCTCGCCCGTCACCAGCGCGAGGTAGCGGCTGTCAGCCATCGCGCTGGCGAGGTCGCCGGCCTCGGCCTGCGGAACACGGTACACGGCGTAAAACCGGGCATCGGCATCTCCGCCGGCGGGGGCCGCCCACGCGAGAGACACGGCACCTTCCCCACTCGTGTGGGTGGCGGCTAGCCCTGTGGGTACACCAGGCGCGTCCTGGCTTTTCCATGCCATCGACGGCGTGAGCGCGGGCTGGCGATAGAGATCCGTTGCGAGCGAGTCAGCGAGGCCCTGGTTGAACTTCAGGAGGCCTGCGTTGACACGAAACATGACGGTACCCTGACCGCCATCGAGGCTGCGGGTGTAGCGGATCTGGGTGGGGATCTCTGTGTTATCGTAGCCGGGTTGCCCGATCCGGTACGGCGCGAGTCCCGGGTAGAAGTGCCGGCCGTTCCGCTGCCCGTTCCACCAGCTCGCCAGCGTGGTGAACCGCTGATTGTTGAACGTGTCAGGCGTGCCGTCGCCATTGGTGTCCAGAGAACGCTGAGACGACCAGTAGAGCTGGGGCGTGATGTAATCGATGGTGCCTTCTTCCAGCCAGGCCAGCGGGTCCGAGTAGATGACGTTGTAGGCGTCCAGGCCACGAATGCCCGGAGGGACGCTGTTCTTCCAGATGCCGAAGGGGCTGATGCCGAACGCGGCATCAGGGCGTACCGTGAGGAGGCTGTCCTGAACCTGAGCGACCATCAGATCGACGTTTTCCCTGCGCCAGTCGCCAATGTCGGTAAAGCCTCGCGGGTCGGCGTCGAAGGTGGCCTGGTCTTCGTTGCCGATGGCGTTCGGCGGATACGGATAGAAGTAGTCGTCGAAGTGGATGCCGTCGATGTCATATCGTCGTGCGATGTCAGCGACGATCGTGGCAACGCGGTCGCGGGACACCTGCAACCCGGGATCGAAAATGGTGATGGGCGAGGACCCGCTACTGAAGTCGAGGAGCCACTCCGGGTTTGTCTGCGTCACGTGGCTGGCCGCCTTGGGATAGGTGTTGCCTCGACTGGCCCGGTAGGGGTTCAGCCATGCGTGCAGCTCCAGCCCGCGCTTGTGGGCCTCTTCGATGGCGAACGCAAGCGGGTCAAAGCTGTCGGGGGGGGCTGTGCCCTGGGCCCCAGTCAGCCAGTAGGACCACGGCTCGATGTCAGAGGCGTAGAGCGCATCGGCCTCGGTGCGCACCTGAAACAGAGCCGCGTTGAGTCCGGCGCTTTGCATCCCGTCGAGAATCTCCACCAGCTGGGCCTTCATCGTCGCAACCGGAAGTCCAGGTGAACTGGGCCAGTCCAGGTTGATGACCGTGGCAATCCAGGCACCTCGGAACTCTTCCTTCGGAGGGAGATCGGTCTGGGCCAGGGGCGAGCTGGCGAACAACGTGGCGAGTAGGGCCGCGCAGAGAACGCGCATGAGACTGGGGGAAGGGGGAGATACAGAGAGCGGGTGCCCGGCTCACGAATCGCTCAGAGACGAAACCGTCTACCGCGCGAGCAGCATCCGGCGTGCGAGACGCTGGCCGTCGACCTCCAGGGTGTAGAGGTACGTGCCTGCGGCGAGGCCGGTGGCATCGAACGTGGCCGACTGCGGGCCAGCCTGGAGCGGGCCCTCCACCAGCGTGGCGACCTCACGGCCCATCACGTCGTAGACGCGGACGGCCACATCAGCGGCGTTCGCCAGCTCGAAGCGGATCGTCGTGGAGCCCGAGAACGGGTTCGGGTGGTTGGCGTCGAGGGTGGTGCCGTCTGCGAGCGTGGCGGGCTCGGTGGAGACCACTTCCTGGCGGACGAACTTCTGGACGGACGGAGCGAGCTGGCTAAAGGCGCCCACGTAGGCCGTCTGTCCATCGGGGCTGAATGCGATCGCACGCGGACGACCAATGGTCGGCTCCGGAGCGCTGTCGCAGACGCCAGCCGTGAAGTTGTCACAGCCATTCCAGGTCAGCGAGTCCATCGGCGTCGGGACCTCGTTCGTCAGCAGGTCAGCCTGGTCGAAGGCGTACCATGTGTGGGAACGCCAGTTCGTCGCGAAGGCGACCGAACGGTTCGGGGTGTCGTTGGCGCTGCCCGAGCTGACCCACACCTGGCGCGTGTCCGGGTTGACCGTAGCGGACTCGATGGCCATTCCGTAGAAGGTGGCAAACGTCGAGTCAAACGCCGAGAAGGCGTCTGGACGCGTGAAGACCTTCGAGTATTCCACCGTGTAGTCGAGGCTGATGACGGTGTTGCCGTCGTCGAGCGCAACGATGCTGCGGTTGAAGCCACTCGGGGTGCCGACGACGGAGGCCTGCGAGAGGTCCGAGCCGTTCAGCTCCACGATCCGGTCGTCACCGGCCACAACGGCCGTGATGAAGACGTTGCCCACAGGGGTCCCTGCTGACGCCGTGAGTGAGTTGCCGCCCACAGGGACGGTGCTGGCCAATCCCTGGCCGGTCTGGTAGTCAAGCTTGAACAGCGTGTCGAACATGGACGCGAGGATGTTGCCATCCGTGTCGGCAGCCAGGCCACGACCACTACGGCCCTCAAAGGCGCCCGTGCTGTTGACGAATCCACCGAGCGTGTCCGCTGGGGTGGTGCCATCGGCATACTGGACGAACTTGAGGGGGGAGAAGCTGGCCGGAGTACCGTCCGAATTCAGGACATAGAGCGCGCGGACGCTCCGGAATCCGTTGTCGTCACTCGTAACGAACTGGGGGACGAGGACACTATCGGTTGCGCTGAAGGGTGAGATCCAGATCTTTCCATCGGGATCCACGGCGATACCGTGCGTGCTGTTGAACTGGATGTCTGCGTCGATCGGAAGACTGCTGTCATAGACCCACTCGAAGGTCTGAGCAGACGCTGCGGGGACCAGGAGAAGAGCCGCAGAAAGGAGTAGCAGTTGTCGCATAGCGAGAGAGCTTGTGAATTGGGGGGAGGGAGAACCGGACGAATCCGGACATGAAGCTCAGAATAGGGGCGGCGTCCTTAGAAGTCTAGCCCCCTGAGCGGTTTCGTGTTAGGAGCTAGCGTGCGCCGTCCTGGCGGGTTTCAATGCGGAACAGGCCAGCGGGCTGGATGACCGCATTCTCAGCATTCAGGACGTCGGCGGTTCGCATGTACAGGAACGATCCTGGACCGTACGCGAGGTGTGAGGTTGGGCCCGTCAAGACCCCGGGATACAAGACCTCACCGGACCCATCGGGCCGGACGAGGTAGACGGGATCCATAAGTGCATCCGTTCCCACGTACAGGTCCCCGGACGCTGCGAACGCTAGAGCCGTCGCTTCAGCACCTGCGAGCGCCGTCATGTTCACGTAGGACGTAGGAGCGCCCAAGTCACCAGACGCGTCCGCAGCAAGACGGAACACTTGGCTCACACCATCCAGCGTCACCGCCGCGTAGACCGCCCCATCAAAGACCGTCAGAGCCCGCACGTTGCCGGGGAGGGCATATGCCGTGACGGACTTGTCCGAGGCGATGCGGTAGATGCTGTTCGTTCCCGTCGCGTTGTTCCCGCCGACGTACAGGTTGCCATTGGCATCCGTATCGATCGTTGTCAGGAGAGGGCGCCCATCCGAGATGACGCCGAAGGTTTCCTGAGTTCCCGCTTCAGGAAGGCGGAAGGCGGCAAACACGCCTCGAACCCCATAGAGGGCGCCATCGGGGCCGAAGGAGAGACCGGGAAACTCGAACGTCGTCGAGAAGAAGGGGCTGCGCGTCCCGTCTGCAGCAATCCGGGTGATGGATCGTGTCCCATCGCTGTTGATCGAGAGGTAGAGGTTGCCCGTCGGATCGGTCGTGATGCCGAACGGGGTCTCGGAGTTCGCCAACTCGCCGAACTCCACGACCGCCGGGACGAGGGTGTAGGCCAGCGGAGTGCTGTAGTTGGCAGCGCTGCGCACGGACACGCGCATGGCGAGGTTCTCCGCAGGCGTGTTCGGCACCTTCACGCGCAACTCGGTCGGGCTGGCGGACAGAATCTCGGCTGCGGCGTCGTCGAAGAACACGAGATTGTCGCTCGCCGTCGCCGAGAAGTTGGTGCCCGTGATGGTGACCTCGTCGATGCCTGCGAGCGCCGACCCCGCAGGCGAGACCGACGTCACCGTCGGGTCTGGGGCGGTTTGCCGGTCTGGGTCGAAGAGGGTGGGGCCGTCGCTGGTGTCACAGCCTGCGACAGCGAGAAGGAGAGCGAGGGGCGCGAGCCGCGCGAGAGAAGCCAGAGACATGAGCAGACTAGAGAGAAAGCCGGACAGCCACGCGGTGGACAGCAGAGAAGACGCCATAGTCGGAGTACCCGTAGTCCGCCGCCAGCCCCAGGCCTCCTACGGACTGTTGAACCCCGGCGCCGAGATGAATGCCCTGCTCGTCGGCGGGGAAGACGTAGCCGCCACGCAGAGAGAACGCGTTCAGAAATGTGTACTCGCCACCCACCTTGATCTGCTCGGAGAAGTCGCGTGGGTTCTCGGCATCGACCGCCACCAGGAAGCGGTGCGTGTTTCCGTTGAGAGACGTCAGATCAATGACATCCATCGAGATGCCGATCTGGAGCGTCAGCGGCAGCTGGAACAGCTCCTCCTCGAAGGCGATCTCCTGAGAGAAGTTGCGTGCGGCAACAGCGAAGTTGAGGCTCTCAAACCCGGTCTTGTACTGGACGCCGAAGTCGTAGGCGAGGACGCCTTGTTCATTGGTCTGGCGGGTGAAGGTGTCCTCCGTTTCGCCAGGCTGCGAGACGCTGTCGCCGAGGTTCTGGTTGGCATACTTCACCTGTCCGCCGACGGAGAAGCGATCCGAGAGGGCTCGGGCATACCCGACGCCGACCGCATACGCCTGGGGGGAGAACTCTCCTAGGTCGATGAACCCTTGCTCGTTGTCCGCTCGGATGGTCTCCTGGAACGTGCCGTAGTCCACAGAAGTGAGCGTGAACCCGATCACGCCGAATCGTCCGTTTCCGGGGCGAAACGCCGCGCTGGCGTGGTTGTAGTTGATGTCGGTCAGAAACTGGGTCTGCCCGATCATGAGGTCCGTTGTCTCTCTCGTCCAGGCCATGCCCGCCGGGTTGGCGAACAGCATTTCGGAGCCGCCTTCCATGGCGGTCGCAGCGCTCCCCATGGCGGCTGCGCGCGGGTCACCAGGCACGCTGAGGAACTTCATGCCGGTCTGAGCCAGCTTCTCCCGGTCCGGTGTGTCGGTCTGTGCGGACGAACTGGAGACCGTCGCCAGCGCGACGGCGGCGAGGGCTAGAGCCCGAAGGGAAATCGAAAAGGAGCGCATGGACATGGCGAAATCAGACGCAAGGGCGCGAGTCGGGCGGTTCATCGGATGATGACGAACTTCTTGAAGGCCCTCTCACCCCTCTGGTACAGCAGACCGCTGCCATCGGGGTTGGGGATGTCCTCCGTGACGGTGATGAAGGCGATGTAGACCCCACTCGCTACGACCTGCCGCGAGCTGGTGGTGTGATCCCAGTAGTCGTCGCCGGTGCCGTTGGTGTGTTCGATGGTGTCCACGAGCTCGCCGATCTCGGTGTAGATGTCGATTCGGCACTGACCCGGGATGTTGAAGAAGGCCAGCTTATTGGTTTCGCCGTCGTCTTGGAATCGGAATTGACCCGCGGCCCCGATGTTGAAGGGGTTCGGTACGATGCGGATCTCGTCCAGCGAATTGCCCTGAGGGCGTGCAAGCAGCGCTGGGCTGTAGGTCTGGGCGAAGTAGCGGCTGCTGCGGAGCGCAGCTCCAGCAGGAACCCCGGCCACGCCATCGCCTCGCCCGTCGATCACGGACTGGACGTAGTAGTAGTAGCCCACACCACGGATCGGGGTGGTGTCGTCGAACGACGTGTCGCTGCCGCTGTAGACCAGCGTGTAGGTGCTGTCCTGGCTCCCTCGTGCGCGATACACCTCATAGCGGCTCGGGGTCTCGCCGTTCGCCGGGGGATCCCACGTGAGCTGAATGCGGTCGCCACCGCCGTTCACTGCGAACGCGGCTGGGGGGGCGGGAGCGCGTGCAATGTTGTAGTCCGCCTCGAAGGCCTCCGTGGCTCGCTGGAACGTCTGGAACAGGGAGTCCCGGCCGGTGAAGATCCATTCGTTCTTGGTCCTTGTCTCGCCGTTCCAGGTCAGGCCAGCTCCGGCATCATTTCCGGATTCCAGGAAGGCTCGGCCGATCGCTGTGTTGGCCTCGCGGCTCAATCCGGCAGCGCCCTCGGCCCACACGATGCGGATGCTTTCACCCGGGCCGAGCGTATAGGGGCCATAGCCATTGGCGAACGAGAAGCCAGCCTGAGAGGTCAGTTGAGGGTCTCCCGTCGGTGCGATGAAGCCGGGAAGCCCACTGGGTTCAACCACCTTCGCATGCCGGGGAGCTTTGTTGCCTCCCGTCATCAGGTTGTACTCCACCTGCATCTTCGACGGGCTGAAGGGGTCGTTCTGAGACGTGAACGGGGCGTCCGAGTCGAAGTACGTCGTGGTGGCCGGCTGGGTCACATCGTCAGAGTCATCCGTTGCCGAGGCATCGGCATGGAGGGTCACTACTCCCACGAACGCGCTGGCGGCGAGGCGGCCGAGAGAGTCTGCAACCGGGACCTGCGTGACGGGCCAGCCATTTACGGTTTGCAAGGAGGCTCCCAGGTTGTCGTAGGCCGTGAACCCGGGGAACTTGCCGTGCCACGTGAACTGGGCGCGGAATTGCTCGCCCGGAGGATCGACTTCCACACCGTCGCCTCGAGCGTCATTCATCGCGTTCGTTCCCCAGCCCGACGAGTTGCCAATCATGAACCGAGATTCCTTGGCGACGGAGAGGCGGTACTGCGGGAAGAACCAGACGCCTTCGAGAGTCTGGTTTGGCAACTCAATGTCTGGGTCCCCGTCGGTGTTGCCCGTGTTGGTGAACGTCACATCGAAGATGTGGTAGTTGTCATTGTAGCCCTGGGAGAACTGCATGATCTTGCGCTCCATCGTGATGCCCAGGAGCGTGTTCACCTCGTTGGTGAGGACGAAGTCAGCCGGGAGGTCCGGGTCCACACGGTCTACAATCATTTCCGCAGAGGGGAAGGACTGCTCGCCGTCCACGGTAACGACCCCGGGTTCGAAGCGTCCCTCGAGATCGAAGCGAACCGGGAAGAACTCGCCCGCACCAGACACGCGAGGGCCGACATGGACCACCCGAATGGGGTAGGTGTTGCCAGCGTCATCCCGGACGTTCTGAGCCCCGATCCACATGCCTTTAGCCGCCTGCATGTCTCGGAAGGAATAGATCCCGGGCCACCGCATGCCATCCTGCTGCGTACCGACGAAGCCGCCGCTTTCGCGTTCGCCGCCGACCTCGGAATACCAGCTGTGGAATGACCCACCGGCAAGCCAGCGGTTGTTGAACTGTGCGTGTGCTGGAGTCGCCAGCCCGTAGGTCGCAAGCGCCAGCGCGAGGAGAGCCCACCAGAGGGAACTCGGCCGAGATGGCGCTGGAAGGCGAAGGGAAGTGGCTACAGTCATGGAGAACACGGAGTCGAGCGAGTCTCGAGGGAAAGCAGAGCGTCGGCGTGCGTGCCTTAGAGGCTGATGCGGAGGCCGAGGTAGACGTTGCGAGGCCCAAGGAAGGTCAGGAAGCCCTGGTTGGGCATGTCGATGTAGGCCTTGGAGTCCAGCACCTCCTGGACGGCGCTCATGCTGGCGGGCTGCCAGCCCCCATTTTCAAAGACGAGGTACTGGTCGGTCTCCAGCTCGTAGTAGAACGCGTTGTCCTCGATGGACCCCGAGAACGCGTCCCGCGTTTGGAACGAGCGAATCGGAACAAACTCGACACCCGGGGCCCGGAAGTCCCCCACGCGATCGGAGCCGGGAATGTTCGGGTAGTCCGGGGACTCCGGCAGGTGGAGCGAGCGGAGGTAGTTGAGCTGGTCGTTGCCGTCCACGAAGCCGCTGAACGAGAACTGGCGCCGGTTGGTCAGGTTGAACACGTCGGCGAAGAATGTGATATCCCGAGTGCCGACTGAGAAGGTCCTCGTGAAGCGCAGATCGAGGCCCACGAAGTCACGGTTGTCCACGTTGTTGAGCACGCCGGGCTTGGAGCCCCCCCCGGCCCACGTGAACTTGCCTCCGTCTTGCCAACGGGCAATCAGGCTGGCGCGCCAGTCTGCCAGCGGACGCAGTCCTCCGACCATCGGGCCGAAGTCGTCGGGTGTGTTCAGGTCCAGGTTGATGCGGCCGAAGGGACGAGGCACCGGGCGGGAGGACGCCCGCTGCTGTTCGGCGGCACTGTTCTCGAACTCGCGCTGCTCGGTGGTGTTTTCCGAGATCCGGCGGAAGCCGAAGTACCCGCTCGACACCACGGAGTACGTGTAGTTGACGAAGCCTGTGAGCCAGGAGCCTCGGTTGCGAGCCAGCGTCAGCTCAAAGCCACGGATGTCCTCGAACGCATCGGGCTGGCTGAAGTCATACCCCACCTGGCCGTTACGACTGATGTAACGCACGTCGAAGGGCAGGTTCGAGACATCCTTGTAGTAGCCTGCGGTTCGGACCAGGAACTGGTCGAAGAACGACTGCTCATAGCCGATCTCGTAGGCAATTGTCTTCGGAAGCGGCATGTTCGGGTTGGCGACCTCGCTGATCTTGCCGCTTGCCGTTTCGTACTCGATCAGGTAGAGCTGGTTGGGGTCCGGGACCGACCGGAAGTGCCCGTAATTGAAGTACAGCTTGGAGACCGAGGTGACGGGGAACGAGACGCCTAGCCGTGGGCTGAGTGACAGGA
>JBCBZH010000370.1:0-3124 GCA_039815415.1 Bacteroidota bacterium
CCATCGGCACGACAACCGCATAGGTGTCGCTCATTGGTTGGATGGAGAACTGGAGGGGAAGGCGCGAGCCATCGTCGAGGCGGACGTCGCCACGGATCTGTGCGGTGCCCATGCGCCGAGGCTCAACTTCGCGGAACGTGACCACCTGGATGCGTTCAAGTCGCGAGACCGGATCGGCCTCGAAGGTGCCAATCGGTTGAAGGAGCCCCTGCATCCCGAGCGTTTCAGCGAGCACTTGAACCGCAGCCGCGCCATCATTTGCGCCATCGCCAGTAACAAGCGCCCACTGCTCGGCATACTGCGCTGGATCGAACCGGGCCGCCACACCGCGCCAATCGTGGCGGTCCAGCGCCGCCGCCAGCTCGGCCAGGAAGGCATCGAGCTGGCGATTTCCTGTGGGCACGGCAGGCTGTGCCTCCGCGACGGGCTCCGTCGCCGGTACCGACGGCAGCACGCGGTACTGTGGCGCCAGGAGATGCTCAGGCGTCTCCACCGCCTCCGGGGGCGATGAGGCGCACGCGCTGGCGACGCTCGCGAGGAAAAGAAGAGCCAGCACCGGTCGCCAGCTCGAGAGACGTGTTCGAGAGATGCGCATTCGTCCTCGTGAATGTGCGTGACGCTGTTGCGGTAGACCTCGTACCCGCCCTCTGCGTAGGAATGGCCTTCGGGGTCGTTGGAGTCGAAGACCTTCTCGCCATCCACCCAGGTCTGCAACCTTGCCCACCTCCAGACTGACGCCCCGGTCCTCCCCTCCGGTACGCGTGACGCTTTCGATAGCCGCCTCGCGCAAGAAGAACCGGCTGGCCAGGGTGGAGTCGTCCGTGTGGCAGGCCGTGCGGACGCCTGCGGCTTCACGCGCTCCGCTAGTCCTGAAAACAACGCGTGTCATGCACTCAAGGGGGTGTCGGCAGACTCAAGGTAGCGTGGCACGGGGATTCGTGAGGCTGGACTCTGGAGAAGGCACCCGGATCTCAAGACACATGCTGCGCAGTATCAGACTCAAGCAGAAGGCGCCGTTTGGAGGACGCGTTTCAGCCCCGCCGTCAACAACCCAAGGCTACCTTTCGTCCCCGCCTCCGCATCGCATGAGTTCCGACACGCTACACACCACCCCGCTCCACGGAACCCACGTTGCGCTGGGGGCCAAGATGGTTCCGTTCGCTGGGTTCGACATGCCCGTTCAGTACACGGGTATCCTGGATGAACACAAGGCTGTACGCGAGGCCGCCGGACTGTTCGATGTCAGCCACATGGGTGAGTTCAGGCTTCGCGGCCCCGACGCCATCGCCCTGGCGCATCAGCTCGTCACCAACGACGCCACCAAGTTGGCGGACGGCAAGGCCATGTACGCCGTGCTCTGCCGCGCCGACGGCACCGCAGTGGACGACTTGCTCGTCTATCGCATCGCAGAGGACGACGTGATGCTGGTCGTCAACGCGTCCAACATGGAGAAGGACTGGGAGCACATTCAGGCTGTACGCGACCGCCAGCTCAACGTCGAGCTGACGAACGAGTCCGACGACATGGCGCTACTCGCGCTGCAGGGACCGAAGGCGTTCGAGGTGTTCGAAGCAGCAACGGGGATGTCCGTGGACGATCTGAAGTACTACCACTTCACAGTACCCGATGAGTTGCTGGGCGCGAAGCGAGCCATCGTCTCGCGGACGGGCTACACGGGCGAGCCGGGACTCGAGATCTACTGTGAGAACGAGGCCGCCGTTCGCATCTGGGAGTCCCTGATGGCTGCAGGCGAGGCCTTCGGGCTGCGTCCCGCTGGCCTAGGCGCGCGCGACACCCTCCGCCTCGAAGCCGGGTACTGTCTCTACGGCCACGAACTCGACGATTCCACGACACCGCTTGACGCCGGACTCGGATGGGTCGTCAAGCTCGACGTCGGTGACTTCGTCGGGCGCGATGCGCTAGCGGCCCAGAAAGAGGCCGGACCAGACAAGAAGCTCATCGGGCTGGTGGTGGAAGGCCGCCGCGTTCCACGTCAGGGCTACGCCATCACCGACGCCGAGGGCACGCCCATCGGCACCGTCACCAGCGGCACGCAGTCGCCCACGACGGGCGTCGGCATCGCGCTGGGATACGTGCCGCGCGACGAGGCCTACACCGCGCCAGGCACTACGCTCGGCATCGACGTTCGCGGGCGCCAGCTCGAGGCAACCGTTACGCGCCCTCCCTTCCATACGGCCGACTAGATCGTGGACCTCGACGTCATCCTGACCCCCTGCGCTACGACCGCCGACGACCTGGCCGGCCGTACGGTGGTGGTGATCGACGTCCTTCGGGCCTCATCCACCATCGTCACCGCGCTGCAACATGGGGCGCGAGCCGTTATCCCGGCAGCGACCCTTGGAGACGCCGGGCGCCTCGCGGCTACCCTTGACCCGGACACGTCCATCGTGGGAGGTGAGCGCGGGGGCAAGCCGGTCGACGGCATGGCGATGGGCAACTCCCCGATCGACTACTCCGAGGATCGCGTCGGGCGTCGCACCCTCGTGCTGACGACCACCAACGGCACCCCAGCCATCGCGCTGGCGAAGAAGGCCCGTTCGGCAGCCATCGGCTGCTTCCTGAACGCCAGCGCGTCGGTGGATTTTCTTCGACAGGCCCTCGACGCCCACCAGTCCGTCACGCTGCTGTGCGCGGGGTACGAAGGCCGTGTGGCACTCGAGGACACCCTTTGCGCCGGCCTGATGTTGAAGCGACTGCTCAACCCGTCTGAGGCGTCGGGGCTGAACGACAGCGGACTGATCGCCTATGCGCTGTACCAGGGAAGCCAGGAGCATCTCGCTCGTGCACTCGTGGGCGCGGCGCACACCAAGCGCCTGATGGCTCTCGGGTTCCAGGACGATGTGACGTACTGTGCCCAGATGGACACGACGGACACACTCCCGATGTATCGGGACGGACGCATTGTGCTGACATAGCACAGGCCACCTTCGTTGCGACTCGCTCGACGGATACCCGGGCGCCCGTGGTATCTTAGGCTGCCCCGCGTGGGTGCCGATTGGGCGCATCCGTGCCTGTTCTGGCGCTTTTCTGGCCTCCCCCCCGATCCCGTGAGCACCTCCAGCTCGCGCTCCAAGAAGCGCTCCTCGTCGAAGAAAAGGAAGAA
>JBCBZH010000116.1:0-12048 GCA_039815415.1 Bacteroidota bacterium
ATATAATTTAATGAGAAAAGTAATCCCAGAAATCTTTGACAGACGAGGGATAGGGGGCGCAGTAGTTCGTCCTATTAGGGTTACGCCTAATTAAGCTCAATAATAGTCAGTATCCGCTTAGGCAGACACCTCTACTTTCCACGCCACCCCCGTTCTACCGTGCCTAGCCTTCTCCCCGCCAACGAGGCCCGAGATCTCTCTCCCGTCGTCCAGCGCTTCTGCCGCTACGTCAGCGTCTGGACCACCTCCGACCCAGACTCGGACACCTTCCCCTCCACGGCCCGCCAGCTCGACCTGAGCCGCCAGCTCGTCGCCGAGCTGGTGCAGATGGGCGTCTCGGATGCCGAGATGGACGAGCACGGCTACGTGTTCGCCACGCTCCCTGCCCCCCAGCCGTGGGAAGGCCCTACGCTCGGACTGGTGGCCCATGTGGACACCTCCCCCGACGCTCCAGGTGAGAACGTCCGACCCCACATCGTAGCCGACTACGACGGCTCTGTCACTCCACTTCCTGGCGACCCCTCGGTGTCGCTCGATCCCGCACGCTCTCCAGCTCTGCGGGGCGCCATCGGACATGATCTCATTACCAGTGACGGTACCACCTTGCTGGGATCGGATGACAAAGCTGGCGTAGCCGTCATCATGCAGCTTGCCGAAGACCTGCTCCAAACCGAGGCCGACGCCCGAACTCGGGGCGAGAGTCCCACCCCTCGCCCCCCCCTCCGGATTCTGTTCACGCCTGACGAAGAGATCGGACGCGGCACGGACAAGCTGGATCTCGACCGCTTCGGCGCGGATGTCGCCTACACGCTCGACGGAAGCGGCATCGACCGAATCAATGTGGAGACGTTCAACGCTGCCGAAGCACGCGTGACCATCGACGGCGTCGGCGTGCACCCGGGCTACGCCAAAGATGTGCTGGTCAATGCGCTTCGAATTGCTTCGACGTTTGTCTCACTGCTGCCCATAGACCAGGCACCGGAGACCACCGAGGGGCGCGAGGGCTACCTCCACCCCCACACGCTGACCGGCACGGCCGAGCGCGCTGAGATCCGTCTCCTCTTGCGCGACTTTACGGACGCGGGGATGGAGCAGAAGCGCCAGCTCGTCCGTGAGTTGGTGGACCATCTGGGCGACAAGCACCCCGACGCCACCCTCACGGTAGAGATCACGGAGAGCTACAGAAACATGCGGTCGTACATCGAGGACGTGGACCCGCGCGCCATCTCGCTCGCACACGCGGCCTCCGAGCGCCTCGGCATCGAGCTGGCGGAAGAGCCCGTCCGGGGAGGCACGGACGGCGCCCGGCTCAGCGAGAAGGGCCTCCCCTGCCCCAATGTGTTCACCGGCGGCCACGACTTCCACAGCCGCTTCGAGTGGAACACGGTCCAGAATATGGAGCGCTCACTGGCCTACACGAAAGCCCTCGTGCATACGTGGGGCGCGCAATGACAGCTCGCCAGCTCGAGGTTGCGGCCTACCTCATTCTGCTCGTCGGGCTGGTGGGAACGTGGACGTTTGTTCGGATGGGTCTAGAAGGCGGCACCGCGACCGTGCTCGGAACGATTGGCCTCTACACCATGACGGGACTGCCGTTCGGGCTGGCGGCCGCAGGGAGTCGGTGGCAACGAACAAGCAGGCCTGCGTCGGCATGGCTGCTGACGGTGTGGCTCATCGGAATCATCGCATCGTTCATGGTCCTGATCGGAACCCAAGGCGAACTCTTTGGCTCTCTCTTCGTCTTCATGCTGCCGGTTCTCCATCTCCCGGCTGTGGCCCTTGCGACCCTCATCGCGTGGGGGATCCGCCGGAGAACCCTGTCTCGCGCTGGCGACTCCTGACCTCTCCCCGATGCCCCTCACACCCCGCCAATCCAAGGTCTTCGTTGTGTCGTTCCTCGCCGCGCTGGCGGGCTTCATCCTGATCGCCACGGTGCTGATCCTGCGTGGGCAGGACGACCCGCGGGTCCAGGCCCGCCTCGAGCGCATCGAGGCTGAGGAGCGCGCGCGCACCCCGCGTCTCCGCGACGCTGCGGGCGGCGTACGTCCCGACACGCTCGCAGCCCCTGCCGACACCAGCTCGGCGCCGTAGCCGACCAACGCTCACAACGCCAGCTCGAGCTGGCGAAACGAAACCGCCCCGGCCACCACGAGGGCAGCCGGGGCGCGAATCAACGAGCTGGGCGTCAGCTCGAGGCGTTAGCCGAGGCGGCGGTTCAGCTCCGCGAGCGCCTCGTCGTCGACCGTCGGCAGATCCGGCGCGCCGAGCAAGTCGCCGTCGCCCGAGAGGCCACGGTCGAGTGCATCGTTGGCGGCCTGCAGGGCCTCCAGCTCCTCGCGTGAGCCCACGACCACGTCGCTGTACTTGCGGAGGCCGGTGCCTGCCGGGACGAGGTGCCCGATGATGACGTTCTCCTTGAGGCCGAGCAGGTGGTCCTGCTTGCCCTGGATAGCCGCATCGGTGAGCACCTTGGTCGTCTCCTGGAAGGACGCGGCCGAGATGAACGAGTCCGTCGCCAGCGCGGCCTGCGTGATGCCTAGCAGCACCGGCTCGGCCACGGCGAGCTGCGCCTCGCGCACCTCTACCTCGCTCTTGTCGTGGCGCTTCATGTCCGAGTTCACCTCGCGGAGACGGCGACGGTTGACCGTCTCGCCAATGCGAAGCTCGCTCTCGCCCGGGTCCACCACCACGAACGTGTCGTAGAGCCGGTCGTTCGAGGCCTCCAGCGCGAGCCGGTCCACGAGGTTGCCCTCCAGGAACGGCGTATCGCCGGGGTCGGTGATGCGCACCTTCTGCATCATCTGACGCACGATCGTCTCGATGTGCTTGTCGTTGATGCCGACGCCCTGGAGGCGGTACACCTCCTGGACCTCATTCACGAGGTACTCCTGGACCGCTGTCGGCCCGAGGATGGACAGGATATCCTGCGGCGAGATCTGACCGTCCGAGAGCGCCTCGCCAGCTCGAACAAAGTCGTTCTCGTGGACGAGCAGGTGCTTGGACAGCGACACGAGGTAGGTCTTCTGTGTCTCGCCGTCGCGGGACGTGACAATGACCTCCTGCGAGCCACGCTTGCGGCCGCCGAAGCTGACCACACCGTCGATCTCTGTCACCACCGCCGGATCGGACGGCTGACGGGCCTCGAACAGCTCGATCACGCGGGGGAGACCACCCGTGATGTCGCGGGTCTTGGCCGACTGACGCGGAAGCTTCGCAAGGATGGTTCCCGGCTGGATCTTGTCGCCGTTGTCCACCTGGAGACGGGCACGGACGGGCATCGTGTACTCACGGCCCTTCTTCTTGCCCTTCACCTCGATGTGCATGGCCGGCGTCAGCGAGCGCTCACGCGTCTCGGTGATGACCTTCTCCCGGAAGCCCGTCTGCTCATCGGACTCTTCGCGGTACGTCGTGCCGTCGATGATGTCCTGGAAGCGAATCGTCCCTCCGTCCTCGGCGACAATGACCGAGTTGTAGGGGTCCCACGACGCCAGCACGTCGTCCTTCTTGACCTTCTTGCCTTCCTTCACGGCGATCTCAGCGCCATACGGGACGGTGTAGGAAATCAGACGCTTGCCGTCCTCATCCAGGACACGGATCTCACCAGAACGCCCGAGAGCGATCAGCTTGGCATCCTTGCCGGTGCCGCTCTTGACCGTTCGCAGGTTCTCGAAGGCAATGGTGCCCGCGAACTTCGTCTGGACCGTAGAGTCTGCCGCGATGCGGGATGCCGTACCACCGATGTGGAAGGTGCGGAGCGTCAGCTGCGTCCCCGGCTCACCCACCGACTGCGCCGCGATGACGCCGACGGCTTCGCCGACCTCCACGAGGCGGCCTGTGGCGAGGTTGCGGCCGTAGCAGAGGGCACACACGCCACGCGTGGACTCACACGCCAGCACGGAGCGAATCTCGACGGTCTCGATGGACGTCTCCGAAATCCGATCTGCGATCTCTTCCGTGATGAGGTCATCGCGCTGAACGAGCACTTCCTCCGTCTGCGGGTCGCGCACGTCGTGGACGGACACACGGCCGACGATGCGGTCGCGCAGTGACTCCACGATGTCCTCGTTGTCCTTGAGCGCCTGCATCCGCACGCCACGGAGTGTACCGCAATCGTGCATGGTCACCGTCGTGTCTTGCCCCACGTCCACGAGGCGACGCGTCAGGTACCCGGCGTCTGCGGTCTTGAGAGCCGTGTCAGCCAGGCCCTTCCGAGCACCGTGCGTGGAGATGAAGTATTCCACCACCGAGAGTCCTTCCTTGAAGTTGGACTTGATGGGGTCCTCAATGATGCCACCGGCCGCCTGCGCAGACGACTTCTGCGGCTTCGCCATGAGGCCACGCATGCCGCCGAGCTGGCGGATCTGCTCCCGCGAGCCACGCGCGCCGGAGTCTGCCATCATGTAGATGGCATTGAACCCGTCGTCGTCGCTCTTGAGCGTGTCGTAGAGGACATTCGAAACCTCGTTGTTGGTCGAGGTCCAGACGTCGATCACCTGGTTGTAGCGCTCCGACTCCGTGATGAAGCCCATCTCGTAGTTGGACCGCACCTCGGCAACACGTTCATCGGCCTCCTGGATCAGCTTCATCTTCGCGTCCGGAATGACGATGTCCGAGAGCGAGAACGAGAGCCCACCAAGCATGGCCTGCCCAAAGCCCAGGTCCTTGACCTGATCCAGGAATGCGGCTGTACGCGGGAAGTCAGTGGACGTGAAGACGCCCGTGATGATGCCACGGAGGTTCTTCTTTGTCAGCACCTGGTTGATGTAGCCAACGCCTTCGGGGACGATGTCATTGAAGAGGGCTCGGCCGACCGTGGTGTCGATCATCTCACCGGCCTTGCCCTCTCCCTGATACTCGTCCTCCTCGAGCCGGAGCTGAATCTTGGTGTGCAGCTCCACCACATTCTGGTCGAACGCGCGGCGAACGTCCTGCGTGGATGCGAAGCGCATGCCTTCGCCTTTCTTGCCCGAACGCTCCTTCGTCATGTAGTACATGCCGAGGATCATGTCCTGCGACGGGACCGCCACGGGGCCACCATGAGCCGGGCTCATGATGTTGTGCGAGGCCAACATGAGAACCTGGGCTTCGAGAATGGCCGCATGTCCCAGCGGGACGTGCACAGCCATCTGGTCGCCGTCGAAGTCCGCGTTGAAAGCGGTCGTCACAAGCGGGTGCAGGCGGATCGCCTTGCCCTCGATGAGGACCGGCTGGAACGCCTGGATGCCAAGGCGGTGCAGCGTCGGAGCACGGTTGAGCATGACCGGGTGCCCTTCGATCACGCGCTCGAGAATGTCGAACACATCGGCGGTTCGGCGGTCCACCACCTTCTTGGCGCTCTTCACCGTCTTGACGATGCCGCGCTCAATGAGCTTGCGGATGATGAACGGTTTGAACAGCTCGACGGCCATTTCCTTCGGGAGGCCGCACTGGTGGAGCTTCAGCTCCGGGCCGACAACGATCACCGAACGGCCGGAGTAGTCGACGCGCTTGCCGAGCAGGTTCTGGCGGAACCGGCCCTGCTTGCCCTTGAGCATGTCGCTCAGAGACTTCAGCGCGCGGTTGGAATCCGAACGGACCGCGTTGGCCTTGCGGGAGTTGTCGAAGAGGCTATCGACTGCCTCTTGGAGCATCCGCTTCTCGTTTCGGAGGATCACCTCTGGCGCCTTGATGTCGATCAGGCGCTTGAGACGGTTGTTGCGAATGATGACACGCCGGTAGAGGTCATTCAAGTCGGACGTCGCAAACCGACCGCCCTCGAGGGGCACGAGCGGGCGAAGCTCCGGCGGGATCACCGGAATCACCTTCATGACCATCCACTCGGGCTTGTTCTCCATCCGCGCGTTGGAGTCGCGGAAGCCCTCGACGATGCCCAGGCGCTTGAGGGCCTCGGCCTTCCGAGCCTGCGAGGTCTCTGTGCGGGCCTGGAATCGCAGCTCGGTGGCGAGCATGTCCAGGTCCATCCGCTTCAGGAGCTCCTCAACCGCCTCACCGCCAATCATAGCGACGAACTTCTCTGGATCGTCGTCGGCGAGGCGGTTGTTGTCCTCACGGATCTGGTAGAGCACGTCGAAGTACTCGTTCTCCGTCAGGAGCGTGCCCTGCTCGATGCCCAGCGCGCTGGCGCCACCGGGATTGATGACCACGTAGGACTCGTAGTAGATCACCTTGTCCAGCTCCTTCGACTTGAGGCCGAGGAGCGCGGCAATCTTGTTCGGGAGGCTCTTGAAGTACCAGATGTGGACGACCGGTACGGACAGCGTGATGTGCCCGGCCCGCTCGCGGCGGACAGCCTTCTGGGTCACCTCAACGCCGCATCGGTCGCAGATGATGCCCTTGTAGCGGATCCGCTTGTACTTGCCACAGTGGCACTCCCAGTCCTTGACCGGGCCGAAGATCTTCTCACAGAAAAGGCCGTCCTTCTCCGGCTTGAAGCTCCGGTAGTTGATCGTTTCCGGCTTGAGCACCTCGCCGTATGACCGCTCGAGAATGGACTCGGGCGAGCTGAGGCTGACGGTGATCGAGTTGTAAAACTTCTGCTGCTGCGGCTGCGCCGACTGGATGCCGAATGCCATAGGGAGGTTTTTAGAGAGGTGAGGGAAACGGGAGGTGGAGTCGAGCTGGCGACAGACGCCAGCTCGATCCCAGATCCCTCGTCTAATCGATCTTCACTTCGAGGCCGAGGCCCTGCATCTCGCGGAGCAGGACGTTGAACGACTCGGGGACGTTCGGCTCCGGCAGGTTGTCGCCCTTGACGATCGCCTCGTAGGCCTTCGAGCGGCCCTGAACGTCGTCGGACTTGATGGTCAGGATCTCACGGAGCACGTTGGAGGCACCGTACGCGTAGAGCGCCCAGACCTCCATCTCGCCGAAGCGCTGGCCACCGAACTGCGCCTTACCACCCAGCGGCTGCTGCGTGATGAGGGAGTACGGCCCAATGGAGCGCGCGTGGATCTTGTCCTCCACGAGGTGCGACAGCTTGAGCATGTAGATCTGACCGACCGTGGTGGTCTGGTCAAAGGGCTCGCCCGTCTGCCCATCGAAGAGCTGCACGCGACCTTTCTCGGGCAGACCTGCCTCCTTCAGCTTGGCCTCGATGTCGCTCATCGTGGCGCCATCGAACGCCGGAGTGGCATAGGTCTCGCCGAGCTTGTCACCAGCCCATCCGAGCAGCGTCTCGAAGATCTGCCCGAGGTTCATGCGCGAGGGCACGCCCAGCGGGTTGAGGCAGATATCGACCGGAGTGCCGTCCGCGAGGTACGGCATGTCTTCCACAGGGACGATCTTGGCGACCACGCCCTTGTTGCCGTGACGGCCGGCCATCTTGTCTCCAACCTGAAGCTTGCGCTTCTTGGCGATGTAGACCTTCGCCAGCTGGACGATGCCCGGAGGCAGCTCGTCGCCCATCTGGATGCGATACTCTTCCTGCTCCGCAGCCCCCGTCACCTCTTGGTGACGACGCTGGTAGTTGGCGAGCAGCTTCCAGACCTGCGCGTTGAGATCGTCGTCCTGGGTGTAGGCCTGACGGATCTTCATGTCCGCTGGCTCGATCTCGGAGAACGGCTTCTTGGTGATCTTCGAGCCTTCGGAGAGCACAACGGTGCCATCGCGAAGCTCAATCGCCCCCCCGACCTTTCGGCCGTTGATGAGCGAAAAGAACCGCTCATAGAACGAGGCCTGGAGAGCCTCGATCTCACGGCCGAGTTGTCGTTGGATCTCCTCCAGTCGCTTCTCTTCCGCCTTCTTGGTGACGGCGTCGGTCTTGCGACGGGAGAACAGCTTCGTGTCGATCACGACGCCCTTCATGCCCGGCTTGGCCTTGAGCGACGCATCCTTCACGTCCCCAGCCTTGTCGCCGAAGATGGCGCGGAGGAGCTTCTCCTCCGGCGTCGGGTCGGTCTCGCCCTTCGGCGTGATCTTGCCGACGATGATGTCCCCAGGGAGAACCTCAGCGCCCACGCGAACGATGCCGCGCTCGTCGAGGTCCTTGGTCGCCTCCTCGGAGACGTTGGGGATCTCACGCGTCAGCTCTTCTTCGCCACGCTTGGTGTCCCGCACCTGGTGCTCGAATTCCTCGATGTGGACCGAGGTGAAGATGTCTTCCTTCACCACGCGCTCCGAGATGACGATGGCATCCTCGAAGTTGTAGCCCTTCCACGGCATGAACGCAACGAGCACGTTCTTTCCGAGCGCCAGCTCGCCCTTGTCGGTCGAAGCGCCATCGGCGAGCAGGTCGTACTTCTCGACGCGCTGACCCGCGACGACCGTTGGCTTCTGCGTGACGGACGTGTCCTGGTTGGTGCGGCGGAACTTCACCAGATCGTAGGTACGCACGGGCTCTTCGAACGCCGCGTCAGCGTCCTCAGGGGTTTCATCGTAGCGGACGATGATCTTGGTCGCATCCACGTATTCGACCGTTCCAGCGCCCTCGGCCACGAGGATCGCGCGGCTGTCGCGAGCCACACGGCCTTCCAGACCCGTGCCGACGAGCGGCGACGACGGGCGAAGGAGGGGCACCGCCTGGCGCTGCATGTTCGAGCCCATGAGCGCGCGGTTGGCGTCGTCGTGCTCGAGGAACGGGATCAGGCTCGCCGCAGGCGAGATGATCTGGTTCGGCGCCACGTCCATGTAGTCGATCTCCTCCGGCGAGACCAGCGGAACGTCGCCGCCGATCCGGGACCGGACAAGGTCGTTCGCGAAGGTGCCGTTGTCGTTGAGGAGCGCGTTCGCCTGAGCGATCGTGTAGCGATCCTCGTCCTCGGCCGAGAGGTACTCGATCTTGTCGGTCACCTTGCCCTTGACCACCTTGCGGTAAGGCGTCTCGATGAACCCGAAGGCGTTGACCACGCCGTGGGTGCAGAGCGACGAGATGAGGCCGATGTTCGGGCCTTCCGGCGTCTCAATGGGGCAGAGACGGCCGTAGTGCGTGTAGTGCACATCGCGAACCTCGAAGCCCGCGCGCTCGCGCGTGAGACCACCCGGCCCGAGAGCGGACATCCGACGCTTGTGCGTCAGCTCCGCGAGCGGGTTGGTCTGGTCCATGAACTGCGAGAGCTGGTTGGTCCCGAAGAACGTGTTGATGACGCTCGAGACCGTCCGGGCATTGACCAGATCCTGCGGCGTGAACTTGTCCGCGTCGCGGAGATTCATCCGCTCCTTGATGGTGCGGGCCATGCGCGCGAGCCCGAGCGAGAACTGCGCCTCGAGCTGCTCACCAACGGTCCGCACGCGGCGGTTGCCGAGGTGATCGATGTCGTCGACGTTGGACTTTCCGTTCTGGAGCTTGACCAGCTCCTGGATGATGGCAACGATGTCCTCTTTGGAGAGCGTCACCGAGGTGTCCTCGCCACTCAGGCCGAGGCGCTTGTTCATACGGTAGCGACCGACGTCGCCGAGGTCATAGCGCTTGTCGGAGAAGAACAGGCGGTCGAGGAGCGCGCGCGCAGCGTCCACGTCCGGCGCCTCGGCGCCTCGGAGTGTCTCGTAGAGGTGCTCGAGGGCCTCGTCGGACGAGTGCGTCGGGTCCTTCTTGAGCGTGTTGAGCAGCGTGGACTTGTCGAGGGTGTCCTCGTCATCATCGCTGGACTCACGGCGTAGGATGACGCCCTCGACGCCCGCTTCTTTGAGAATGCCGTAGTCGTCTTCCGTCAGCTCGTGCTCGGCTGGGAGAACCACCTCCCGCTCGGTCGACTCTTGGATCACCTCGCCCGTGTCCTCATCGATCACCTCGTGCTTGATCTCAACCGTGACGGAGGCCGCCAAGGTGCGGCCTTTCAGCTTGCCAAAGGCGCGCTTGTTGGTGATCGCCTCCTGGTCCGCCAGATCGAAGAGCGAGACGATCTCGGCATCGCCGGAGTAGCCGAGGGCACGGAGAAGCGCCGTCACCGGCATCTTCTTCTTCCGGTCGATGTAAGCCCACATGACGTTGGCGACATCCGTCGAGAACTCGATCCACGAGCCCCGGAAGGGAATCACACGAGCCGAATACAGATCGGTCCCGTTCGGGTGGACCGACTGATCGAAGAACACGCCTGGCGAGCGGTGCAGTTGGCTGACGATAACGCGTTCAGCGCCATTGACCACGAACGTCCCCTTCTCGGTCATCACCGGAAGGTTGCCGAGGTAGACGTCCTGCTGAACGGCCTCTTCGGGCTCGTCCTCATCCTCGTCCTCCTTGGCGCTCAGGCGCAGCTTCGCCTTCAGCGGAAGGGCATACGTGAGCCCCTGCGCGAGGCACTCCTCGATGGAGTGCTTCGGCGCTTCGAGCGTGTAGTGGAGGTACTCGAGCGTGTATCGCTCGCGCGTGTCGGAGATCGGAAAGTGTTCGAGGAAGACACCCTCGAGGCCCTTGTCCTGACGCTCCTCGGGAACCAGCGCTGCCTGGAGGAACTCCTCGTAGGACTTGAGCTGGATCTCAAGAAAGTCTGGAAATTCAATGGCCGGATCGATCCGCGCGAATGAGAAGCGTGTGGCCTCGCCCCCCTGCTGTGGTCGAATGTTCTTCGGCGTGCCCTTCGCCGGCTTCAATGCCGCTGTCCCGTTGGCGTTGCTCAAGGCTGAAACCCCTCGTAGTGGTTGACCGCTGATGCGAAAGTGGCTGTTTCCAGCCGTGGCCCCGAAGGGCCGAGCCTCGAAAGGCCCAGGGCGGTTGAGGCCGCCCGGCATCCGTCGTTCGCGGCGCGTGCCGCGACTCCGACCGCTTCCCTACGCAACCTCCCGAAACGGGTTCCGGTCACACGAGAGAGACGGAGTCGGACCGCCGGATGCGGATGATCGAGCTGGTGAAAACGTCGCCAGCCCGACGGTATTGGAGCGCCTATGTGGCGTCCCCGAGAAAACAGCGTCCCGAAAGGTCGGGGCTGAGTCCCGGTGCCGCGAACGCCCGCCTCCCCGCAGCAACGCTGGAGAAGACGGGCGAACCCGGTTCGACGAGCTGGCGAGCCAGCCCATCCAGGTGTGAGCTACTTGAGCTCGACGGTGGCGCCAGCGCCCTCGAGCTTGCCCTTGACCTCTTCGGCCTCGGCCTTCTCGACGCCCTCCTTGATGGGGGACGGTGCGTTGTCGACCAGCTCCTTGGCCTCCTTGAGGCCTAGGCCGGTGATGGCGCGGACCTCCTTGATGACGGCAATCTTGTTGCCACCGATGCCAGCGAGAACCACGTCGAACTCGGACTGCTCCTCGGCTGCTGCGGCACCGTCGCCACCAGCCGGACCGGCCATAACGGCGGCGGCGGCGGCAGGCTCAATGCCGTACTCGTCCTTCAGGACGGCGAGAAGCTCGTTGGCCTCCTTGATGGTGAGGTTGACAAGGGACTCTGCGATGCTAGAAACGTCTGCCATGATGTGTGTTGCCCTGTGGGCGATTCCTGCGGCGGTCTGTGCAGGCGTCGGGTGTTCGGCCTGCTGCGCCGCTGATTAAGGGAAAGGGATGAGCGGGGAGACTTAGGCCTCCTCCTTCTCGGAAATCTGCTGGATGACACTCGCCAGCCCGGAGCCCTGAGCGTCGAGGGCCGAGGCCACGTTGGTGATGGGTGCGAGGAGCAAGCCAAGGATGTCTCCCAGCAGCTCGTCGCGGCTCTTCAGCCTGGCGAGTACATCGAGGTCGCCCTCGGGGTAGATGGCGCCGTCGACGTAGGCCCCCTTGAAGCGTGGGATCTCGAGGTCGTTGTCATCGAGAAACTTCTTGAGGACTTTCGCCGGGCCTGCCGGATCGTTCGCGAAGGCGACAGCCGTGGGGCCGTTGAGCTGGTCCAGGAGGTCATCGAAGCCTCCCTTCTCCTCCATCGCACGGCGGAGGAGTGTGTTCTTGAGGACTTTGAACTGAACGTCGTTCTCGCGGAACGCCCGGCGGAGGCCGGTCGCTTGCTCCACGGTCAGGCCCTGGTAGTCGGTGAGGTAAACGGTGTTGGCCCCGTCGAGCTGCTCGACGATGGCGCCGACCTTGTCCGCCATTGGTCCGAGGACAATGGTCGAATGCCATCGTCGGTTCGGCAATGGACGAAGTCATAGGACCAGACATGGTCCCGGTGCTCCGGTCTGAGGCGCACGCATG
>JBCBZH010000210.1:0-7850 GCA_039815415.1 Bacteroidota bacterium
CCGATTCCATCGTGCTCGATACGACAGAGATCGGACCGGAAGAGCAGGTCGCGCGCGTGTTGGATGTCGTTGTCCGTGCCCAGTCCGCACAGGCCTCTCACTCCTGAGAACCTCCGTTTCACCAGACCCCGACGCGCCGCAACCAGAGGCCGGCCGAGCGGGACTTCTTCCACCCTCAATCCCCCAACGGCGGCTGCCGATGCCTCTCGTCTCCGATTCGCGGAGCGGCTTTCGCCGGGACCCACGTATGGCTGATATCCCAAACACTGAGACACCCGACCTCGACATCGAAACGACCACCGATGGCAGCGAGGCTGCTGCTGAGACGGTTGTGACCGAGGCTGCACCCGACGAGCCCACCACTGATACCACCGAGTCCGAAGACGAGGGCAGCGGAGAAGAGGAGGGCGATGGCAGTAGCGGCAACGTCGGAACGCTCGTTGAACCCGATCCAGAGCCCACTCCCGAACCCGAAGCCACCGCTGAGCCCGAAGCTGCTGCTGAGGACGTGGCTGTGCCGTCCGCCGAAAGCTCCGAGGAGCCGACTGTGGTGGAGGCGGTAGCCGAAGCCGTGGCCGAAACGGCTGAGCCTGTCATCGAGACCGTGACAGAAGCCGTAGACAGCGCTGTCGAAACGGTCACCGAGATGGTAGAGAGCAACGACGCGCCCGACGCTAGCTCGCCCGACGCATCAGTGGCGCATGGCGCCACCGTGGGGTACACCGGCAAGGACCTCGGCCGTACGGTCACGATCGAAGAACTTGAGCAGGCCGACGCAGCGAACGCAGGCGTCTCCGGCATTGGTGCATCTAGCCAGGTCGCCGACCACGGCGCTGCACCGGACGAGATGGCGTCTCTCTACGAGAACTCTCTGTCCGCCGTCGAGGCCGATCAGATCGTCACCGGTACAGTCGTCGGGCTGACGGACAAGGAGGTCGTCGTGGACATCGGCTTCAAGTCGGACGGTGTCGTTGCCAAAAACGAGTTCGGGATCATCCCGGAGGTCGGCGATGAGATCGACGTGTACGTGGATCGTCTCGAAGACCGCCGGGGCCAGTTGACGCTGAGCTACTCGAAGGGCATCGATAAGAGCCGCTGGAACATCGTCCAGGAGGCGATGGAGAGCGGAGCCGTCATCGAAGGCGAGATCGTCAAGCGGATCAAGGGCGGCATGATTGTCAACCTTCTCGGCGCCGAGGCCTTCCTGCCCGGTTCCCAGGTGGACGTGCGCCCTGTGCGCGACTTCGACGTCTATCTCGGCAAGACGATGGAGTTCAAGGTCGTCAAGACCAACCCCTCCAACGGCAACATCGTCATCAGCCACAAGGCCCTCATTGAGAAGGACCTGCAGGCGCAGCGCACGCTCATCCTCGATTCGCTCGAGGTGGGCCAGGTGCTCGAGGGCGTGGTCAAGAACATCGTCAACTTCGGTGTCTTCGTCGACCTTGGCGGCGTCGACGGCCTGCTCCACATCACCGACCTCTCATGGGGCCGTGTGGGGCACCCATCCGAAGTCGTCGAGTTGGACCAGAAGATGCAGGTGGTCGTCCTTGACTACGACAAGGAGCGCCAGCGCATTTCGCTGGGCTACAAGCAGCTCCAGAAGCACCCCTGGGACGACCTCGCCGAGCGCCTCGCCGAGGGCATGGAGATCGAAGGCCGTGTGGTCTCGATCACCGACTACGGTGCCTTCGTCGAGATCGAGCGCGGGATCGAGGGCCTCGTCCATATCTCTGAGATGTCCTGGACGGAGCACGTCAAGCATCCGACGCAGCGTGTTCAGCTTGGCCAGACGGTCAAGGTGAAGGTGCTCAAGGTGGACGGTGCCGACAAGAAGATCAGCCTCGGCATGAAGCAGCTCGAGCCCGACCCATGGGAGGGTCTGCTGGAGCGCTTCCCGGTGGGCACTATCACACGTGGCAAGGTGCGCAACATCACCACGTTCGGCGCCTTCGTCGAGATCGAGCCCGGCATCGACGGGCTGGTGCACGTCTCGGACCTGTCCTGGACCAAGCGGGTCAAGCACCCGTCTGAGGTCGTCAAGAAGGGCCAGGAGCTGGACGTGATCGTCGTAGACATCGACATCGCGCAGCGTCGCATCTCGCTCGGCCACAAGCAGGTCTCCACGGATCCGTGGCAGCAGTACGCCGAGGTCTACGGCGAGGGTGCAGACACGACCGGCAAGGTCACCGAGATCAACGACGGTGGCGTGGTGGTCGAGCTTCCGCTCGAAGCTGAGGCCTTCGTCCCGGCCAGCCACCTCGACCGCGCTGGTCGCCCGGCGGATGCGTATCAGATCGGCGACGAGCTGGAGATTCGCATCATCCGGATGGACCGCGAGGATCGCGAGATCGTCGGTTCGGAGACGGCCAAGGGCCGCGCTTCGGCTCAGGCGGAGAAGTTCGCCGAGCGTCAGGCCAAGACCGAGGCGCGCCGTCAGGAGCGTCGCGAGATCGAGAGCTACGGCTCCCGTTCATCGTCGGGTCCGGCAACGCTGGGCGAATTGTCCGGACTGGCCGCTCTCCGCGATCAACTCGCTGAGAGTGAGGCCGCCGAGCCTGACGCTGACGACGCAACGGACGAGACCGAGTAATCCCCTCATTCGTGCAACCACTCTGGGCGGCGGCTTCTTCGGAGGTCGCCGCTCTTGTTTAGCGTTCGTTAGCTCGAGGCAGCCCTCGAGCTGACGTGTGTGGCCATGTCACCGGCTCCCTGAGGGAAGTGATGACCGACGCCGACTGGAAAGCCCGCCTAGCCCCCGAGCAGTACCGCATCCTGCGGGAGAAAGGCACCGAGCGCGCCTTCACCGGAGCCTACGTCCACACTGACGCTGATGGGATGTACCGTTGTGCAGGTTGTGGGGCAGAGCTGTTCGCCAGCTCGGAGAAGTTCGAGAGTGGATCTGGGTGGCCGTCCTTTGCGGATGTGGTGTCCCCCGATGCCGTTGTGCTGCATGACGACTTCTCCCACGGGATGCACCGCATCGAGGTGTCCTGCGCCGTCTGCGGAGGGCACCTCGGGCATGTCTTCGATGATGGCCTCGTTGAGAGCACAGGGCTCCGCTATTGCATCAACTCCGGTGCGTTGGACTTTGAAGGGGGCGAAGCCGCTACTGAGGAGTAGCGCAGATCCGTCGAGTTGGTGGCCCGGTCCAGATTCTGCGAATCCCGGTTTGCATAGGCATTCCGGGCTCCCTACCGCATCCTTCCAAGATGTCCATCCGTATTCTTCCCCGTATCCCGCTGTGATCGCGGGTCAGGACGGCGAGGCGCTTCGTGGTGGGGGCGTCTTGCCGTCCGCCTTTAGGGAGTAGCTACCGGAGCCAGGCACGCGGGTTCACGAAGGACCCATCGGCCACGAGGCCGAAGAAGAGAGCGGAGCCACGCTGATCCTGAGCGGTGCCACCTCGCCCGATGACTTGGCCAGCACGCACCTGCTGTCCTTGCTGAACGGAAACGCTCGAGAGGTTGCCATACATGGTCATGAACTCGCCGTGACGCACCATGATGTAGGTGCCATAGGACGGCATCTGCCCGACGCGGTTGACCACCCCCTCGAAGACGGCACGCGCGGGAGCGGCTGGGGACGTGCTGATGTCCATGCCCTGGTGTCGGACCACCGTTCCATAAACCGGATCGGTCCGGTCTCCGAACTCGCCGGTCACGGTTCCGTCAGCCGGCCAGGGAAGGCGACCTCGATTCTGCTGGAACGAGCCGGTGAGGTTCACCTCGCGGTCGATAGCCGGGGGCGGGGCTGAAGCTTCGGGTTGGCGTGCAGGGGGGGGCGCGGTGGTCTCCGGTGGAGCGGGCGGAGGCGTCGCCGAAGCGACGGGGGGCGGCGTTCGGTTGGGATCCTCCGCTCGCGGTGTCGGGGCCGTGCGGCGCTCAGCATCGGCGCGGGAGCGTTCCTGGCGGGCGCGCTCAGCAGCTTCATCAGCGCGTCGCTGAATCTCGGCCTGCCGCCGGGCCTCGGCGAGTCGTTCGCGTTCCCGCTGAGCCGCCAGCTCGCGCTGGCGTGCGGCCTCTGCTTCGGCAGCAGCGCGGCGGCGCTCCTCAGCCAGAAGCTCGCGAACGAGTCCGGCCAACTGGGCAGCGTCGGCACGTCGCTGGTTGAGTGCGCGCTCTAGGCGGCCCCGGCGAGACCGAACCTGTGTCACCAGGTCGGTGCGGTCGGCGCGTCGCCGGGCGAGCTGGCTCTGCTCGAGTCGTGCCTGGCCCAGCAGGCGCTGCGTGTCCTCGAGGGACCGCTGGACATCCATCTCGCGTGTCCTCAGCTCGGCGGTTTTCTGCTGGATGCGTTCCACCTGTCGACGCCGCGCAGAGGCGAAGCGCTGCAGATAACGCGCGCGAACCAGCATTTGGTTGATTGAGCTGGAGGCAAGAAGGAGCGCAAGGTTGTTGCGCCGCCCGTGCATGTAGGCGTGGCGTGCACGATCCCGATAGGCTCGCTTCGTCTGGTCGATTTCATTCTCCAACCGTCCGATGGATCGGCGGAGGGTTTGCGTCTCCGCCTTCACCACATCGACTTGCTCCCGGTACCCGCCGATCAGCGTCTCACGGAGCTTGATCTCGGTGTCGAGGCCTTCTAGAGCCCGGAGCGCGGAGGTTTCCTCGCTGCGCGCTGAGCGGACCTGCTGCTCCACACTGCTGATCTGCTGGCGGATGTTCGCGAGCTGGCGTTCGCTGGCTTCGCGGCTTTGCGCGAACGCTGGAGCACTCAGGGCGACCAGGGCGACCAGGGCGATGCGCACCAGAGGCGAGATCAGAGACGACATGGATGGGCGGCCGGGGGGAGAGAAATCTACGGTGGCGTGGCAGCACGCCAAAACCGTTCCGTCAATTGATCGGGATCACCTCGTAGCCGGTCGCCGGTCGGGTGAAGCGGATCTGAAGCTCCGACGGGTTGGGCTCGAGGGTTCGATGCTCCAGTTCTACGGTGTTCTCGCCTGTGCGTAGGACCACACGACGGGGAAGCACGACGCCGCCCACGGTGTCGAAGGCCTCATACGTCTGACTGCTCAGCACCATACCAGCTCGGTTAACGTCCTTCACCGACACGACACGCCACACGCTGGGGTCAATCACGTAGGTGCGGCCAAGACCGCCCGGCATGCCGCCGGTCAATTGATACACCTCATTTCCCGCCGTCACGCTCCACTCGATGTCGGTCTCAGGAGCGATCAGGCCGAAGAGGGCCCGCGCGCCGCGCCCAGGGGCCCCAGCGCCAGGTACAAAGCGCTCCGCTGCAGAGACCGGGCCCTCGAAGAGCCGCTTGTTGAGCTGGTCCAGCCCGATAAACGCTTCGGGTGTCAGAAGAGCTCGGCCCGCGACGATCCCAAACGGGCCCCGGAGGACCGCCGTTGTCGAATCCGCCAGCTCGCTGCGAAGACTGAAGCCAGCATCCTGATTGACCGTTGGAGACGAGATGCTGAGGCGTCCATCACTCTTGACGGTCTGGACGGGGCTTACCGATTGCTCGATCTCGGACAGAATCTGAGCGGCGGAATGGTTGGGGTATCCCGCATCGGTTTCGGCGTCCGGCGCATCGCGGACCAGAGGCCCCGACGAGCATGCCGACATTCCAACGAGAGCTGCGACCAAGGCGAGAAACAGAACGGGCGAACGCATGAGCTAGCGAAGTGAGGAGAGGACGGACTCAGCACGCTGACGCAGGGCTGGGTCGTCGTCGTTGGCATCCAGAGCGCGAAGGGCTGAAGTAGCGGCCTCACGAGCGTCGCTCGTACGGCCCGCTGCAGACAACGCTTCCGACGCTGGGACGAGAATGGACGGGACGGTTGGAAAGAGCAGGAGCGCGAGGTCAGCCGTGTCGCCAGCGCGAGAGTCGGACGTGCGGGCTAGCGCATCAAGGGCCAGTGCCCAGGCTCGCATCTGGCGTGGATTGGCGTCGATCACTGCGAGGAGCGTTTCAGCAGCCTCGGCATAGCGTCCGGCTCTGTAGGCCTCTTCTCCCGGCAGCTCGGTATCGGACGCGTCAGCAGGTCGAGCTGGCGACGGGTTTCGAGGCCGAGAGGGAGCGGTGGCTTGGCGCTCTTGCGGATCCAGGCGTTGGGCACGCTCCCGCACCTCTTGGGCCCGAGAAGCATCACCGGACGCTTCGAGTGCATCCGCGTATCGTCGCTGAATCGACGCGTCATCTGGCGCAAGCGTGGTCGCCAGCTCCGCATGGTACAGGGCCTCCGCTGTCAGCCCTTGTGCGTGGTACGCCTCGGCCATCGCATCGAGGACGACAGGGTCTTCGGGATAGATCGCCAACACGTCGTTCAATCGGGTCACGGCTCGAGCTGGATCCCCACTGTAGAGTGCGGCGAGCGCGGAAATGAACAGGGGTTCGGCGGACGCGCGATCCGGAACCTGTCCTCCCTGTGCACGGACGGGGATCGCCAGCGCGCTGGCGAGGACGACGATAGGGACGAGTCGGTGCATAGGGAAAGATCGCGCTCGCGGAGGCCACGGGTGCGAACGCTACCTTCTAGCGTCTTCGTACACCTGCTTGCATGGCTGATACTGTTGCGTCGCGCGTTCGCGCCCTGGACACGACGCTGATCATCTTCATCATCATCGTGCTGGCGGCTGTGCTGACGTGGATCGTGCCGCCGGGGGCATTCGAGCGCACAGAGATTGACGTGCCAGGAGCAGGTACCCGAGAGGTGGTGGTGCCGGGTTCCTTCGAACGGCTGGAGCGGAGCGATGCGGGGATCGTGAGCCGGGTGATGCACTCGGTCGGGATGGTGTTCAAGGCGCCCATTCTCGGGTTTGTTGATCCGGACGCGGCTCCAATCATCGCGTTTGTGCTCTTCATCGGGGGGGCGTTTTCCATTCTCACGGCAACGGGCGCTGTGAACGCGGGCTTGCGCCGCATGGTGCGTGCAGCAGAGCGATCGCCTCGGATCGAGGCGATGTTGATCCCGCTGTTTATGACGCTGTTTTCACTGGCTGGAGCAGTCTTCGGGATGGCCGAAGAGACCATTCCGTTTGTGCTCATCTTCGTCCCCCTGGCTCTGGCGCTGGGGTACGACAGCCTCACAGGGGCTGCGATTCCGTTCCTCGGATCAGCGGCGGGGTTTGCTGCAGCGTTTTTTAACCCGTTCACCGTGGGGGTGGCGCAGGGGCTCGCTGGCGTGCCGGTGTTTTCGGGTGTCGGGTTTCGGCTCGTGCTGTGGGTGATTACCACGTCCGCCGTTATTGCATTTGTCGTTTGGCATGCCCGCCGAGTCCGACGTACACCAACGCACAGTCCTGTCCACGCGATGGACCGGCAGGTCCGCGCTGACCTTCCAGACGACGCCAACGACGCGTTCACTGGCCGTCACAAAGCTGTCCTGGCGTTGTTCGCTGTCGGGCTCGTCGTGCTGGTCTGGGGCGTTCTGCCTGCAGAGGAGACCTATTCTCTCGGTGGGGCTGAGGTCGTCATTCGAGGGCTGAGCAGCTTCATTGGCGGGGATCCATGGTACATCATAGAGATTGCTGCTCTCTTCATCGCGATGGGCGTTGGAATGGCCGTGGTGGGTGGAATGACGCCGAACGCGGCCGCTCGGGCGTTTACGGAGGGCATTCGGGATCTGGCTCCCACGGCTGCCATCATCGGGCTGGCGAGAGGCATCCTGGTCGTGCTTCAGGACGGCCAGACCATCGACACGATCCTCCATGGTCTGGCTTCGACCCTCGATGGAACGGGCTCCACGGTTGCAGCCATGTCCATGTTCGGTGCTCAGACACTCATCAACCTGTTTGTCCCGAGCGGGAGCGGGCAGGCCGCGCTGACAATTCCGCTGATGGCACCACTCGCGGATTTGCTAGGCGTGTCGCGCCAGACAGCAGTGTTGGCGTTCC
>JBCBZH010000092.1:0-13995 GCA_039815415.1 Bacteroidota bacterium
CGGAGCGATAGCTTTCCATTGGGCGTCCGTCAGGTCGGAGCCGTAGCGTCGTGCTCGCATGGCTTGTCTTGTGAAGGTGGAACTCCACAAGATCCTGGCGGGCGTTCACCAGGGGGCTCGTCCCAAACAGCCTCTGAGCGGAGGGCACAGCCCGGAGTCGAAGGATCTCAGGATTACACACCGTCACCCCAGCTCGAGCTGGCGCGGTACTCTGCAACTCGACAGCACTCGCCCTGGCTCGATCCTGCTCCAAGCAACGTGCCGCTGTGTACGCTGTCGCTAGCCGCCCTGCGCCTGCCGCATCGCCTCGGCGCCGGACGAGATCTCAATGATCTCCGTCGTGATGGCCGCCTGACGGGCGCGGTTGTAGGTCAGCTTGAGGTCCTTCAGCAGCTCGCCCGCGTTGGTGGTCGCGTTGTCCATCGCCACCATGCGCGCGCCCTGCTCCGAGGCGTTGCTCTCGAGGAGCGCGCGCCAGAGCTGGTACTGCAGGAACTCCGGCACGAGGCGGTCGAGCAGAACCTTGGCGCTTGGCTCGAAGATGTATTCCACCTCCGACGCCTCCACCTCTTCGGTCACGTAGTCATCCGAGTCCTCCATCACCGGTGTGAAGAAGGTCTCCGACGGGATTGGGATGAGCTGCTCCGCGATCCGGTTCTGCGTGATGGTGTTCTTGAACTCGTTGTAGACCACTTCCACCACGTCCCAGCGGCCTTCCATGTAGCCCTCTACTGCGAGGTCGATGATCTCGCCAGCTCGAGGGAAGCGGAGGTCGTTGAAGACACCCCGGAAGTCACCCACGAGGTCCACGCCACGCTTGTCGAAGTGCTCGTGCGCCTTGCGCCCGACGGCGACGATGTGGAGGTCGCCGGTGGCGTTGAGGTCGCCGTAGCGCTCCGTGATGGTCGCCTCCGCCACCTTCAGGAGGTTGGCGTTGAAGGCCCCCGCCAGACCGCGGTCACTCGTCACCACAATCAGGAGCGCGCCTTTGATCTCCTCGCGCCGCTGGAAGAGCGGGTGATCGGTCGGGTCCAGCCGCTGCCGGAGGTGCCCGATCATCTCACGGACCTTGTAGCTGTAGGGCCGGGTGGTGAAGATGCGCTCCTGCGCCTTCCGCAGCTTCGACGCAGCCACCATCTTCATGGCGCGCGTGATCTGCTGCGTGTTCTGAACCGTGCCGATCCGGCCGCGGATATCTCGGAGAGAAGCCATGGGATGTGGAGGGATGGAGGGATCGACGAGGGACCAGGGATGAGAGCAGGCTCGAGCTGGCGACTCGGATGCCTCTCATCTCGTATCCCCTATCCCTCTTTACACAGCAGCGTTGATGTAGGACGCAGCGAGATCCTTGGCCTCGCGCTCGAACAGGGAAGCGGCCTCGTCGGACATCTTGCCGTCGCTGACGACCGACGCCAGCACGTCGGCGTGCTTGAGGCGGAGAGCTTCCCGGAACTGCGCCTCGAACTCACGGACGCGGTCCACCGGCACATCGTCGATGAAGCCCTGTCCGGCCACGAAGATGATGGCGACCTGCTCCTCCACAGGGACCGGCTCGTACTGGCCCTGCTTGAGGACCTCCACGAGACGGGCGCCTCGGTTCAGCTGACGCTGCGTGGCTGGATCAAGGTCGGAGCCAAACTTGGCGAACGCCTCCAGATTGCGGTACTGCGCGAGGTCCAGGCGGAGCGTACCCGAGACCTTCTTCATGCTCTTGATCTGCGCCGATCCACCCACTCGCGACACCGAGATGCCGACGTTGATGGCCGGGCGAACGCCGGAGTTGAAGAGGTTGGACTCGAGGAAGATCTGACCGTCCGTGATCGAGATCACGTTGGTCGGGATGTAGGCGGACACGTCACCGGCCTGCGTCTCAATCACCGGCAGGGCCGTCAGCGAACCGCCGCCCTTCACCATGCCCTGCAAGGCATCCGGGAGGTCGTTCATGCCCTTGGCAATGGAGTCGTCCGCCGTGATCTTGGCCGCACGCTCGAGGAGGCGGCTGTGGAGGTAGAACACGTCGCCCGGGTACGCCTCGCGGCCCGGCGGGCGCCGGAGAAGCAGCGACACCTCACGGTAGGCGACGGCCTGCTTCGAGAGGTCGTCGTAGATGCAGAGCGCGTGGCGTCCTGTGTCCCGGAAGAACTCGCCGATGCATGCGCCTGCGAACGGTGCGATGAACTGGAGAGGCGCGGGCACCGACGCTGGAGCATTCACGATCACCGTGTACTCCATCGCGCCGTAGCGCTCGAGCGCCGCCTGCAGCGTCGCCACCGTGGACGCCTTCTGCCCGATGGCGACGTAGATGCAGTAGACCGGCTTTCCGCCCTCAACGTGCGTCCGCTTCTGGTTGATGATGGTATCCACCAGAACCGCCGTCTTGCCCGTCTGGCGGTCACCGATCACCAGCTCGCGCTGGCCGCGGCCGATGGGCACCATCGAGTCGATGGCCTTGATACCGGTCTGGAGCGGCTCGGTCACCGGCTCCCGGTAGATCACGCCCGGCGCCTTGCGCTCGATGGGCATCTCGTAGGTCTCGCCCGAGATGGGCCCCTTGCCGTCGAGTGGGTTACCGAGGGGGTCCACCACGCGGCCCAGCATGCCCTCGCCCACCTTGATGGAGGCGATGCGGCCCGAGCGGCGCGCCTCGTGGCCCTCCTTGACCTCGGCAGCGTCGCCAAAGAGAACGGCGCCGACGTTGTCTTCCTCGAGGTTGAGGACCATGCCGGTCACGCCGGACTCCGGGAACTCGATCAGCTCACCGGCCTGCACCTTCGAGAGGCCGTAGAGGCGAGCGATGCCGTCGCCCACCTGGAGCACGGTGCCGACCTCGTAGGTGTCGGTCTGAGCGTCGAATCCGCCCAGTTCCTCGCGGAGGACGGCGGTGACTTCGTCGGGGCGAATCGCAGTTGCCATGTCAGGGGAAGAGGCAGTGGCCAGTGGCCAGTGGGTGTCGGTTTAGGAAAGAGATGAGCGGATGGGGAAGCGGACCACTGGCCCCTTCCCACTCGCTACTGGCTCAGTTGAGGCTGATGGCCGCGCGCTGGTCGAGCTGATCGCGGAGGATATCGAGCTGGTGGCGGACGCTGCGGTCATAGACGACATCGCCCACGCGGACGACGAGGCCTCCGATCAGGTCCGGCTGAATCTTGATGTGCATCCGAACGGTCTGGCCTGTGCGGGCTTCGAGACCGGCCTTGATGCGGTCCGCCTCGTCGGCGGAAAGAGGCTTGGCGCTGCGCACTTCCGCCTCCACTATGCCCTCGCGCTCATCGCGAAGCGCGCGGTAGGCCGCCACCACAGCAGGCACGAGAGCCTCGCGCTGCTTCGAGACGAGGAGCCCAATGAAGCGGGTCGTCAGCTCGCTAACGCGACCGTCGAACAGCCGCTTGAGAACGGCCTCCTTCTTCTCGCGCGAGACCACCGGGCTGGCGAACAGGCGCGCCAGCTCGGGTGCGCCCTCCATGGTCTCACCGAGGATCTGCACGTCGGCATCGACCGCATCGGTGGCGTTCGCAGCAGCGGCTTCCTGATAGAGAGCCTGAGCGTATCGGCGAGCGACGGGGTTCATTGGGCTGGGGGTTCGGGTTTGGGGATTGGGGATTGGGGACTGGTCTGAGACTCGTCCCCAATCCCTAATCCCCCAACGCCTAGTTCTTAGGCAGCTCGGCAATGAAGTCGTCCACGAGCCCGCTCTGGGCATCGGCGTCGACCTCGCGACCGAGGATCTTCTCGGCAGCGCCGACGGCGAGGTGGGCGACTTCGGAGCGCAGTTCAGACAGCGCCTGCTGCTTCTCGCGCTCGATGTCGGCGCGAGCTGTCTCCTGCATGCGCGCAATCTCCGCCTTGGTCTTGTCCAAGTCGGCGGTGCGCTGGGAATCGGCCTGCTCTTTCGCTTCGCGCAGGATGGACTGGGCCTGACGCTCGGCGTCGCGACGGGCGGATTCGTTGTCGGCCTGGAGCTGCTTGGCCTCAGCGAGGGCTCGCTCAGCGCGCGTCATCGACTCTTCGATGGTCTGTTCGCGCTCCTTCAGGCCACCAATGATGGCAGGGAAGGCAAACTTCGAGAGGATGAACAGCAGCGTCAGGAAGGCAAGCGCCATCCAGATCACCAACCCGAAGTTGGGATCGAGCAGGCCAGCGGCGAAAATCAGAACAGCCATCGGAGAGATGGAAGAGGCTAAAAGCCGGAATGAGAGGTCGGGACGGCGTGCCCTAGAGGTCTTCTAGGACACGCCCGATTCGTCCCGGGCGAAACACACTGGGCGCCTGGAGCACCCGCAGCGTGTTACGCGATCGCCATCAGGATGCAGACGATGAGGCCGAAGAACGCAGCACCCTCGATGAGGGCGGCAGCGATGATCATCGTGGTCCGGATGTCACCGGCCGCTTCGGGCTGGCGAGCCGAGCCCTCGAGGGCGGCGGCGGCAAGACGGCCGATGCCGAGACCGGCTCCGATGACAGCGAGGCCAGCGCCGAGGCCGGCGCCGAGATAACCAAGAGCGACAGACTCCATGATTCTGGGGGTGAGTTGAGTTCGAGGGTGAGCGCTGAGCGCCCGGAAGGAATCGAGGTCGGCCGAAGCCGACTCGTGTTAGGCCAGGGCGGCCTCCGTGCCTACTGTGCGCTCGTGCTCCTTCTTGTGAGGAGCACCGTTGACGAGAGGCGTGGATTGTTGAAGGGCCAAGTCGTGGGCGTCCAACCCGTGGTCCTCCGAATGGTCGTGGTCGTGCTCATGCTCGGCGGCAGCCATTCCGATGAACAGCGCGCTCAGGATGGTGAACACGTAGGCCTGGATGAAGGCGACGAGCACTTCCAGGCAGTAGATGAAGACAGTCAGGAACATCGCCGGGACCGAGGTGGCGTACCCCGCTGTCGCGTTCATGCCGCCGACGAGGAAGATGAGCCCGATCAGGTTCAGGATCACGAGGTGCCCCGCCGTCATGTTGGCGAAGAGCCGGACCGCCAGCGCGAAGGGCTTCGTGAACAGGCCCAGGATCTCAATCGGCACCAGGATGGGCTTGACGAATGCCGGGATTCCTGGAGGCCACAGGATGTGCATCCAGTAATCCTTGGTGCCTGCAGCCTGGGTCACGATGAACGTGATGATGGCGAGCACCGCCGTGATGGTGATGTTGGCGGTGGCCGTCGCGCCGAAGGGCACCAGCCCGACCAGGTTGCAACCGATGATGAAGAAGAACAGCGTGAGCAAGTACGGCAGGAACTTCTCGTGCTTGTCGCCCAGGTTCGGCTTGGCAATCTCATCGCGGATGTAGACAATGACCGTCTCCAGCATGTTCTGGAGGAGCCCCTGCGGTGCACTTGTGCGCCCGATGCCCTTCTTGTACTTGCCCGCCATCGGGATGAACAGCAGGCACAGCACGCAAATGATGATGAGGACGAAGATCAGGTGGCGCGTGATGGAGAGATCCAGCACGATCTCGGCTCCGCCCGTGGCAACGAGAGGCGAGTCGTAGGGCGGCGGTCCCTCCGCCTCGCCGCCTGCCGCCTCTTCACCGAGGATCTCCTGCTCCGTTTCTGTCGCCAGCTCGTTGGCGAGGTCACCGCCCTCGGCCCCGTACTCTGCATCTCCCTCTTCGCCGTAGGTGTCGATGGCGTAGTCGCCGGACTCGACGGCTGCCGTAGAGGACCAGAAGAAGTCGAACCCGAGCGAGCCCTCGGCGTCTCTCGTTACAAACAAGCGTGGCAGCTCGACCTTACCGATTGGCAAGAAGTCGAGGTACTTGCCGTCGGCCGTGTGGTGGATGGCGTCAAACTCTCCGTCGCCTGCGGCTCGAGCTGGCGTCGAGATCAGCGCGAAGCCCGCGAGCACAAAAAGGAGACGAGCGGCAGAACGCATGGAGGTCAGGCGCATCAGAGTCAGGCGTCAGCTCGAGGCCGGGGGAGAACGAAGAGCACTTCCAGAATGAGGCCGATCACGAACACGACCCCGAGACCCAGAACCAGCCCGCCTCGGTGCACGGCCACCGTCGCGAGGATCGTCCCGAACGCAATCAGCATCAGGACCATCCGGGCCAACATGCCGCCGAGGATCACGCGCAGTGCGTGGTTGGGCTCGAGCGTGCGCGCCTTCTGTACGACCAGCAACGCCGCCGCCGAGTAGGCTGCGCCCAACAGGGCACCGAGCAACAGGCTGGCGAGAAAGCTCATCGGGCGGCGGGGGCCGTCAGGTGAATCAGTGCGCGCGGGAAGTCGGCGCCGGAAAGGAAGACTGTGAAGCTAGTCCGGCTACCGCAGAGGCTCCCCCAAGGCGGGGTGAAGGGGAAATGGAGAATGGGGGGATGCGGGGTGCTCGCGCAGCCAGTAGCGAGTGGGGAATGGCCCGTGGCAGAGGATCGCCAGCTCGCGCGCCTCGCCTCGAGCTGGCGACGAGCGGACGGGAGACCGAAGACGAAGGACCGCCCCTTAGAACACTCCACCTGCTCGACTCCTTCGCATCAGGAATCACCACCGATGGCGCTGCACTTCTGCGAGGTCTCTCTATTCCCTCCCCCCCGGTCCTCGGTCTCCCGTCCGAGACTCTTCCTTCGCGATCCGCATCACCAGCGCGATGATGCCCACCATGCCGAGCGCGGCCCCCACAATCACGCCCCACGGCGTTGAGCCCAGCCACCGATCTAGCATCAGGCCCGCCCCAACGAACAAGATCATCGAGCCACCGATCTGAGCGCCCAGGCCAAGGTAGGGGCCGGCTGCGCGCATTCCATCGCCGTAGCTGTCCCGAAGCGACCGCGAGGACGTGTCCCTGGACCGGTACCGGTCTGAAGGAGCCGCATAGCCTTCGGTGTCCTCCTCGGGCTGGCGATCGGACCACTTCGCTTCCCAGGCCTTATCGGCCTGCTCCCAGGCATCCGGCTTTTCCGGCCAGTCGCCGGAGGACGCAGGCTTCGCCACCGGGTTACGCCTCCGGGCTGGCGGCCGCACGACGATCTCCGGCAGGCGCGGCATCGCGGCGCGGTGCGCGCGCTCCGCCCATCTCGCACTTCCCGTTGAAGGTGGCGCCGTCTTCAATCACCAGCTTCTCGGTGCGAATGTCTCCTTCCACGACCGCCGTACCCTTCAGCACGAGCCGCTCGCGGACCATCACGCGCCCCTTGACGGTGCCTCCGATCTCCGCCGTTGTGGACGCCACCTCGCCCTCAACCACACCGCCCGGCATCACCATCGTCCGCCCTTGTACCTCCACATTCCCGTTGACCGTCCCGGAGATGTTGACGTTTCCGCTCGAACGGAGTGTTCCTTCGACCGTCGTGGACTGACCGATGATGTTGTGCTGATCGGCAGGGTTGGTTGCCATAGGGGTGCGGGATTTCGCCACGGGAGCAGAGGAGTCTGAGTCGTTCCGAAAGAGAGCCATCGGGGTAGGGCGAGAGCAGCACGGCGAGCCGGGCGTCTCAGGACAGGATGAGGAAAGAAGCCGGGTCCTGGGCGAGTCCGTCGCGCCACAGCTCAAAATGAAGGTGGGGCCCCGACGTGATTTCCCCCGTGTTTCCGCTCAACGCGACCACCTCCCGGCTTCGCACGCGCTCGCCCGCTCGCTTGAGAAGACGCGCGTTGTGCTTGTAGATCGAAAGATATCCGTCGGCGTGCTGGACCGCAATCGTGTACCCCCCCGCCTGAGTCCAGTCGGCAAACGTCACGTAGCCATCTCCAATGGAGCGAACCGGCGTCCCTTCGTCCGCAGCAATGTCAATGGCGAGATGCCCCCGGTTGGCATCGTACCCCCGCGAGAGCACACCAGAGACCGGAGGGAGCGACGGAAGGCGGAGGCCGGACAGATAGGCTTCCGCCCGCGCCGCGTCAGCTCCCTCGACGCGGGTTTGCAACGACCGAAGGGGAAGCGCAGGGCGGGTGCGGGGCAGGATTTCTCGAGCTGGCGGAGGCGGCTCTGGCCCGAGTGAATCAGCCGCGAGCGACCCAGAAAACGGCATGTCGGCCTCTCCAACCGGCTCTATGGACACATCTCCTTCCCCTGTAATGATGGCCCGAAGCAGGGCGATCTGCTCCTGCTGCACGACCAACGAATCCTCCAAGGCCTCGGCACGAATCGCATTCGACTCGGCAACGTCCCGGAGTTGCTCTGGAGCCGGACCGTACACCAACCCACGCAGGGGCGTCAGCAGAATCAGCACCACTAGCGCGATGGACGCCAGCACAACACCGATCACGATTGCATACAGCGAATTCGTCGGCCGCACCTCGTACTGGCGCGGCGCATTCATGGTGTCCGGCTCCAGGAGAATGACCGTACGTGGAGCGCCGGGACGAGAGAATAGATCGCGGAGAAACTCGAGCATGGACACTGTCAGGGTGGCACCGATGTTGCAGACACGTGTGTTGTAAACCTGTTAGGCCCTGCGCCTTTCTCTACATCTGCATATGCGCTCTTCTAACTTAGCGGGTCCCATGCCCTCTACCGGGACTTCTTCGCGAAGCCCCGTTTAGATGCTCACCCTCATGCCGCCCAGCCGGGCGCCCATGTATGCCACAGCACAAGTCGGCGGCGAAGCGCGTCCGCCAAGACGCCAAGCGTCGCATTCGTAATCGGTACCACAAGACCCGCGTGCGGTCCCTGATCAAGGACCTTCGGGCGACGACGGACAAGAGCGAGGCCGAGGCCAAGCTGAACGTCGTCAAGGCCCAGCTGGATCGGATGGCAGGCAGCCGCCTCGTCCACCCCAACAACGCGGCCAACACCAAAAGCCAGCTCGACCGTTACGTCGACTCGCTCGGATAGCCGACCGCTGGCGGCCCGAGCTGTGCAAGGTCCGGGTTGGATTCGATCCCCGAACGCGGAACCGCCTTGCCAGAGTGACGGTTAACGCCCTCCTTTCCTGCTCTCCCTTTCACGTCAATGTCTTGCCTGCGGCATCGGACATAATCCCGATTTTCCCGCAGAGAGTTCAGGACCCAGACTGAACGCGCGTTGAGCCTTCGCTTCTAGACCCCAGCCCTTCACTCGGTGTTCGCCGGACGTTCTCTCCTCCGGCTTGACCCTCTCACCCCCACCCCCTCTCTCCATGCGACAGTACGAGACGTCTATGACCTCGCGTCTGACTCCGATCCTGCTTGGATGTATGGCGCTTCTGCTTGCTACGGCAGCACAGGCGCAGTCCATCCGATCCAGCGAAACCGTTTACATCACGCTCCGCGGTGGAGCCACCGTGTACGGCGGTGAGCTTGACCAGACGGCCTCCATTGGCGACATCAATGACGACGGCCAGCTCAACGACAGCAACGGCAGCGATATCGCGTGGCTGTTCCGGGACTTCGGCTATGGCCTCGGTGCTGAGGTGGGCTACCAGTTCACCCCGTCGCTCGGCTTCGGTCTTGGATTCCAGTTTGCGGACTACGCCAACCTGGATTCGGACTCGTCTCCGAGCGAAGGCCTGCAGCAGATCAACGAGAATGGCATCATGCCGCAGGTGAACGCCATGTTCCGTTACCTGCCGTTCGCCAACTCGAAGCTGAGCCCATTCATCAACATGGGTCTGGCTGTAGCGGTCAAGTCGAACGACCCTTCGACGCAGGATCAGAAGTCCTTCGCCTTTGGACCCATCACGGGCCTCGGTGTGGACTACGTGCTGAATGATCGGATGTCCCTGTTTGCTGGGGCCGATTACTCCTTCTTCTTCCCGGACATTGTCGTTGACGGCGTCGACCCAGGTGGTCAGTCTGAAGGTGGCGCGAACGGTGACGATACGGACTTCGACATCCTCGGCTTCTACAACGTCGGCCTCAAGTTCAACCTGAAGCCTGCGTACGTCAGCCCGGAGATCGAGAGCATTCAGTGTCCTGGCACCCTCACCGCGGGTGAGTCGGGCTCGTTCATGGTCATGATCAACGAGGACGCCAACCAGCCTGTCACCACCACGTGGGACTTCGGCGACGGGATGGGTGGCAACGGGATGACCACGTCCCACACCTTCACGGCACCTGGAACCTACACCGTCATGGCGACGGCCGCCAACCGGGACTCCGATTCTGAGTCCTGCCTCGTGACCGTTGTGGAGCCGCAGATTGCACCGGAGATCTCCGGTTGCCGCGCAACCCCGACGCGCGTCAACTCCGGCGACCAGGTGACGATCAACGCCAACGTGGTCCAGAACCAGTACATCTCTGGCGAGCCGTCTGTCACGGTTGACTTCGGCGATGGAACGACGGCCAACAGCCTCCCGGCCCGTCACAGCTACTCGGCAACGGGTACCTACACCGTGACCATCACCGCGACCAATGCATACGGTTCAGAAACGTGCACCATCACGGTCACCGTGGGCGACTCGTTCTGCGAGCAGATCACGGAGCTGAACCCGGTCTACTTCGAGTACCGCGCAGCCACCCTGACCGCTGACGCCCGGAGCCGCCTTGACGAGAACATCGAGATTCTCCGTCGCTGCCCGAGCATCTGTGTCAACACCTTCGCCTACTCCGACGGCCAGGAGGGTGATGCGATGCGGATCTCCCAGCAGCGCGCCGACGCCGTCCGCGCCTACTACATCGCCAACGGCATCGACGAGAGCCGTGTGACGGCCGAAGGCCGCGGCGTGGATCCTGCCGCCAACCCGAAGGAGGATCCGGGCCCAGGTGACAGCCGCGCACGTCGTGCGGACTCGATCCCGACCCAGTGCGGGATGTAGTCCAAATGGGATGGGGCTCCTTCGGGGCCTCATCCTGAGCCTCGCGCTCACGTCCTTAGGGGCGGCTCACGATCAGGTGGGCCGCCCCTTTTTCTGTCTCTCTCGCCAGCTCGAGCGCACGCCTCGAGCTGGCGGGCGGTTCTGGCATCATGTTGGCTAGCCTGGAATACACCCCTTCCGTCTTCTGCAAGTGAACCCTTGCAGCGTCTGCCCCGCGCGGTTGTTGACGGGCCGGGTTTCAAACGCCCGCATGAGCCCTTCTCGGCGGTGTGCCGCTCACGATCCAGTGACTCCATGAAACGCCTTTCCTTCCTTCTGAGCCTCTTGCTGGTGGCTCCTGTGGCCCTCGCGCAGGACACCGGCATCGGAGGCCGCTACAATGGGCTGGACCAACAGACCGAGTCCTCCGCTCCCGGTGTTCGCATCGGCGTCGGCGTCGGCCCGTCGGTCTACCTCGGCCCAGACATCCTCCATGGCGACGCTGCCGACCAGGATGACATTCGGGAGACTGGGCTCGCCATCACCGGTGAGGTTTCCTTTCCTCTCGGTTCCGAGCGCCTCTACGGCCGCCTCCTGGGTGGCGTGACCAACCTGGGCGCAGACAGCGAGCGCGCCGATTCTCCTCCAGGCGCCAACCCGTTTCTGACGAACCCCAACGCACTTCTCGAGGGCGACCTGATCTTCAACCTGGCATCGTACCGCCGGTCGAATGTGGTGCCGTATCTGTTCTCCGGATTCGGCGCGCTCATCGCCGATCCGTTTGGGAACGATGATGCTGCCGATGCACTCAACCGAGACAAGACAGCTCTGTTCGTACCAGCCGGACTTGGCGTAGACCTTCGGGTCTCTCGAAACCTCTCGGTGTTTGGCGAAGCCAGCTACCGCTTCATCCTGAACGAAGTCGGAGCCGAGGAAGCTGGCGCCTTCGTCGCCTCTCTCCAGCGCGACCCAACGTGTGAGGAAGAGCCCAACAACCCGGACTGCAAGGAGCCCGAGGTTCCGTGTGAGACCGATCCCAATCAGGTCGGGTGCCCAGAAGTGAACCCTGAAGGCGACAGCACCTTCGACACACGGTTCAACCAGGCTCTCCTCCTGGGTGGCCTCCGACTCGGCTTCGGCAGTGCCCCTCCGGTGGCCGTAGTTCCTCCGCCGCCGCCGCCCACCCCGCCGGCTCCGCCTGCCCCACGGCCCGATCCGCCGGCTCCGCCACCTCCGCCGCCGCCGGCTCCTGTCTGCGACTTGGTAGAGCTGAACGCCGCCTACTTCGACTATGGAAGCTCGATGCTGGACAGCAACGCGCGGGCGCTCCTCGACGAGAACGTAGACCTGCTCCTCCGCGACTCCGCCTGCTGCATCTTCATCGATGGCTACATGGACACGACGGAGTATGACGAGTTCGGGATGGGCCTTGCAGGCCGCCGGGCCCAGGCCGTCTACGATTTCTACCTGAGCCGTGGCATCAGCGCCAGCCGTCTCCAGGTTCGCAACCGTGGAGCTGACCTTGCCTCCAATCCGAAGGAAGACCCCGGCAAGGGCGACCGCCGTGCACGCCGCGTCGAGTCGATCCCGGTGGACTGTGAGCGTTTCGATGCCCTGATCGAGGGCCGCTCCTACTAGACCGGAATGCCCGCTTGACTTTCGGAGCGGCTTTGGCCAACGGCCTCGTCCCTGCTGGGGGCGAGGCCGTTCTGGTTTCGGCTTCAGCCTCCTATCGACTGCCGGCCTGTGTTCACAACACTGCGTCACAGCGCGAGATGTGGCTTGCCATTCGTGTGTATGACTGCGCCTCCCCCACACGCCGGGCGCTTGACCACGCCCTCAGGGTTCTCGCCAGCTCGTTGAGAGGCCTCGGTCTGCGTCGTGCCAACGCTCCCACGTGTCATCCTCGCCCTAGGCTGAGAATCAGCTACAATCCATCCGTCACCTCGTTGTCTGCACCCTCTATCACAGTCCTCGAGCTGGCGAACGGTCCACGCCCCTTGCATCCACTCCGCCTCAACGCTACCCCATCCAGTGTCGAGCAGGCGTTTCCTTTGCCATGAATCGGCGCGTGCCTGAGGTTCTGGCGTTACGGGGGCCTTCGCAAGGCCACTCGCGGCTCAGCTGACGGGCCTGGATGCTCCCTCTTGAGCCTGCTCGATGGCAGCACCGAGATCTTGGATGCCTACAGGCTTGGCTACATACGCATCCACGCCTGCTGCCAAGCACGCCTCCCGATCTCCCTCCATCGCGTTCGCCGTCAGCGCAATGATGTATGGCTGGGACATGTCGCCCCCACTCAATCGAATCTGGCGCGTGGCTTCCAGCCCGTCCATCTCGGGCATCTGGACATCCATCAGAACGAGATCGTAGCACTGGCGACGCACGGCCTCCACGGCCTCCACCCCGTTGGCCACCACATCCACGCGGTAGCCCAACCGATCCAGCATCCGCACAGCCACTTTCTGGTTCACCAAGTTGTCTTCTGCCAGAAGGATGCGAAGCGATGACACCTCTGTCTTGAGCTGGCGATCGTCCGTCGGACGAGACACCCACGCGGTTGGCTCCACGTCTGTGCGCACGGGCTTGCCACCGAACGCCTGAACCAGGGCTCTATGGAGTTGGCTGGGCTTGGTCGGCTTGTACAACACGGCATGAACTCCCGCTGCGTCTGCGGCCTCGCGCAACGCGGCATCCCGATTGATCGAGGTCAGCATCACCACGACCGGAGCGTCGGCACGCTCGTTCAGCGCCTCGGCAACGGCCAGTCCATCCATATTGGGCATCTGCATATCGAGCAGGACCACATCGTACGGATGCCCAGCCTGCCGCGCCCGGTCAACCGCCGCCAGCCCGATCCCACCGGCCTCGACGGCATCGGGCGTCATCTGCCAGCGTTCAGCCAGCCGTGTCAGGATCTCGCGATTGACCACATTGTCGTCGATGATCAGCACCCGGCGCCCCTGCAACACAGGCTGCTCAGACCGGAGGAACACCCGGCGCTCCGACGCAGCCACCTCCACAGACACCGTAAACAGGAAGGTCGAGCCCTGACCCAGAACACTCTCCACTCCTATCTCACCGCCCATCATCTCCACCAGGTGGGCACAGATCGTCAGCCCAAGGCCCGTCCCGCCAAACTTCCGCGTTGTCGAGCTGTCGGCCTGCGAGAACGACTCGAACACCGTACTGAGTTTTTCGGGAGCGATCCCGATGCCGGTGTCTTCCACGGAGAACGCGAGCTGCACGTGGGCCCCTGCCGCTGCATCCGAAGGACTGGCATGGACCCGCACACACACCGATCCCTCCGAGGTGAACTTGACGGCGTTGGAAAGCAGATTGACCAGCACCTGTCGCAGAC